>CAJMMA010000036.1 GCA_905214435.1 uncultured bacterium
AGTTCTTATGCTGGAGAATGGTTCCGACGACTCCGGGTATCCTCGGTAAGAAAGCGGAACTGCACGGCATAGGCGAGGACAACACGCGCCAGCTCATCGAGGCCGGAATCTATCGATAGGGGGCTCCGGAGCTCATGTCGGGCCCAGTGCGTAAGCGAACAACCAATCACTGATCATTCGTCAAGATTTTCATAACCCTGTCTGAAAGTATCGCTAATCCGTCTTTATCTCGCTTATAGGTAAATACCCTCCTGTGGCTGATATCAAAAGGCAGCTGGGGAACATCATCTTTGCATATCAAAACGGCCTGCTTGCCCCTTCCGATCGCATAGCCCACTTCGAACATGACGTTTGGATTCAGATCGGTAATGTCAGCAATTACCAAAGAGCTAGACGCAATCAAATTAAATATGTCTTCCGTAATATCTGCGGGAGTCCATATCTCGTCTACGCGCTTGCATTTCTTACCTGCCCTCTTAGAGCCTTCGACCAACGCTAAATATACAGGGTCGATAGAAGGGTCTTCGGTGAATGGCATCATGACGGCAATTAAATTTGGGTCACACGCAGAAGACGCTTCAGGTTCGACCGGCAAGGGACGGTCAGCAAGAAACTTTGAAAACAGGCGAAAAGGGTCCCCCTCGCAAAGCCTCCAATGAGTACGTTTATTTTCCCAAAAGTTTTCATCGAGCAAGCCGAGATCCAATAAGGCATGCGATGGAAACTGCAGAACGGGTGAAGAAATTACTGGGTTTATCGACGGAGAGTCCATATAGCCCAGTCTGGCCATGGCGCCCATATCGTCCGACTCAAATTCACGCGCCATAACAGTAGGAAGCTGAGCGAGGGCATTAAAATCAAAGCTGGTGGAAGTTCTATAGCGGTCCGCCAGCTCATCGGGAGTTCGCTCAAACATTCTAGAAGTCAACATGGGCAGGGTTTCATCAGCCCGGATAATCAAATTAAATAGCATTCACAACACACCCTATGAAAAGAAACGGCTAAACGAATGAAAAAATAGTACTCTATTAGTCTGTCTCGGAGCGGAGCCAATTGTGCTTGATAATCGCTACGACCTTGTTCCCGATAGAGTATCGAGGCATCGTCAAGATTCTTTCGCAAATTGATTTAGCCGTCCTCGGCACCGTCCTCTTCTAGCCTTCCGCCTTTCCCTTCGGCTCGTCCGTCTCTTCCAGCTTGGACATGTCCAGGTACCTCCTCTTGCCCCATTCGCGCTTCACTGTGTACTTCAGCCTCGCCGTCGCAAGCCTGAGGGGTGAGTTGTCGTCCGGAAAGGTCCCGACGACCCTCGCCCTCCTCCTGATCTCGCGGTTGATGCGCTCGATTCCGTTGTTCGTCCTGATTCGGCGCTAGCGTTCCGGCGGGAATTCCGTGTAGGCAAGTGTCTCGGCGAACCCGTCGCGCACCGTCCTCGCGCCCGCCCCGCGGAGCTTCGGCACGCTGAGCTCGACTTCCTCGGCGCCCGTGTCGAGCCTTCTCGTGTAGCGGCCGCTGCGGTAGGCCTTCCGGCCTGCCGTCCTCCCGTAGCGCTCGGCCCCGACAAGCTCGGACGCCTCCTCTTTGGGCAGCGCGTCGAGCGACCCATCGTCGATCGATACGATGTTCGCAGACGGGGCTCGTGCCCCTTTCGTCGATGATTTGTTGTTTGGTCGCCTGAACTCATATGACGACGCGTGAACCGTGTTCCTCTATGTGTTTGTCAATTTGTGAAAGAAATTATGCGTCACCTCCTTATGCGCAACTACTTTCCCCATGGGTTATTAAGACTGCCCAAGACGGATTGTTGATTGTTGGAGATTGGTTTGCCCAACTGGGCTTAAGGTCCTTGATCTGGATTTCCCAGTCGCCCTACAGCGCTCTTGCAATGAGTGTTGTAGTGGTCATTGCCCAAACTTATCTGGCACTCTATGCGCTGTTTAGGAACATGAACTACTACGACATGAACGCATCGTTTCTTAAGAACTTCTTCAATGCCGTTAAGGGTGCGGCGATGAAACTGTCCACGGCGATCTTGGGTGAACACGCGATACATGTATTGTGCAAGAAGAAGGGGAGTGACGATGAGATACAATCCTCTGTGAGTAGCAGCCAGGAATAGGCCGAGAACGGGCGACTCGCTGTTCAATAGAGTACATTTTGCAGCATAAACTTGATGCGGGGCTAGCATGCTTTCTATTTATAGCTGGCTAATATCCAGCCTTAGACACTAATGTGATGGTAAAGTTACTTGAGACAAGGTCGCAGCTAGTCATTGATCGCCCCGATTGGAGCAAGTCCTCTGTTAAAGATGGACTGAGACGTTTTTACCAATTCGGGTCCGTGCATATGGTTATTCCATAGCCACGGACCCGAAACCGTGCCTACGGAATAACCATATGCACGGACTGTGCGGCCTTGTCCTTATTGGAATCGAGGTGCAATGCTCTGCGACTGTATCAGTAAAACTGATTTGAATATCCTGAGAAATCATCTGAGGGTTAATCGAGCCGTTAATAAAATGCCTTTGTTTATCTTTCCCTGCGGCGGCGATCAGAGCCTGCACCCCTCTCGTCGATTCTTTAGAGCTTATGTGTCCAACAATCATACCGAGGCTTTTAAAAACGTTTTCTGCCTTACCGCCGAAGACGTAGCGGCGGAAATGGTCGGTTCAAAACTAAATTTGCTTCAACAAGAGGCTATGCTTGCCGATATATCGGACTGGATATTGATTTTTGCAGAGAGCTGTGGATCTTTTTGTGAGTTGGGCGCTTTCTCCGCTTTGCCTCATGCTGCCTGGATTACCTCTGTTGCCGTTGGAAAGCAATATAAGGGCTCTCGGAGCTTCTTGATTGATGGGCCAGTGAAAGAAATAGCCACGGGAGATTCTTCGCTTAACAAAGTCTTTTATTTGGACTTGAATAGCCCGATGTCTTCGCCTGACTTATGTCGTTTTGTTTCTGAACTGAGGTCCCTTATTGGTGCCAATGCTACAAGACGGGCCAAGATTGGCTTAAATGCCACTAGAAAGATGATTAATCGAGACGAGGCTATGATTAACGTTGGCTCGCTCGTCCATGAGTTGCTTGATTTGCTTCAAATATTGGGGCCCATGTCAGAGACCGATTTACGAACGATATACTGTGCGGCCAAAGGTTTCCGTGCTAGTAAGCTCAAAATTTACTCACCCATTTTAAATGCGGATATGAAAAATGCCGGCGTTCCGATATCTTGGTTGGATGTTTGCTGCATGATGAGAGCTACCGGTCTTGTTTCTAAAGTGGGATGCAACAAGGGTTCGGACTCCCTGATTAAAAGCACGATACACCTCGATTCCTATTTCATGTTTAAGGGAAGCGAAGACCAAGATTTCTCAAACATGAGGGCGCGGGTAATCCTTCGTAAGAGATCAATGGGGTATGGAGGCGTTGCCGGTGTCTATTGCGGATAGAATTTGCTTCGATCTTGGAATGACAAATCGCCAGCTACTGGACCTTGCGAGCTCAACGACAGATAAGCATCACTGTTTTTCTGCCGGCGGGAGAAAGATCGTTGCGCCTCAACCAGATTTGAAGCTCGTTCAGTGTTGGATATCGGACTATATAAATACGGAATTTGATATAGATCTCCCTTACGCTACAGCCTACGAAAAGGGTTCAAGCGTCTGCCATAATGCCAAGCTCCATGCTAATAGCAGTCATTTTCTTCTTCTTGATATTTGCCATTTCTTTGAGTCCTGCACTCAGAAAATGGTCAGAAATTTGTTTTCAGGGGGAGTGTATCAGTCGACAAACGCTGCATCACGCTTGCGTCTCACCGCAGATGATGTTGATCTTCTCGTAGCTTTATCATGCTATCGGGGCTCTCTTGCAACGGGTTCTCCGTGTTCGCCTTTTATCGCCAATCGCATAATGGCTTCATTTGATCATGAGATAGCGGCTGGACTAGGCGAGAAATTCGTCTACTCGCGATATTCTGACGACATCTGCATTTCATCAACTGAATGGATAAACTCTGCGGAGATTTCAACTTTTGTTGGTAGTCGCCTACGGCAAAAGAGTTTTGATTTGAATAGTGACAAAACTCGTTGTTTTGGGCGAGGGCACCTTCGTAAAATCACGGGCATCTATCTTGACTGTGATGGCGTCCTGCGCCTGGGACCTCAAAGAAAAGCAGAGCTAAAGCGCTTGTTATACCAGGCGCTTATGCGCGAGTGCGATCGTAATCACGCCCATCGCGTTTTAGGCCACTTGAGCTTTTGCAGGCAGGTCGAACCGGATTATTACAACGCGCTTTTAGCTAAGTACGCGAGCTACGGTAAGGCTGTTTCTTGCGGAGGCGTTATGCCAGCGTTAGTAGAGCTCGCCTATGGGTGATGGACGGAGCGTCGCGAAAGACATTCCTATGGTTGTCAATCCGCGCTATCTTCTCTCTCGACTCCATCGAGAAGGGCTTCGTGGGCATCGCCTCGACTCGCGTTTGTATTTCCCCTCGGGAACCTGCCTCGTTATGTGTTCGGACGTTCTTCTGTTGATGCATATCCTGATTATGACGATGCTGCCGCCAGGCAGGTCGTAGCAGTAGCCGGCTGCGTTCATATAGAGACGACCGTTCGTCAGGTCATCGATGTATGCCGATGGCACATGGTTTCTTTCGTAAATTGATAATCGCATACCGGAACAAGGTCCGCACCTCGTTATGTGATTTCCGGCGGATAAACAATAAATCACAGACGAGGGGGGCACGGACCGTGTCTGCGAACATCGCAACGGTCGACGGGGGTCTCTGTGCATGAACTTAAATGACTGAGCTTTTCTCAGAAATCTTGTTTTTCAAATTATAAACAGGAAAACTGTTTATAATTGAATTGTCTAAGAGGAGGTCGCTGTGAAACTTCTTAAATTAAGAATCGATGGGGTCACACTGTTTAAGGACAAGCGTTTAGAACTTGATTTTATTGCTGCCGATCGAGTTTTGAGCGATGAAGAAGGTAATTATGCTGACGTGTTTCCGCTGCCAGTTGGGTCCTCGCTCTATTCTCAAAATGTAATGGGCGTTGTTGGCGTTAACGCATCCGGCAAGACAACGACTCTCAACCTTGTGCGCTTTGTACTTGGCTATATGTCAGGCAGCTTTGTTATGCGCCGCTTTGCAACTGGCTCCGATGTTCTCGGAAACTTGGAGCGCCAGATCAATGTTTCCTGTGTATTTTTCGAAAAAGGTTCGGTATATCTTATTGAGTCCCAGCTTCGTAAAGTGGATGGCCAAGCTGCGGAGGATACTTCTTTTTCTGAATTGCTTGCATTTGAGAACGAATGGCTTTGGGGATGCCCCGCATCACGCGTCTCTAGAAAGGTCGTTTTGGATATCGAGCGTCTGAAGGATATCTCTGAGCCTATGCTGGTTCGTGAGGGTCCTGCCGAGTGCGACCTTGTTCTTAACGATGCCCAACGAACTTTCTTGGATGACAACATGTCGATTGTGTCTGTCATCACGGGCAAAAAGATTGTCTCGGTGGAGTCTCCCGAGCGTACGCTGCCTTTGACGAGCTTGCCAACCCCTGTTGTTCAGGCTTTTGATCCAAGCGTCGAATATCTTGTCTGGAACAAGGAAAACCAAGTGTTCCATCTTAAGTTTAAGGGAGAAAGAGCGGAGCGGGTGATGAATGTCGCGATCGCGACTTCTGTTCTGTCAAATGGTACGGTTTTGGGTGCGGAACTGGTCAATCAAGCGATAACTGCTCTCAGAAATGGGGGCTATCTGATTGTAGACGAGATTGAAACGGGTCTTAACAGATCGCTCGTAGGCACAGTGATTGAGCTTTTTGCTTCCCCCGTTACGAACCCCCATGGGGCAACCTTGCTCTTTTCGACTCATTACTCGGAGCTTCTTGATGTGCTGAGACGTAAGGACAATGTATTTGTTCTTGTGCGCGATGATTCGTTTAAGACGGAGCTCGTCAAGTATTCCGAGCGCATCAATCGGATTGAGAATAAAAAGAGCGATGTGATCATCAACAATGTGATCAAGGGGTCTATGCCTAAGTACCCCGACGTTCAAGCGATGCGCGAGTATGTTTGCGAGCACATCAATGGGTAATCAGGCAAAAGACATTCTATCAAGTCGTTTTGTCTTGTTTAGCTGTGAAGGAACTGCAGAGGGTGTCGTTGTTCAGGTATTGTATGACAACGATTTGTTGATCGTTCCAAGAGAACGAGTGGTCAAAGACGCCCTCATTGTCGATCGTCCTTACACGCGAAAACGCAAGGCGTCCGAAATTGCAAACGACTATTTCTCGATGAACTACGAGACTGCTGGGGCTGAAGGACTTGCGGTCGCACGGATTGTGGACAGCAACGCTCCCAAGTTTGAGTTTCCAAAGCGCAGGCAGAACGGCACTAAAGTTCTGAATTTTGTTACGCGGCCGGAGATCGAGATGCTTGTGATTCACGCCGAGGGTGCCTATCGGGATTGGGGGAATGCGACCAGAAGGGACAGGCAACTTAGGCCTAACGAATTCTGCAAACAGCGTCTTGGACTAGGCAAAATTAAAGAGAAGGACTTTCTTGAGGAATATTGGGACAACGGCGAAAAACTTGTAAAAGCAATTAAAGCTCATGCGGAGACGAGCAAGCGAAAGAACGAAGAGCTTCTGCTGGTTGACTTGTTGAAATAGCAGTTGAGCGCCCGACGGAAGTATGCGGCAAATTTCGGAACCCTCGAGCACATCGCCCTTTTCATGTAAAGAAACCGCAGGTAGAAACGTTGTCACTATCCAGTGTGGTCGTCATGTCAAGAATTTGCCGCATACTTCCGGATTGGGCGCTCATTTTGCACTCTCGAAGTCCCCGCATCCTCTAAAAAAGTTCTTAAGACAGCCTTAAAGGCGTTCCAGCTCGCGTTGACAGCGTAAAATACGCATGTTTGACTATGACTAAAGTGGATTTTAGGGGAGGAGTACGCCATGGAGGTGCTGGTTGTTGGCAACACCGCATATGTTGACGATGACTTTTGCGCCAAGGCATTCCCCGGGGACCACGTTAAGGTTGTAGCCGCCAAGGATGTGCACCGCGATGAGTCGTCGCCTCATGCCTCGTGGAAAGAGCTGCTTCAGCACTTGGAGCAGGCCTACGAGTTCGACCGCGTGGTCTACCTGTCTAATTACCTTACCCCGCATACCGATACCGTGGGCGATATCGAGCTGCTGCGCTCGGTCTTTCGTGCGTGCATGGGGCGCCGGGTTCAGCTGCTGTTTGTAGCCGGGCCCGCGGGCGCTGAGGATGCCACCGATGCCGCAGAACAAACGGGCAAAGGCATTATCGCGCACGCAGCCAGCGACCTGTGCCGCTACTACGCTGCTCGCGAGGGCGTTCAGACCAAGATCCTGCGTGTGCCGTTCCTGTATACCGCGTCTGCTGCGTTGGAGGACCCGTTTTTGGTGCCGCTGTTCGACGCGTGCTCAACCGGATCGGTCGCTCTGCAGGGCGCGCAGGATACGGCGTTTCCCCTGCTGTGTGCCGAGGAACTTGCGGTGCTGGTGCGCCGTATCTTTGACAGCTGGGATGCCTCTTTTGAGACGCTCGACGTTGCCGATAGCTTCCATCTCACGTCAGGTGAGGTGGGCGAGGCCCTCAAGGCGCTGTTCTCAGGGCTTGCCGTTGCCTATGGCGATTCTGCTGGCTATGCTCTGCCTGCCAGCGACGTCGCTCGCGTGCGCTATGGCTGGTTTCAGCGTTACGACTTGCTGCGCGATCTTTCGACCATTCAAGCGCGTTGGGATGCTGGCCGCGCAAAGAAGGCCAACCCCTTGCGCGCCGCCATCGACCGTATCCAGCTGCGCACGCTGCCTATTAAATGCCTGGAGACGGGCGTTACCTGGGTTCTGTTCGAGGTGCTGGAGCGTCTATTCTCCCAATCAGCCCAGCTCAATGTGCTCGATTATCGCCTACTCTACGTCGTGCTCATCGGCACGCTGTATGGCTTGGACTTTGGCTTGGTTGCGGCGCTGTTGGCATCGGTGGGCTTGGCCTTAAGCTACTTTACTCAATACGGCTATACCTTCCAGGGCCTGTTCTATGAGCCGTCCAACTGGCTGCCGTTTATCGCGTACTTTGTGGTGGGTGCCGTGTGCGGCTATGTGCAGCTGCGTAACAGCGAGGCCATTAGGGCGGAGCGCGACCAAAACGAGCTCGTACGTAATCGCAATACGTTCCTCACGCAGCTCTACCACGATGCCATCGAGGACAAGCGCACATACAAGCACCAGATTGTGGGGCGTCAGGATAGCTTTGGCAAGATCTTTGCCGTGACGCAAGAGCTCGACGTGCTCAATCCGCGCGACATCTATCGCAAGTGCTGCGAGCTCATGGGTGGGATTCTCGAAAACGATTCGGTGGCGATCTATCACGTTTCGGGCGGGGCATTTGCACGCCTGGTGGCAGCAAGTCCCGCGATTGCCGAAGACGTCACGCGCTCGTTTTCGCTTGAGCAGCTTGCGCCCCTTTTGGGCGGTGGGGGTCGTTCGAACCTGTGGGTGAATCGCGAGTTGACGCCGGGGCTGCCCATGTTTGGATACTCGATCGAGCGCGACGGGGCACCCGCCGTGTTGATCTCTGTACGTCGTGCGGCTCAGAATCAAATGACGCTCTATTACCAAAACCTGTTCCGCATCTTGTGCGGCTTGGTCGAAAGCGCGCTGGGGCGCGCCTTTGACTATGAGGCGGTGGCGCAGGATAAGCGCTGCGTTGACGGCACTTGCGTGCTCAAGCAGGCGGCCTTTGGCCAAGAGCTCGCTGCGGAGCAGGCGTTGGCAGATAGCAAGATGGGGAGCTTTTTGCTCCTGCGCGTGGTGCCGGGCATGGAGCCTGTCGGCGAGCTGGTGGGCGCGATTGGTTCGGCTATCCGCGAGAACGATGCGGCGGGCTTGGTCGACGGCGACGTGCTCTACCTGCTTATGCGTCAGGCAAAGGCGTGCGATCTGCCCATTATCCGCGAGCGCCTGAGCGCAAAGCAGATTGCGGTGGAGCCCGTCGACGGCGAGGACATCGTGGCGCTGTTGCAGCACATCTCTTACACCGGTGACGGTGAGGGGGGTGCCGCTTGATCTCGCTTGTCGTTGCTGCCGTCTTGCTGCTGATTCATGCGCTGGTTTGCCTGGTGCTGTGGACGCTCATGAAGCTGGGCCTGCTGCCGGTGCGCGGGCACATGCTGCCTGTGATAGTGCTGGTGCCGCTGTGGGGCCCGTTGATGGTGGTTCTGCTATCGGTCCGCAGCGCGGTGTTTGGCGAGGGACTGAAAGAGTCTGCGCTGGAGTCGCTGCGCTTCAACGACGACCTGCATCGCAGTATGCCGGTACCGAGTGGTGAGGACGATGCGGGCGTAGTGCCGCTCGAGGAGGCGCTCATCGTCAACGACCCGGCATACCGGCGCCGCCTAATGCTCTCCATGCTCACCGAGGAGCCCGACGCGTACTTGGCGCAGCTGCAGTCGGCTAAGCTTAACGACGACGTTGAGGTGGCGCACTATGCCGCGACGGCGGTGGCGCAGATCTCCAAGGAGTCCGACCTTAAACTGCAGCAGCTGGAGCGTGCCTTTAAGACAGACCCGAGCGCGCAAAACCTCAATGAATACTGCGATTTTCTTGGTGAATACTTGAACTCGGGCTTGGCCGAGGGACGCGTGGCTCAGATTCAGCGTCAGCAGTATGCGCGCCTGCTTGCGCGTCGCTGCGAACGCGAGGACGCCCTTGAGCTGCGCATTCGATACGCGACGGCGCTGGCCGATGCCGGACAGATCGACGAGGCGCAGGCCGTGATCGACCAGCTGGTGCTCGACGTGCCCGAGGAGCAGGAGGTTTGGATGCTTTGCCTGCGCCTGGCGGTGATGCGCCACGACGGTGACGAGGTCCACCGTGTGATCGATGCGATCGACAAACAGCATGTGTACTTGAGCGCCGCCAACCGTGAGGAACTGGCTTTTTGGCGCAACGGAGAGGAGGCCCGATGAGCGTGGTGCAACATATTCGCGACCGTGCGGGACATTTTCGCTGGATGGGCCTGCTTGTGGTGTGGGCGGTCTTTATTGCCATGACGGCCGTGCTGCTGGTGGAGCGCGCCGGCGTACAGTACAGTGCGGGCCAGCATAAGCTGGGGATGCTTGCCGCCAACGATGCGGTGCCGGCTTCCTCGGCAATATTTGGTCAAAAGCCCACGTGCTTGGTTATTACCGACTCGGACCAAGATGGCGTCGAGGACGTCAAAGAGCAGTTCGACCAGATCTTGCTTGACATGAAGATCGCGCACCGCGATGTTGATATTGCCACCGACGGTGCGGACGCGATCCCATCGCTCACGTCGTTTGATCGCGTGATTGTGCTTATGCCCTCGCTTGACGGACTGGGTACGCATCTGACCGACATTATGAGTTGGGTGAGTGCCGGCGGTTCGCTTATGCTGGGCATGACGCCAGATAACTCGAACTACCTGCAGGCTATTGCTTCCAAGCTTGGTATCGAATCGGCCGGATATGACTATGCGACAGCCGAAAGTATCGTTCCGAGCGAGGACTTTATGTTGGGCGGAGGAGAGCGCTACGAGTTCTCGGATCCCTTCGATTCTTCGCTCTCGGTTTCATTGCGCGAAACGGCGCACGTATGGGCAAAGACCGGTGGCGCGGGCACGCCGCTCATTTGGTCTAACGATTGCGGCAGTGGTCACACCGTGGTGTGCAACATTGGCATCTACGACAAGGTCATGCGTGGGTTCTATGCTTCGGCCATAAGCTTGCTGGGTGATGCCACGGCCTATCCGGTCATCAACAGCGCCGTGTTCTATTTGGACGACTTTCCTAGCCCCGTGCCCTCGGGCGATGGTACTTATATTAAGCGTGACTACGGCCTTTCCATTGCGGATTTTTACACCAAGGTCTGGTGGCCCGATCTGCAAAAGCTCGCGCAAAAATACGGCATTCGCTATACCGGCGTGATGATCGAAAATTACGAGGACGCGGTCAACCAGACCGAGCCCGCGCGCCAACCCGATACCACGCAGTTTCGATTTTTTGGCGGCATGCTGCTGCAGATGGGCGGCGAGCTGGGCTTTCACGGCTACAACCATCAGCCGCTTGCGCTCTGGGACACCGACTATGGTACGTTGTACGTCTACAAGACCTGGAAGAACAAAGAGACGCTCGTCGCTTCGCTCAACGAACTTATCGCGTTTCAGGACGAGGTCCTGCCCAATGCTCATGGCTCGGTTTACGTGCCGCCGTCGAATATCCTTTCGGCCCGCGCGCGCAAGCTTATCGGTACCGATGTTCCGCGCATTAAGACTATTGCCAGTACGTACTTTGAGGACGGCACTGACCTGCCGTACGTGCAAGAGTTTGGCGTGGCGAGCGATGGCATCGTGGAGCAGCCGCGTATTGTTTCATGGTCGGCGATTCCTACATGCGCCTGGCGGCCGTGTCCGAGCTCAACATGCACTATGTGAGCACGCACTTTATGCACCCGGACGACCTGCTGGACCCCGACCGCGGCGCTAAGGAGGGCTGGGAGGTCTACAAGGGCGGCCTGACCGACTACCTGGATTGGCTTACTAAGGCTGCGCCCGACCTGCGCAAACAAACCGGTTCGGAATGCTCGGGTGCCATTCAGCGCTTTTCGTCCGTGACGGTGAGCGTCGATACCAGCGCTGATGCCTGGACGCTCAGCCTGGGCAATTTCCACGACGAGGCGTGGTTTATGTTCCGCGCTAACAGCGGCCAACCGGGGACGGTCACGGGCGGCGAGATGACTCATCTGACGGGCGACCTGTATCTGGTTAAAGCCACGGACAAGACGGTGACCATTGCGCGTAAGGAGGGTGGCGACAAATGAGAATCTGCTTGGTACTCGAGGGTTGCTACCCCTATGTGCACGGCGGCGTGTCCACGTGGATGCATGGCTACATTACGGCCATGCCCGAGCACGAGTTTGTGCTGTGGGTGATCGGCGCGCATGCTGCCGACCGCGGCAAGTTTGTCTACGAGCTGCCCGGCAACGTGGTCGAGGTGCACGAGGTGTTCCTGGACGATGCTCTGCGGCTTTCGGGCGAGCAACATGAAGCCAGTTTTAACGACCGCGAGCGCGAGGCGCTACGCCGCCTGGTGTCGCTCTCCAATCCGGACTGGGACGTGCTGTTCGATATCTTTCAGCGCCGTTGCGTGCATCCGCTCTCGTTTTTGCAGAGCCGAACGTTTATGGACATCTTCCGCGACGTGTGCCTGGCCGAGTACCCCTACACGCCCTTTGCCGATGCATTCCACACCATGCGCTCCATGTTGCTTCCCGTGCTCTACCTGTTGGGCAGCGAGGTGCCGGTGGCCGATGTGTACCATGCCATCTCGACCGGCTACGGTGGCCTGCTCGCCTGCCTGGGCTCAAGCGTTCACCATGCGCCGGTGCTGCTGACCGAGCATGGCATCTATACCCGCGAGCGCGAGGAAGAGATCATTCGCGCTGACTGGGTGGTGCCGTCGTTTAAGGATCGCTGGATTCGCTTTTTCTACCTGCTTTCGGAGGAGATCTACCGCCGCGCCTTCCGCGTGACGAGTTTGTTCCATAACGCCCGCAAGACGCAGATCGATATGGGCTGCGATGCGGACAAATGCCTGGTCATCCCCAACGGCATCCAGTTCGACCGCTTTAAGGACATTCCCTTAAAGCCCGATGACGGCTGGGTGGACATTGGCGCGGTGGTGCGCCTGGCGCCCATCAAGGACGTCAAGACCATGATTTATGCCTTCTTTGAGCTGCACGAGCGCCTGCCCAAGGTGCGCCTGCACATCATGGGCGGCGTGGACGACGAGGAGTACGGCGCCGAGTGCCACGCGCTGGTCGAAACCCTGGGCGTGCGCGACCTGATCTTTACCGGCCGCGTCAACGTGGTCGAGTACATGGAAAAGCTCGACTTTACCATTTTGACGAGCATCTCCGAGGGCCAGCCGCTCAGCGTGCTGGAGTCGCTTGCAGCGTGCCGTCCCTGCGTGACGACTGAGGTGGGCTGCTGTCGCGAGCTTCTCGAAGGCGCCCCGAGCGACGACTTTGGCGTGGCGGGTTTTGTGACGCCGCCTATGTATCGCAAGGGCTTGGCCGATGCCATGGAACGCATGTGCACAAGCCGCGCCCGCCGTATCGAGATGGGGGAGCGCGGCCAGCGTCGCGTTGCCACGTACTTCTTGCACGAGCAGATGCTCGCCAACTATCGCGCGCTGTACGACGAGACGGCATGTGCGTTTAACCTGCCCAGAGAGGGGGAGTAGCCGGTGGCCGGAATTGGTTTTGAGCTCAAGCGCCTGTTTAGGCGCAAGGGCCTGTTTGCCACGATGCGCGCTTACGGCTACGCCGGCATTGTGTGCACGGGCCCCATGCTGTTGGGCGTTCTGCTCCAGGTGGGTATCTTGGTGCTGTGCGGTCTGTGGGGTGTGGGCCGTGCCAACCAGGATCTGCTGGTGTGCGTGGTGACCTACACACTGCTGGCCTCGCTTACGCTCACGAGCTTTTTCTCCATGCCGGTCACGCGCTTTTTGGCTGATATGTTGTTTGCCGAGCGCGAGGACGAGATCCTGCCCTCGTTTTGGGGTTCCAATGCTGTCATGCTCGTTGCGGGCACGGTGCTCTACGGCGTCTTTTTGCTGTTCTCGGGCGCCACGCTGCTGCAGGGGCTGCTGTGCCTGTGGCTGTTCAACATTATGATCGTCAACTGGAACGGCATGAGTTACCTCACGGCCATCAAGGATTACCGCGGTATCCTATGTAGCTTTGCGGCTGCCATTGGCGTCGCGTGCCTGTGCGCCCTGGCCGCGCTGGCGCTGGGGCTGCCGCCGGTCGAGGGCCTTTTGGCGTCAATTGCTCTGGGCTACGGCGTCATGCTCGCCTGGGACGTGGTGCTGCTGTACCGGTATTTTCCGCAGAGCGAACGCAGCCCCTGGCTCTTTTTACGGTGGCTTGATCAGTTTATGCCGTTGGCGCTCACGGGCTTGTTCACCAACCTGGGCCTCTTTGCGCACTTGGTGATAATTTGGGCCGGTCCCATTGGCGTGCAGGTCAAGGGCTTGTTTTATGGTGCGCCCTACCACGATGTGCCGGCGCTCATCGCGTTTTTGACGATCCTGGTCACGTCCGTCAACTTTGTGGTCTCGGTCGAGGTCAACTTTTATCCGCGCTACCGCGACTACTACAGCCTGTTCAACGACGGTGGCGTGGTGGGCGACATTGTGGTGGCCGAGGAGGAAATGCTTGCCACGCTCAACCGAGAACTGCGGTTTTGTGCGCTCAAGCAACTGTTTGTGACGGCGGCGGTCATCTCGCTCGAGACCACGGTGCTGTCGGCCCTACCGTTGGGCTTTAACAACCTGATGCACGGGTATTTTCGCACGCTGTGCGTGGGCTACGGCCTGTATGCCGTGGGCAACACGATCCTGCTGATCTTGCTGTACTTTACCGACTACAAGGGGGCCGTGCTGGCCTCGGGATTGTTTGCCGGTATGGCCGGGCTGGCAACTGCCGTGTCGTTGCTTTTGCCGCAGCAGTTTTACGGCTTTGGCTTTTTGTTGGGTGCGGCGGTGTTTTTTATCGTGGCGCTGCTGCGACTCGATACCTATACCGCCAACTTGCCGTATCGTATCCTGAGCCAGCAGCCCATGGTGGCGACCGACAAGACGGGCTGGTTTACACAACTGGGCCGCTTGCTCGACCGTGCCGAGCAACGCTATGAGGAAGGTCGCCATAAGGGTGAGCCACATGGCGCGTTTGAGCGCGCGGTAGTTCACGTGTATCGCAAGCATTGGGGAGGTTCTGATGACCGATAGGATGATGTCTCGCCGTCGCCTGTTTGAGGCGGCTGCCGGTGCGCTGTTGCTTTCGGGCTGCTCGGTGCAGGAAGACTCCTCGACCAAAAAGGTCAAAAAGCAGGACAAGATTAAAAAGGCCGAGGCCTCCGACCAGTCCAAGCACCTGCGCGATAAGGACGAGCTGTACGAGGTTTACGACGACTCGGGCATTGTGACTATGTACCTGACGGTCTCGCGCGGCAACAGCTCCGAGAACACCGACCACAGCTGGGCCGAGATCAATACGTACTCGGTGTATGACTATGCCGACATGGGCGTGACGCGCTATCAGGTTATGGGCCTGCTGCAGGCGGGCGACGAAGACGGCCCGGTGGCCGGCGAGGTTGGCTATGGCGAGGAAGCGCCCAATGCTACCGTGCAGGTGCGTGGCCAGACGTCGAGCTCCTACACGCAAAAGAATTACAAGGTGGAGCTCAAAAAGGGCAAGGGTACCTGGCGCCAGCAGCGCGCGATTGCGCTCAACAAGCACATGGGCGAGGGTATGCGTTTTCGCAACAAGATGGCCTACGACCTTATCCGCGGGATTCCCCAGATGATGGGCCTTCGCACACAGTTTGTGCATCTGTGGGTGTGCGACCAGACCGAAAAGTCCAACGATACCTTTGAGGACTACGGCCTGTTTACGCAGGTGGAGCAGCTCAACAAGACGGCGCTTAAGGCACATGGCCTGGATAAGAGTGGGCACCTGTACAAGGTGAACAGCTTTGATTTCCATCGCTACGAGGACACCATTAAGCTTGCCGATGATCCTGACTACAACCAGGCAAGCTTTGAGGGCATGCTCGAGATCAAGGGCGATACGGACCACACCAAGCTCATCGAGATGCTCGATGCGCTCAACGACGATACGCAAAAGATCGACGATGTGCTCGACACCTACTTTGATACCGAGAACCTGGTCTATTGGTTGGCGTTTCAGATCCTGACGGGCAACTGCGATACGCAGAACCGCAACTGCTATCTGTACAGCCCGCTTAACTCCAAGGTCTGGTACATCCTGGATTGGGATAACGACGGCATGCTGCGTAAGCTTGAGCTGAGCCTGAAGGGGTTCTCGGACTATGCGAGCTGGGAGCGCGGCGTAAGCAACTACTGGGGCAACGTGCTATTCAATCGTGCGCTGCGCAGTAAGGCGTTTCGCAGTGAGCTCGATCGCGCCGTCAAGGACCTGCGCTCGTATTTGACCGAGGCGCGCCTGACAAAGATGATCAAGTACTATCGCGAGGTGACCGAGTCGCTCGTCTTTGCCGCCCCCGATATCGATAACCTGCCCGTGACCAAGGACCAATACGAGCAGATCGCCGCGGCGATTCCCTCCGAGATCAAGGAGAACCATAAGAGCTATTGCGAAAGCTTTAAAATGCCCATGCCGTTCTTTATTGGCGTGCCGCAGATCGATAACGGTAAGCTGCGCATTAACTGGGATGCATCCTACGACTTTAAGGCGCGTGACATTCGCTATACCGTGGAGCTTGCGCGCGACTATGCCATCAACGACGTGCTTTTTAAGGCCGAGGACGTGCTGCTGCCCGAGGTGACCTGCGATGCGCCCGATGCCGGCCAGTATTTTGTGCGTGTGCGCGCCACCAACTCCGACGGCTATACGCAAGATGCGTTTGACTATTACGTGACCGACGACGGCAAGCAGTACGGCATGAAGTGCTTCTACGTGCAAGATGGCGGCAAGGTCGTGGAGGACACGTATGAGGAGGGCTAGCGCGCTGCTTGAGCGTCTGTCGGCACCTCCTACGCGTACTACGCAGGAGCGTTACCGCCACGAGCTCAAGTACCTCATCAACGAAGGCGAGCGCGCTGCGCTTGCCTGCCGTATGGCGCCGGTGTTTAAGCTGGACAAGCATGCGCAGGCGGGCGGTTACACCATTCGCAGCCTGTACTTTGACGACTACTGCAACTCGGCCTACGAGGAAAAAGACGCCGGTATTCTCATGCGCAAAAAATATCGCGTGCGCATCTATAACGGCGGCGACAAGGTGATTAAGCTCGAGCGCAAAAAGAAGTACGGTAGCTGGATCTACAAGGAGGACGCGCCGCTCACGCGCGGCGAGTTTGAGCAGATTCTGGCCGGAGACTACGACTTTTTGCTGAGGAGCCCCTATCCGCTCTGCCGCGAGTTCTACATCGAGTGCATCTGCAACATGATGCGCCCGCGGACCATCGTGGACTACGAGCGCGAGCCGTGGGTGATGGATGAGGGCACCGTGCGCATCACGTTTGACATGAACGTGCGTGCCGCGGTGGGAAGCTTCGACATCTTTGACGCGACGCTGCCCGCGCTGCCGGTCCTGGAGCCCGGCAAGCTGGTGATGGAGGTCAAGTTTACGGAGTTTTGCCCGCAGCTGGTGCGCGATATGGTGCCGCCGGGCGCGGCCGAACTCACGGCGGTCTCCAAGTATTGCCTGTGTTACGAAAAGACCGCCTACCTGCGTGGATTTAATTACTGGGAATCGGATTTTGAGAACCGAGGGGATATTTAGACCATGAGCACCAGGGACTTTTTTAAGAACTCCGTCTTGGAGGCGTTTGGTCAGGTCGACCCTGCCAAGATCGGCCTGTCGCTGCTCGTGGCGCTCGCCATGGGTATCCTGATCTATTGCGTGTACAAGCGCTTTTTTACCGGCGTGGTGTATTCGCACAGCTTTGCCGTGACGCTCGTGGGCATGTGCGTGCTCACCTGCATGGTGACGCTCGCGATCTCGACCAACGTGGTCATCTCGCTCGGTATGGTCGGTGCTCTGTCTATCGTCCGCTACCGTACGGCGGTCAAGGACCCGCTCGACCTGCTGTATCTGTTTTGGTCCATTACCACGGGCATTACGGCCGGCGCCGGCATGTATGCGCTCGTGGGGCTCACGGCGGTGGTGATCGTGGTGATGATCGCCGGCTTTTCGAGCCACCAGGATAAGGCGCGCGTGTACATGATGGTCATCCACTACACGGGCCAGACCACCGGCGACGATATCGTGCGCGCGTTTGGGCGCACCAAGTTCACCGTCAAGTCCAAGACCATGCGCGGCGACAAGGTCGAGATGGCCGTCGAGGTGTTCTCGGACGGTGTGGATATGCCCTATGCCGACGCTATCCGCGCGCTCGATGGCGTGGAGGACCTCACGCTCATCCAGTACAACGGCGAATACCACGGATAACTATGTTCCGGCGTTTTAACAAACGCCGGACCGCTCGACGCTGCGCGGGCATCTGCCGGGCGATCTGCCGCTCAAACCGTCGCTTGCGTACATATAGTACGCTTCGCTCCTCTTTCGCGGCACCTCGCCACGGCAGCTGCCCGCTCGCTGACGTTTGCTCGA
This sequence comes from uncultured bacterium, assembly GCA_905214435.1. Lineage (GTDB taxonomy): Bacteria > Actinomycetota > Coriobacteriia > Coriobacteriales > Coriobacteriaceae > Collinsella. Next base: position 18,213 of record CAJMMA010000036.1, read on the forward strand.
CCTGGGCGGTTGAAATGATCTATGGGCCCGTCTCATTTGCTCAATTTGCTGGCATGGGTTGGGTATTATGGTGAAAGCGATTTCAACGACAGGGGTGGCGCGCGTGGTTAAGATGAAAGATGTGGCCGAGCTGGCTGGCGTTTCGAGCGCCGCCGTCTCGCGCTACCTCAACGGGGGATATATCTCGGCGGACAAGGCCGAGCGCATTAAGCAGGCAATCGAGCTGACCGGATACGTGCGATCCAGCCAGGCTCGTGCGCTGCGCACCGGTTCCACCAAGCTCATCGGCGTCATCGTACCTAAGATTAACTCGGAATCCGTGAGTCGCATTACCGCCGGTATTGGCCAGGTGCTCGGGCGCCGTGGCTACCAGATGCTGCTTGCCAATACCGATAACGCCCCCGATCGCGAGCTCGAGTACCTCGATTTATTCCAAAACCACCCTGTCGATGGCATTGTGCTGGTGGCAACCATGATCACCGACGAGCACCGTCGCGCGATTGAGTCGTGCCGTGTGCCCATTGTGTTGATCGGCCAACATGTCGAGGGTGCGGCGTGCGTCTATCACGACGATTACGAGGCCGCCTTTGAGCTGGGTCAGGCACTCGCGAAGCGTGCTGAGGGCAAGATCGCCTACATCGGAGTTACCGAGGAAGACCGTGCCGCCGGTTATGACCGTCGTCGTGGTTTTGAGGCCGGCTTGCGCGCCGCGGGCGTGGCACTTGATCCGAGCCTGATTTGCCAGGGGTCCTTTACGCTCGACTCGGGCTATCGCGCTGCACGCGAACTGCTCTCCGTCGATCCCGATGTTTCGTTTATCGCGTGCGCGACCGATACTATGGCGGCCGGAGCCCTGCGCGCCCTTGACGAGGTTCGCGGCATGGGCGAGGGTGTGCGTCGCGTGAGCGGTTTTGGCGACAACGCATTTTTGCGCGCGCTGACGGGCGGCATTCCCACCGTGCATTATGGCTTCCTGACCAGTGGCATCAAGGCCACCAATATGCTGATCGACACGCTCGATGGCGTGGAAGGGGAGCGCGGTCTAAAGACGCTCAAACTCGGCCATCAGCTGATGAATGTCTAGGCTTACGTGATCTACCGCGCGCTCAACATTTAGGCGTTCAGTCGCCTATCGGCGCTATACTGCAGCCGTTGCCCACGATGCGGGGAACACCCGCATCGTGGGTTTTTGTTTTGAAGGGACGGTACCGCATGGGCGTACAGCAGCTAGAAGAGGCCTGGGCTTTGAGGACCGGCGCGCGTGAAGCGCGGTTGCTCGCGGCCTCGCATGTGCC
>CAJMMA010000037.1 GCA_905214435.1 uncultured bacterium
TGGTCTGTTCTGCCATGGTTGCTCCCTTGGTTGGCATGTGCATTGCTTGACGGAACATCCTATCGGGGAGCTGGGTATGGCGAAATACTCAGTTTTCGAGATAATAACAAGGTCAGAGTAATATCAGATTGAATGACTCGATAAGGTCAGGTGACAAACTCATGCTTGACTATAATTTGGAAAACCGCGGCGAAGCATCGCTCTATGAGTATGTTTACCAGCAAATTCGAGATGATATCGTTGCTGGACGCATTGCGGCGGGGGAGCATCTTCCGTCTAAGCGCGCCTTTGCGAGTCATCTGGGTATCAGTGTCATTACCATCGAGAATGCATATAGCCAGTTGCTTGCCGAGGGCTATATTTGCTCAATGCCGCGTCGTGGCTACTACGCGTGCGAGCTTCCGGATGCGCCGGTTTTGGCTTTGGCTGCGGGGGATATCGACCGAGATGCTGTCCCTGTTGGTCCCAGCGCGCATGATGCCATGGGGCAGGCAGAGCGATTCGACGCACTTTCTCCTTCCGCTTTGGAGGCGGCGCGGCTTTGGCAAAGTGCGCTACGGGCGACGCTGACGTCCGAAGACGAACGTGAAATCTTTTCGCCCGCACCGGCGCAGGGCACCGCTCGACTGCGACGTGCGATTGCGCACCATCTGCGCGGGACAAGGGGCATGAATGTCAATCCCGACAATATCGTTATCGGTGCGGGCGCCCAGCTGCTCGATACCATGTTGGTTCAGTTGCTTGGCGCGGACAAGGTGTATGCCGTCGAGGATCCAGGCTATTTGCGCTTGACGCGCATCTATCAGGCCATGGGTTGCGAAGTGCGGCATGTCCCGTTGGATGCTGAGGGCGTGGACTTGAGCGCGCTGCAGAAAACCGGGACCGATGTCCTTCACCTGATGCCGTCTCATCAGTATCCGACCGGTCTTGTGACGAGCATTGCACGTCGCTATGCGTTGCTGAGCTGGGCCGCCGAGCGGCCAGGTCGGTATCTCATCGAAGACGACTTTGATTGTGAGTTTCGTCTTGCCGGCAAGCCGATTCCCGCACTCGCGTCGATCGATGCCGCCCAGTCGGTTATCTACACCAACACGTTTTCGAAGAGCCTTTCATCGGCGTTACGTTTGGCGTACATGGTGCTGCCCGATGAGCTAATGGAGAGGTTTAAACGCAACCTTGGTTTCTACGCCTCGTCGGTAAGTTCTGTTGATCAGGTTGCCTTGGCGCGTTTGCTGGAATCGGGTGATTACGAGCGACATGTGAACCGCGTGCGCGTTCGTGCTCGCGAGGCGCGTGATGGCCTGGCGGCGCTTGTACGGAAAGCGTTTCCGGCAGGGGAGGTTTCGATCGATCATGCAGACGCGGGCCTTTACTGCACCGTGGTTGCGGAGCGTGGAACGGGCGGAAGCTCTTTTGTGCAGACACTCACGTGCTCGAGCATCCCTTTTATCGATATCAGTGACTGTTATTGGTGTGCCGATGATGCGTCTGTCCCTGAAGACTCAACTAAAATTCTTGTCCAGTATGACGATTTGAGTCCAAAAGTGCTTAACACCTTGGAATTGCAACTAATGGGGGGCATACCGCAATCTAAGTGAGTAGGCTTTTGGCACTTTGGCGACCAGGCAGTTTTGTAACAAGCTATCTACCTGCGGCTTTGAAAAGCAGGATGACCGGCCTGCTCGGGATGTTCAAAAAAGTCTACTCACTTGCCGCGCAAAGCTTCCGCATGAGAAAAAATGGGGTTTTCAACAGGGTCTCGTCCAGTTCTTGGCAAGCTTTTGGTCAGTTGGGGAGGGCTGTTGAAAACTTAGCGGTCCATTCGGCGCCATTTTTGGTGCGTTCGCTCCAACGCGTGACTGACTGGGTTGAAATTCGTGTTTTCCTGTGCCTATGAAGGATCTGCTTTGTGACATATCGGCTTTTAGGTACTGGCGTTTGCCCCCTCAGGTCCGTGCTTTGTGTCCGCCGCTGCCACGACCGGAAGAAGACCGGCAGCGATATGACCTCGCCCGTAACCCGACGGCTGCGGTTGTGCTCGGCTTTCCGTTGTATACATTGGTTCGGACGAGAAACAAGCGGACATGCTCTGCCAGCATTAGGCAGCGGCTGTTCCTTGGCGAGCTCCCCAGGGAATCCGTGCTGGAAACGGAGCATGGGTTTTTGGTTACGTCTCCTCTGCTGACGGCATTCATCATGTCGCGGCATCTGACGGATCTTCAGCTTCTTTTGGTATTGGCGGAGATGTGTGGCTTGTTTGCGGTGTGTGCCCTGCCGGCGGCACTTGAGGCGGAGCTTTCGCGTGCAATTGATTCGGGCGCGATTTCGACAACGTTCGGTTGGGTGCGCTGCCCGTCCGAGGACGGCACCGCCTCAAATTTATGGCGTCGAGACGCTTTGGTTTTGGGCGGAGACCTTGACCGTTTTTGTTCAGATGTTTGCGGGATGCGTTACGGCAATAGATTCATGGCGGTATCGCAACTTGTTCCATTGGGCGCCGCGTCGCCTTTTGAGGTCGAGGCGTATTTGTTGCTTGGACTGCCGCGATCCCTGGGAGGCGAAGGTTTTTGCGGCATAGAGCTCAATGTCGAAGTGACGCTAAGCACAAGTGCCCGAGCGATTGTGGGAAAGTCCCGTGTATATATCGATCTACTTCTGTCTTCGCCGGACGGCAGGCGACAGGTGGCCATTGAATGTCAGGGAAAGGCCTCACACGGACGCGCAGGAGATGGCTTGCGTGACGCTGACCGCATGACGGCCCTTCAGGCTATGGGCTACGATGTGCTTCTCCTGACACACAGACAGATATCCGATGAGGATAGATTCCGCGCGATCGTTAAGGCCGTATGCAGGATGCTCGATGCTGAATATCGTGATAAAAGCTCAGATGAGCAAAGGGCTGAGACATTACTCCGGTCTGAACTATTCGTTGACTGGACAAAATTGGGAGTAATCGACGGAAAGATGCCCGTTAGACGCAAAACAGCTCGATCGTGGACGGCTGCGGTTCTAAGTGAGTAGACTTTTGGCTTGATGGTGACCAGGCCGTTTTGCAACAAGTCATTTACCTGCGGCTTTATAAAGCAATATGGATGGTGTGCTCGGCAAGTTCCAAAAAGTCTACTCACTTAGTTTTTGACGAGAAACCGATGCCGAAGGCGGTCCTATTTCAGGGCGTTTACGAGTTCTCGAGACACAAAAAGGCCCGAACCAATACGGTTCGGGCCTTATGAAGCTAGAGATTATCTCTCAGGCTGCTGGCTTAGCCAAAGTAGCGCTTGAGCAGGCCGGCGAAAGCCTTGCCGTGGCGAGCCTCGTCGCGAGCCATCTCGTGCACGGTGTCGTGGATGGCATCGAGGCCGGCGGCCTTGGCGCGCTTGGCAAGATCGGTCTTGCCGGCGGTGGCGCCGTTCTCGGCCTCAACGCGCATCTCGAGGTTCTTCTTGGTGGAGTCGGTCACGACCTCGCCCAAGAGCTCAGCAAACTTGGCGGCGTGCTCGGCCTCCTCGTGGGCAGCCTTCTCCCAGTACAGGCCGATCTCGGGATAACCCTCGCGATGAGCGACGCGAGCCATGGCCAGGTACATACCGACCTCGGAGCACTCGCCCTCAAAGTTGGCGCGCAGGTCAGCAACGATGTCCTCGGAGACGCCCTCCATCTTGGCGACGCCCACGACGTGCTCGGCAGCCCACTCGAGCTGACCCTCCTCCTGCTTCAGGAAGCGAGAGCCGGGAACGCCGCACTGGGGGCACTTGAAATCCTCGGGCAGCTGGTCGCCGTCGAACTCTTCCACATAACCGCAAACGGGGCAAACAAACTTCATGATTCGATCCTTTCGATCGATGGCGATGGTGCGCTCGTCCGGTCCCGTAAGGGCCCTCTCCGGACGTGCGTCTTGACGAGTTCTATTATCCATAAATGCGACCGAATGTGAAGCCTATTAGGAATGATTTTTAATAAAACAATTTTCGGCATGTGAAGATGTTGATTGATTAACGATTTGCAAGCCATATGCGGACGCCGATGAGTACAATCGGTCGAACAAATGTTGACCTATCAACAAATGAAGGAGTTTCCTTTATGCATCTAGCCCGCCGCGCCTGGTGCCGAACATATCAGACGGTTTTTCGCATCGCATTGCCGATCCTGCCCTATACCGAGCCGCGCATTTTGGAGCATGCCGAGGATGTGCCCGCAGTGCTTCAAAAGCGCTCGATCCAGAAGGTCCTTATCGTGACAGACCCTGGTATTGCTCGTTTGGGACTCACGGCATCACTCGAGCGTGCGCTTACGGCTCAGGGGATTGGCGTTACGGTCTATGCCGAAACGCGTGCGAATCCCACGGTCTCAAACGTGGAGGAAGCGGCGTCCCTGTATCGCGAGAGCGCCTGCCAGGCCATTATCGGCTTTGGTGGCGGTTCGGCCATGGACTGCGCCAAGGGTGTGGGCGCACGCATCGCACAGCCAAATAAGCCCATCAACAAGATGCGTGGCCTGTTGCGCGTCCACCGTCTCCTGCCGCTGCTTATTGCGGTTCCCACTACCGCCGGTACGGGAAGCGAAGTCACACTCGCGGCGGTTATCACCGATGACGAGACGCACTACAAGTACCCCATTAACGACTTTGTGCTTATCCCGCGCTTTGCGGTGCACGACCCCGAGTTTACACGCGGCCTGCCCGCCTCCATTACGGGGCAGACGGGCATGGATGCCCTGACGCATGCCGTCGAGGCCTTTATCGGCCGTAGCACCACGCCCTACACGCGCAAGATGGCGCGTCAGGCGGTCCAGCTCATCCACGACAATTTGCCCGAGGCTTATGAGCATGGCGACGACATGCGCGCTCGTCGCAATATGCTTTCGGCGGCGTATAAAGCGGGTGTTGCATTTACCCGCTCCTATGTCGGATACGTGCATGCCATCGCGCACAGTCTGGGCGGCCGATACGGAATTCCGCACGGTTTGGCCAACGCGATCATCCTGCCGCACATGCTTCGCGCTTATGGTGACGCCGCCGCCCCCAAGCTTGCCGATCTTGCTCGCATGGCCGGTATCGCGCCGGCTAACGCGCAGGACAGTCTTGCGGCCGAGGCCTTTATCGATTGGGTCGACCGCATGAATGCCGCCTTGGGCATTCCCAAATATGTGACGGGCATTCGCCGCTCCGATATTCCGCAAATGGCGGCCCATGCCGATGCCGAGGCCAATCCGCTATACCCCGTTCCACTTTTGATGGACCGTTTGGAGCTCGAGCGTATGTACGAGGTCGTCGCGGGTGGTATGTTTGAGGACGAGAACTAGGAGGGCTCATGAACACCGAGGAAATTGCGCGCATCGTCGGCGATCAGCGCGCCTACTTTAAGACGCACGCCACGTTTGATGTCGACGCTCGCCGTCGCGCGCTCGTGAGTTTGCGCAATGCAGTACGGGCGCACGAGGCCGATATCGCCCATGCGCTCAAGACCGATTTGGGCAAGTCGCACGACGAGGCCTATATGTGCGAGATCGGCACATCGCTTTCCGAGATTCGTCATCAGATTGCGCATGTGGCTCGATGGAGCCGCCCGCTCCTGCGCCCGTGTGACCTCGCCAACGCCGTAAGCGTGTGCAAGACGCAAGCCGTGCCCTACGGAGTCACGCTCATCATGGCTCCATGGAACTATCCGTTTTTGCTAACGCTCGAGCCGCTCGCTGGCGCCCTTGCCGCGGGCAATACCGTGGTCATCAAACCGAGCGCCTATGCTCCGGCATCGAGCGCGGTGCTCAAGCAAATCTGCGAAGAGGCATTTGATCCGCGCCTGGTGACGGTTGTCGAGGGCGGGCGCGCCGAGAACGAAGCGCTGCTCGATGAGTGCTGGGACAAGATCTTCTTTACCGGCAGCGTTCCGGTCGGCAAGCTCGTCATGGAGCGCGCAAGTAAAAACCTTACGCCCGTGACGCTTGAGCTGGGCGGAAAGAGCCCCTGCATCGTGGACGCGACGGCAAACTTGAAGGTCGCGGCACGGCGCATCGCCTTTGGCAAATGGCTCAACGTGGGGCAGACCTGCGTGGCGCCCGACTATCTGCTGGTCGATGCGCGCGTGCACGACGAGCTGCTGGGCCTCATCAAGGAGGAAGTCCATCGTATGTTTGGCGAGCATCCGCTTGACAACGAGGATTACGGGCATATCGTCAACGCCAAGCACTTTGCGCGCGTGCGCGGACTGATCGATCCCGATAAGGTCGTGCTTGGAGGCGCCGCGCGCGAGGCTTCGCTCAAGATCGAGCCGACGATTTTGGACGGCGTGTCCCCCGATGACGCCGTGATGCAGGAGGAGATTTTCGGCCCCATCTTGCCGGTGCTGACGTTTGAGAGCCTAGACGAGGCCGAGACGTTTATTACGGATCGTCCGACGCCGCTGGCCCTGTATATCTTTAGCCAGGACCGTGAGGTTCAGCAGCGCTTTGTGCGTTACGTGCCCTTTGGTGGTGGCTGTGTTAATGACACCATTATGCATTTGGCCACGAGCCATATGGGCTTTGGCGGCATGGGGGCGAGCGGTATGGGACAGTACCATGGACGCGAGAGCTTCGATACGTTTAGCCACAAGAAGAGCATCGTGAACAAGGCAACGTGGCTGGACGTGCCATTCCGCTATGCTCCTTACGCAAGCTGGAAGCACAAGTTCGTGCGCATGTTTGTGCATTAGAATCAGATAAGGATGAATTTATGTCCGCACGGGCCCGTAGACTTCTCAATAAGGTTAAGCGCCGGTTTATCCGGCCGTTAGAGGAGCTGCTATGTACGAGCCTTCGCGTGTTCTTTTGTCATTTCATATCGCAGGATTTCAGTATGCCGATGGCGCCTTGGTCTTGGGCGGTCTTAAGGTTGGCGATAAGCTGACGCTGTGTGCCGAGCGCGATAATCCCCATGATCCCGAGGCGGTTGCGATCTACTGCGGCAACACCAAGCTTGGGTATGTTCCAGGAAACGAGGTCGGTCCCCTGTCCTTGATGATGTATTACGGCCACGAGGACGTATTTGAGGCCCGTGTGCAACAGGTTGCTCCCGAGCGCAGCCCGTGGCATCAGGTGCGTGTTGGACTCTACGTGGTGGATGCTCGCTAGTCGGCAATGGAGGCTGCCATGTTTGATGACGATGACCTGTTCAATCTGACAGATGATCCGTTTGAGTGGGATATGCTACTCGATGACGATGAGCTGGAGCAGGATCGCAAAAAGCAAAAGGATAAGAACGCCCAGGGCAAAGGTTCGAATAAAAAGGACAAGCGCCGCCGCGGACTGTTCGGTGGGCTCTTTGGATAACCGCCGCATCGCTACGTCTGTATACTTAGCACGAGTTGAACACGTTGCGAAATGAGGGCATAGACGATGATGTGGTTTACCGCCGACCTGCACCTGTGCGATACGAATATCTTGCACGACATGGATCGGCCGTTTGATTCGGTCGAGGAGATGAACCGCAAGGTCATCGATGCCATCAATGAGTGCGTGGCTGTGGACGACCGCCTCTATATCTTGGGAGACTTTACCTATCGTTTGCCCCTGGCGGAGGCGGTGCGCCTGCGCGAGCGCATCGAATGCCAGAACGTGACGCTCATCCGTGGCAACCATGACAGCGACTGGGAAGATCCAGCTGCGCCCCAAATCTGGGAAGACGTGCGCGATTACTTGGAGGTTGCTCCCGGCTATGCCAAGGGCCATCGTCTGGTTATGAGCCACTACCCCATGCTCAGCTGGAATGGTAAGGCGCGTGGCGCCATCATGCTACACGGGCATATCCACAGCAGAGGAGACCGCACCAACGCTCGCAACCGCGATCGCGAGCGCCCCATTTACCGCTACGATGTGGGCCTCGACGCCAACAACTACAAGCCCGTAAGCCGAGACCAGATCCTGAATTTCTTTGGACTGTAGCTCGCAAACCGCCACGAAGGGGACAGGCACCTTTGTGGTGGTTCTGGCGCCGTAGTCATTCTGGTAGCGGCGACTTATTTGTCCGCGCGGCGCGGTAGAGTGAAGGCGGTTGAAGTTTGCGTCCATCGAGGAGCTGCCATGAACGAGATCAAGTGCCCGCATTGCGGTGAAGTTTTTAAGGTCGATGCGTCCGGTTATGCGGATATCGTCAAGCAGGTGCGCGACGCCGAGTTCTCGCGCGACCTGGACGAGCGCGTGAAGGCTGTTCAGCGCGAGGGCGAGCAGGCGCTGGAGCTTGAGCGCTCGCGCTCGACGGCTGCTTTGCAAAAGGCGGAGTCTCAGCGCGACGCTCAGCTTGTCGAGCAGAAGAACGCTGCAGCCCAGCAGCTGGCGCAAGAACTCGCCAAGCGCGATGCGGAGCTTGCCGAGCTGCACGCCAAACTCGAGGGCGCTGCCGCGGAGCGCGAGAGCGCAAGCCAGCGCGCGGCGGTTGAGGCCCGTGCCGACGCTCAAAAGGAGAACGCCGAGCTCCAGCGCGAAATCGACAACTTGCGTGCGCAGCTGGGGCGCAAGGATGACGAAGCCAAGCTTGCCGAGTCGGCGGCGCGCAATGCTGCTCAAAACGATGTAGCTGCACGAGATGCCCAGATTGCCGAGTTGCAGGCCAAGCTTGCCGCGGCGGACAAGGCCCAGGAGATGGCGCTTGCCGCTGCCGCGGCCGAGTCTCAGCGTGAGCTCGATGCCGCTCGCAGCGAGGCCGAACGCACACTCACAGACTACCGCGCGAAGGTGCAGGAGAAGCTTTCCGCCGCAAAGGCTCGGTCTGAGCAGGAGGCCGAGGGCCTGCGTGCCCAGCTGCGCGAGCAGGAACTGATGGCAAAAATGAACCTGTCAGAGGCGGTCGCCGCGGCGGAGCGAGAGCGCGATGAGGCGCGTGCCAAACTGACGAGCGAGCTGGCGGTGCGCGATTCTCGTGAGGAGCAAGCCAAGGCGGCACACGAGCTCGAGCTTGCGCAGGCCAAGCGCGCGAGCGATGACCTGATTCGCTACAAGGATGAAGAGATTGAGCGCCTTAAGGACATGAAGGTCCGCCTGTCCACCAAGATGGTGGGCGAGTCGCTCGAGCAGCACTGCGAGACTGAGTTCAACCGTCTGCGCATGACGGCGTTTCCCAACGCGTACTTCGAGAAAGATAACGATGCGTCCGAGGGTACCAAGGGCGACTTTATCTTCCGCGAGTGCGACGCGAGCGGCAACGAGGTCATCTCAATTATGTTCGAGATGAAAAACGAGAATGACGAGACCGCGACCAAGCATAAAAACGAGGACTTCTTTAAGAAACTCGATCACGATCGTCGCCAGAAAAGCTGTGAGTACGCGGTGCTCTGCACGCTGCTCGAGCCCGAGAGCGAGCTCTATAACGCGGGAATCGTGGACGTGAGCTATCGCTACGAGAAGATGTATGTGATTCGCCCGCAGTTCTTCATTCCCATCATTACGCTGCTGCGCAATGCCGCCATGGGTTCGCTTCGCTATAAGCAGGAGCTGGCGGAGTACAAGCAGCAGAATATCGATGTCACGAACTTCGAAGCCAAGATGGAGAAGTTCAAGAACGATTTCGGCCGCAACTACGAGATCGCGAGCCGCAAGTTCCAAACGGCAATCGATGAGATCGACAAGACGATTAGCCATCTGCAGAAAACCAAGGAGGCGTTGCTGTCCTCCGAGAACAATCTGCGCCTTGCCAACAAGAAAGCCGACGATCTTACCATTCGCAAGCTCACGTGGGGCAACAAGACCATGAAAGCAGCGTTTGACGAGGCACGCGGGGCTGCGGCAGAGACAAACGATGAGCCAGCCGAGGCGGATTCGTATGAGGTCGAGGATGCCGAGTAGGGGATAGCGTATCGCGCAAAAAGCGGGGCCGCTGGCAATGTTGCCAGCGGCCCCGCTTCGCTTCGTCCCAATATGCTTGGCTAATCCTCGAGCAAATCCTCGATAAAACCGACGCGGTAGTTTTTGAAGATGACCTCGCCGCCGTCTTGCGTGGCGTCCAGATCGACATCGCCCATGATGCCAAAGTCGTGGTCGCCATCCTCGTCGGCAAAGATCTGGTGCACGTGCCATACGTGCGCGGTCTTCTCGTCGGACTCGTCGATGGAAAACATCGCGGCGCTGCGGGCATCTCCGTCGATGAGGATCTCCTCATGCTGCTCGTGGTAAGCGTCGAGCGCTTTTTGCCAGCGGATCTCGCTCATGCCCCAGTCGTCGTCGAGTTCGCCCAGGTCGCGCACATGCTCGCGGGCGGCAAGAGTCACGCGGCGGAAGAGCGCGTTGCGCACCAACAGCGTGCAGCCGCGACGGTCCGCCACGACCTCGTCGATGCCCTGCGGCGGCGCGGCGTCGAGGGCTGCGGGGTTGCCGGCGTTCTCCCACTCGTCCACCAGGCTCGAGTCCACCGAGCGCACCACAAAGCCCAGCCACGAGATAATGTCGCGCAGGCGCTCGTCGCGCTTCTCGATGGGCACGGTGCGGTCGAGTGAACGGTAAGCCTCTGCCAGGTAGCGCAGCAAAATGCCCTCGGAGCGGGCGATGCCGAGCTTTTGAATGTAGCCCTTAAAATCGCTCGCGCTCTCCAGCATATCGCGCAGAACGCTCTTGGGAGAGAGTTGGTAGTCGTTTGCCCAGGGTACTTCCTGGCAGTACTTGTCAAAGGCGGCGTCGAGCAGGTCCTCAAGCGGCTTTTCGTACGTGACGTCCTGAATACGCTCCAGGCGCTCCTCATACTCGATGCCGTCGGCCTTCATCTCGGCCATAGCGCGATCGCGCGCGGCACGCTCCTGTGCGCGCAGCACCTGTTTGGGGTCCTCGAGCGTGGCCTCGACCATCGAGATCAGATCCATGGTATAGGTCTCGCTCTCGGGATCGAGCAGCTCCAGCGCGGCAAGCAAAAACGGTGAGAGCGGCTGGTCGAGCGCAAAGTCCTCGGGCAGGTCGACCGTCAGCGCGTAGTCGATGTCCGGCGCGGCATCAGCCGGAGCGTCGGGTGCGGGCGGTACCTCGGTGCGCACGACGACGCCGGAGTCGATGAGCGTGGCGAAGATTTCGTCGGCGCGAACCTCGAGCTTAGCCTTTTCCTCGGGAGTCTGCAGGCTCGTCTCGATGAGGTCGTGTACGCGGGCGCGGGCGTCGCCGCCCTGCTCGACCACGCTAATCACCATGGAGTGTGTGATGCGAAGGCGCGGCTTGAGCGTTTCGGGCTGCGTCTCGATCAGGTGCTCAAAGGTCTGCTTGTTCCAGGTGACAAAGCCCTCGGGGGCCTTCTTCTTTTTAATCTTGCGGAGCTTCTTGGGGTCGTCGCCCGCCTTGGCCATGAGCTTGGCGTTCTCGATCTCGTGCTCGGGTGCCTCGGCAATCACCATGCCCTCGGTATCGAAGCCCGAGCGGCCGGCACGACCGGCAATCTGATGGAACTCGCGGGCGCGCAGACGACGCATCTTATAGCCATCGAACTTGGTGAGCGCGGTGAGCACCACGGTGTGGATGGGCACGTTGATACCGACGCCGAGCGTATCGGTGCCGCAGATGACGGGTAGCAGGCCCTGCTGCGCCAAGCGCTCGACCAGCAGGCGGTAGCGCGGCAACATGCCAGCATGGTGCACGCCGACGCCGCATCCGAGCAAGCGCTTGAGGATTTTGCCGAAGGCCGTCGAGAAGCTCGTGCCCTTGGCCGCCTCCTTGATGGCCTCGCGCTGCTCCTTGTTGGCAATGCCAAAATTGGCGAGCGACTGTGCCGTCGCAAGTGCGGCATCCTGGCTAAAGTGCACGATATAGAGTGGGGCCTCGTCGCGGCGCATGGCGAGCTCGACCGTGCCCTCGAGGGAGGTCGTCACATAGTCGTAACTCAGCGGAACAGGACGCGGGGCGTCGACGACCAGGTCGCAGGCAGCGCCGGTGTGCTCCTCGAGTGAGGCGGCGATGGCGGTGACATCGCCGAGCGTGGCGCTCATGAGCATAAACTGCGTATGGGGCAGAGTGAGCAGCGGCACCTGCCAGGCCCAGCCGCGGTCGGGGTCTGCAAAGTAGTGGAACTCGTCCATGGCGACGCAGCCAACATCGGCGTCCTCGCCCTCGCGCAGTGCGTCGTTGGCAAGAATCTCGGCCGTGCAGCAGATGACGGGTGCCTTGGTGTTGATATGCGTGTCGCCGGTGATCATGCCGACGTTATCGCGGCCGAGCACCTGCACAAGGTCGAAAAACTTCTCGCTGACCAGAGCCTTGATGGGGGCCGTGTAATAGCAGCGTTTGCCCTGTGCCATGCCCATAAAGAGCATGCCCAGCGCGACAAGCGACTTGCCCGATCCGGTCGGCGTGCCCAGAATGACGTGATCGCCGGCGGCTAGATCCATGAGGGCCTCTTCCTGGTGGTCCCACAGCTCAATACCGCGATTGCTCGTCCATTCAAAGAAGCGCTCGAAGGCCTGGTCGGGCGTGAGCCACGGTTCGGGCTCGCTGCCGTCCTCGGGCTCCCACCAGGTGGGGGAGAGCGCGCCGAGCGAGCCGAACTCGGCTTCGGTTCCCGTGCCGCCCGAGAATGAGCTGGCGGCGCCGGCGCCGGAAACGGTGCTGGCGGCGGTATCTGTCGTGGTCTGTGCCATGTGGTTGCTTTCTCTCGCCGTTTGTCCGCCAACTATTATGGCGTAGCGGCGGCGCGGGGTGCCAGCGCGAAAGAAAATGCAGGAAATGGGCGTTCTGCTCAGCCGTTTGGTGCGGCCGCGAGCTAAGTGAGTAGACTTTTTGCGATTTCGCCAGCACATGGCTTTTGCGTAAGGGATTTACCTGCGGTTTTATGTTTCGCTATGCGGGTTGTGTTTGGCTATTGCTAAAAAGTCTACTCACTTAGGCTTGAGGGTCGTTCGTCGGTGCCTATTTGCGCTTGCTCGCTGGCGACGTGACTGTCAAAAGCCCCTATGACTCCTGCGGAAGGCGCTTTTTGCCTTTGCGGGCGCGGTTTCTAAAGTTCTCGACGGCCTCTTCCATGCCCAGAGGTACATAGGTGAGCTCATCGAGGTTTTCGGGCAGGTAGCAGGCAAGACTTTGCTCCTGCGCACGGCCCGCCGCGAGCTGTTCATCGCTGGGCTGTGCGCCGGGTGTGGCGCAAATGCCATAGACGACGGCACCCATCTCGCGCGTGCGGCATTCATATTCGGTCTCGGGATGCTCGGGATGGTCGCGGCGCACGTCGTCACTTACCCAAAGCGTGTCGTAGCCGGCTGCGGCAAACTGTCCTAGGGCGTAGTCGCGCAGTGGCTTGCTGTCGGTGCGCAGTGTGACGGTGGTGCCGGCTGCAAAGAGCGGGCGGTAGAGCATCAGATGGTCGACATGGACGAGTCGTTTTTTGGCGTACTTGGCCTTGGGCTGCGGCGTGGGAAAGTTGATGGTGATGGCATCGAGCTCGCCTGCGGCAAACAGCTGCGGCAGCGATGCGGCACCTCGGGGCAGGACGAGCGCGTTGGATAGCTCTTGCTCACAGATTTTCTGCGCGGCATAGGCGATGCAGATGGGCTCCTGGTCCATGCCGATAAAGAGGGTGTTTGGCTCGTGGGCCGCGCACTCTACAAGGTACGTTCCCTTGCCACAGCCAAGATCCAGGTGAAGGTGTTCGAAGGGCTTGCTGCCAACTGGCACGCAAGCCTCGCGCCAATCTCCGGCATAGGCCTCGGGGCTCGTCTCGATGGCATCGGCGTAGCGCTCCAGGCGCTCTTCGAGCACAAAGTTCTTAGGCGTGCGAACGTGGACGGCTCCCATGAGGCTCCTTGATCATGAGTATGGAACGCATGGCAGCACGTTCCATCAATGGGTTGAAAAGGGTGGGGCATAGCTTGCCCGAAAGTTGCGGTGCGGCTCGGCGGCAAGTCGCCGATGCCTACAGGCGCTTGAGAATCACGTAACGGTTGAGCTCGCCGCTGCGACCGTCGGCATGGAAGCGCTCAAGCTCGCGCACGGGGACCTCGCCGCTCTTGTAGAATGTGCGCACGCCGCGCACCAGGTCGGTGATCTGCTGATCGTCAAAGTGATGGCAATAGCGGTAGGCGTGGCGGTCGTTTTGCCAGCCAATGAGGTGGTCGCCGGCTTCAAACTGTGCGGAATCGTAACCCTCAAACGGCGGGGTGAGCTCGGCGCGGGCTTCGGCGCGAACGGCCTTGCGCGCCATGCGCTCGTCGTTCATAAACTCCCAAAAGCTGATGGCGATGATGCCGCCTGGGCGCGTCTGGCGCACCAGGGCGTCGAGCACGCGTACGCGGTACTCGCATGACGGCACGTGGTGCATAAAGCCAAAGCAGACCGAGATGTCGGCGAGCGGGGCGTCGAAAAGCACGTCGGGTGTCTCGGCGGGGTTGAGCTTCATGAGGGCATCGAGTACGTCGAGTTCCTGGAAGTGCAGGTTGGGAATGCGCAGGGCGTGACCGTGCGCATCGATAGCCAAATCCTGGCACGAGTCAACACCATAGAACTCAAACGGGCAACTGGCATCTGCCGAGGGGTTTGCGCCGTCGACGCCCTTGGCGGCAAGTGCGCCGCCGGCGGCAAAGTTCTCGAATCGCATGTTGCCGCAGGCAAGATCGAAGACGCGGACGGGATGCTCGATCGTGGCGACGTCGAGCTGCTCGAGCGCTATGTCCATGGTGCGTACCCAGCCGGGCCACGGTGCCTGGCGCGTATCGGAGAAGGAGGCGGAGTGCTCGCGATAGAACGTATTGTTGAGCTGAATGAGCGATGAGGCGAAATCGCGGTTCACGGCGCGGAACTCCCTCCGTTGGCGGTGCGGAATAAACAGTACGACCATACTACCGTTAACGCCGCAACGGGGACAACCGAGCTGCGGGTCATTGCTTTGTTTGGACACATTTCCGCAGCTCATATATGCCCGCAACCGCCGGTTGTCAAAAATCTCACTAGAATAGGTGGCATGCTTTTGGCGGTGGCGGATAGATTTTTAACTGTGCAAGGCGCCTTAAGAACAAAAACGGTCCGGCGGCACGGCTGGCATCGCATAGGAGGAACCATGAATGTAGAAACTGCGCAGCGGCTCGCCGACCTTCGTCGCAGCAAGGGTTTTAGCCAAGAAGGGCTGGCGCGAAAGCTGGGGCTGTCGCGCCAGGCGGTCAGTAAATGGGAGCGTGCGGAGAGCTCGCCCGATACCGAGAACCTGATCTCGCTCGCAAAACTCTATGGCGTGAGTTTGGACGAGCTCCTTAATCCGAGCGATGAGATCGAGGACGATATCGAGTTTGAGAACGAGGACCGCGCCCGTCAGCGCGAGGCCGAGGCAGCGGAGCGCGCCCGTACCCATGAGGCAGCGGCACGTGCTACCGAGGCGGCAACGCAGGCGAGTGATGCCGCCGCCAAGGCGGCGCAAGCGGCAAGCTGGAGCGCGCAGGCCGCCAATGCCGCTACGGCGCAGGTGACGAGTGGCGGCGCAGCTGGCTCGACTCCGGTGAAAGGTCCGTTCCAGTCGTTTCCGTATTGGGCCGTGTGCTGGCTGCTGTTCTTTTTGCTGATGTTCCTGTTTGGTGGCTCCTTTGCTGCGCTGATCTTCTTTACAATCCCCATCTAT
This sequence comes from uncultured bacterium, assembly GCA_905214435.1. Classification (GTDB taxonomy): domain Bacteria; phylum Actinomycetota; class Coriobacteriia; order Coriobacteriales; family Coriobacteriaceae; genus Collinsella. The sequence continues at coordinate 15,536 of CAJMMA010000037.1, forward strand.
CACTGGGTGGCGCGTGCGCTCGATGGCGATTGGGCACGCGGGGATATTCAGGTTGGTCCGGCGCCGGAGGCGGCTAAGGCTCAGGATGTTTCCGCTGCGGTTGATACTGACGTGGCATCCTCGACCGCCGCTGAGCCGAGCGCCAAAGAAGGTGATGAATGATGAAGCTCTCGCATGAGTCCAAGGTCCGCCTGGGCGTCGGTATCGGAGCGTTCGTGCTCATCATCGGGCTTATCTTTGGCACTTCGCGGATATTGTTTCATTTTGATGGCCCGTGGGATCTCGGCGATATTGCATCCGGTTTGTCCGGTATGGACGATGTGGTTGACGGGGACGATTCTTTGGATGGCGGTAACTATTCCGCTCAGTCTCGGCAGCTTTCGAGCGAAACGTTTGATGCCGACTCATTCCAGTCCCTTGACCTGGATGTGACATCGGGTGAGGTTGAGATCAAGTGCGTTTCCGGCGGGCAGGTGCGTGTCATCGAGAGCGGTCGTGTTGCAAAGGGGGTAGCTACCTACGATGCTGCCACTCAGAATCTGGCCGAGGTCAAGGGTTCTACACTCACGATTAGCCAGTTCGACTGCGATGACGAGCGCGCTATCGATCGTTCGGTCACCATCGAGCTGCCGCGGGATGTTGCGGATAACCTGGTCGGCATTACGGCGAGGGTGGGGTCGGGAGAACTGACGGTCGCGGACATTGCATGTCACGACTTCGAATTGACGTTGGACTCGGGAGACGTTGAGTTTGCGGGCACCGTAACCGACACCTTGGATGCCGAGGTCGGTTCGGGCGATGTGGCGTTCGAGCTCTACCAGGCCCCCGCGAAGTCGATGGACGTAAGCGTGGGCTCGGGCGATGTGGAGATATCGGTTCCGAACTCTACGGGCTTTAAGGCGAGCCTCACCGTGGGCAGCGGTGACTTTGAGAGCGATTTCCTTCCGCTTGGCTACGATGGCGAGACCATATTGAATGCTGAATTCGACAACGGTGACAAGTCTGCAACGTATCGTTTTAAGGTCGGTTCGGGCGACATGTCGTTTGATCCGGAGTGACATGCGGTTTTCGGAGATCGGTGCATATAGGCATGCTCTTTGATGGAGGCGCCGGGGCCGTGACTGGCTCCGGCGCCTTTGCCTTTACAATGGGGGCATGGAACAGATTATTTTGAACATACTCGAGGCTCTGCGTCGCGGCGAGACCGTGGACGACAAGACCCTCGTCAAACTGATACATGCCGAGGCGCGCCGCGAGGGTGCCGACAAACGGGACCTGGCCAAGCGCCGACTGCTGCCGTTTTACCAGCGGGTTAAACGTGAGGAACCGGCTCGTTGGGCTGGGTGGAATGTCGACGCCGATCTGGAACGTCAACTGCTGCAGGTGCTGCGTATGAAGCCGCGCCGAACGGCCTCGGGCGTGGCGACCATTACCGTCATCACCAAGCCGTGGCCCTGTTCGGGCGATTGCCTGTTTTGTCCCAACGATCTGCGCATGCCCAAGAGCTATCTGCATGCCGAGCCGGCGTGCGCCCGTGCGGAGCAAAACTGCTTTGACCCGTATCTGCAGGTGAGTGCTCGTTTGACCGCGCTTTCGCAAATGGGGCATGCAACCGACAAGATCGAGCTTATCGTTCTTGGCGGTACCTGGAGCGACTATCCGCAAGGGTATCAGGCATGGTTTATGTCGGAGCTTTTCCGTGCGCTCAATGACGACGCCGTCGCCGGCGTGGCGGCCAACCCCATGTTGGCGCGTCCGGGCATCAGCCGTGCCGAGGCGGGGCGTCTGCTCGATGACGCTCCCGCCGATGCCCTGCCGCCGGTGGTAGCAGAGCGTCGCGAGCGCTATCGGGCCGCCGGCATTGCGACAGACGAGGTCGAGCTTGCTGCCGGCGTTGCCGACGAGCAGGGACGTGTGGATGCTGCCGTGGGCGGCTATAACCGTGCGGTGCGTCGTCTGTACGGCCCCGGTACGCCGTGGGGCGAGGTCACCGAGTGGCAGACGGCAACGATGGAGGAGCTCGAGCGTCAGCAGCGCATTAACGAGACGGCGAAGCATCGCGTGGTGGGGCTCGTTATCGAGACGCGCCCCGATGCCGTAACGCCGCAGGCCCTCACGCTCATCCGCCGCCTGGGTTGCACCAAGATACAGATGGGCATCCAAAGCCTTGACCAGCACCTGCTCGATATCAACGAGCGCCGCATTTCGGTGGCGCAGATCGAGCGGGCGTTTTCGCTCGCGCGCCTGTTTGGCTTTAAGATCCACGCGCACTTTATGCTCAACTTGTTGGGTGCTACGCCTGAGGGGGACAAGCGTGACTACGAGCGCTTTATGACCGAGGGCGCCTTTATGCCCGACGAGGTCAAGGTCTACCCGTGCGCGCTCATCGAGGGCTCGCATCTGGTGGGCTGTTACGAGCGTGGCGAGTGGCGCCCCTATACCGAGGAAGAACTGCTCGACGTGTTGGCCGATGACATCGTGGTGACGCCGGCGTTCTGCCGCATCAGCCGCATGATTCGCGACTTTAGTTCCGATGACATCATGGTGGGCAACAAGAAGCCCAACCTGCGTCAGCTCGTCGAGAACCGCCTGGCTGCTCGGGGTGACGGTGCGACGGTGCGTGAGATCCGCTATCGCGAGATCAGCACGGCGGGTGCCGACCTGGACGAGTTGACCCTTGATGAGGAAGTGGCGTACGAGACGCCGGTGACTTACGAGCACTTTTTGCAATGGGTGACGCCGCAGGGCAAAATCGCGGGTTTTTTGCGCCTGTCGCTGCCCGATCGCGCGTTTGTTGCCGCGCATGCGGACGAGTTGCCGACGGCGCCGGACGAGGCGATGATTCGCGAGGTGCACGTGTACGGCATGGCGGCGCGCATGGGAGATCAAGGCCAGGCGGCTCAGCATCATGGACTGGGGCGGTCGCTGGTGGAGCGTGCGTGCCAGATGGCGCGGGACGCGGGCTATGCGCGCATCAACGTGATCAGCGCGATCGGCACGCGTGAGTACTATCGTCATTTGGGTTTTTACGACCATGGCCTTTATCTGCAAAAGGAGCTCTAGATGAACAAGCCGAATGTTTCTGCCGGCGTCGTTGCCGGCGTTGCTCTGGGAGCCGCGGCGCTTGGTGCGGCCGCTGTCGCTGTTCGTGCTGCCTGTCTGCAGGTCGCGAGGACCCGCAATGGGCTGGCACGTGTGAAGCGCGTGCACGATGAGGGCGGCGACGAAGTTCGCGTATTGGTGCAAGGCGGCGTCTACCAAAGCGCGAGCTATGTTGGCGATCGTTGGGCGGAGCCAGTCTTTGCGTACTATCGTGCATTTGACGATGTGTTTGAGGCCGAGGACGCAATGCGTGATGCTTACGGGCATGGTATCGACCGTATGCTCATGCTGGGCGGCGGCGGGTTTGCCTATCCCAAGTTTGCGCTGATGTCGCACGAGGGCCTGCGCATGGACGTCATCGAGTATGACGGAGAGATAACGCGCTTGGCGCGCCGTTGGTTCTATCTGGATGAACTGGAGCACGCGGTGGGCGATCGCCTGCGGGTGATTACCGCTGAGGCTCGCTCGTATCTGGGCGTGACGAGCGTGGGTCATCGTCGCTACGATGTGGTCGTGAGCGATTGCTTTGGCGGTGCCGAGCCCGTACGCGAGCTGGCGACGGTTGAGGC
>CAJMMA010000038.1 GCA_905214435.1 uncultured bacterium
GGGCTTTGAGGACCGGCGCGCGTGAAGCGCGGTTGCTCGCGGCCTCGCATGTGCCGGCGGCGCTGTCGATGCTGGGGATTGTGCAGCCCGGCGATCGCTTGGTGGCCTTTGCGGATGACTTTGCCGATGCGTTTGCGCGCGGCTTTGATGCCTGCGACGTTGTGCTCGTGGGGGAGCCGTCGGTTGCGGCGTTTACCGCCGCGTCTGAGGGCTTTGATGCTTCGTTTGATGCTGGCGGGTCGCATCTGTGGTGGTTCGTCAATTCCATCGGCGGGTTTGGCCTACGTGTGCCCGATCTGCGTGCGCTGGGTCGGGCGGCGCGTGAGGCCCGTGCGTTGCTCGTGGTGGATAACACCGTGGCAAGCGTCTTTGGGTGCGATCCGCTGCGTTTGGGTGCCGTCCTGTCGCTCGAGGCACTCGACCGTGTGTGTACCGGCGTTGCGCCGCGCAAGCTCGTCGCCGCTTCGGTGGCGCGCTCGCAGCTTAAGCGCCATCGCGTGGATGCCGCCGCCGAGTGTGCGCATGCGCTTCTTGCGGATTGCGGCGCGTCTGCACTCGACCTTTCTGCTAATGAGGCTTGCATGCTGGAGCGGGGGCTGTCTTCGCTCGACGCTCGCATGCAGGCCCACTTCGATCGCGCCCGTGCGCTGGCCGAGTATCTGGCCGCCAACGAGATGGTACGCAACGTGCGCTATCCCGGGCTGACCTCGCATCCCGACCATGCGGTTGCAACGGGAATCCTCGAGCACGGCTTTGGCCCGGCAGTTGAGTTTGACCTTATCGAGCGAAGTGCGGTTGAGCTGTTCGACACATTGCCGGGGGAGTTCCGCACGTCGCCCGCCGGCGGCTCAACAACGCGCCTTTCGGCCCCGCGTGGTAAGCAGGGGGGCGCCATCCGCCTCTTCGCCGGCACCGACGACCCTCTGCAGGTGGCTGCCACTCTCGATAACGCCCTTCGCAAGTAGCTAATCGGGGTCTGTGTCACGAAAACGGCCTATTTACTACGTTTAAGCAATAGGGGTCGACCGCACCCGCCTATTTTGAAAATTACCAAGCTGTTTACCAGCGGTTTTATTTTCATAATGTCCGGTATGGTCGTGGGTATTCAACTAAACGTAGTAGATGGGCCCGTTTTGTGGCGCGAGCCTCGACCCGAGGGCGCTGTGGGCTAAAAACGGCCTAAAAGGACTACTCTGCATTGATGCTGGCGATGAGGTCGTTGGCCTTTGCGGCAATTACTTGGTTGATGTCGGCCTGCAGCTCCTCGTAGACCGCTATGGCTCGCTCGCCGGCGGGGGTGAGCGATGATCCGCGGGCGCCGTCGCGCTCGATGAGCTTGCAGCCCAGCTGTCCTTCCGCCTCGTTCACAATGCGCCAGGCTTTGGAATACGCCATGCCCATGCTCTTGGCGGCGCGGTTGAGCGAGTGCTCGCGGGCGATGCCCTGCAGCAGCAAGACACAGCCATGGCCGAACACGCCCGGCAGGTCTTTGTCGCACGCTTGAATGACCAGCTTTGCCGTCGTCTTGTACTCCATGTGCTCCACGTCTCCCCACTAAAGTGTTTGCTGGGTAAACGCAAAGCCTGCGTCAAACCCTCGTGTGCTCTTCTTAAATCATGCATTGTAGCAGTCAAAGTGCGTTAAGATACTTCCCCAGTATTGGGCGCCCAAGGTTGGGCTGGGTCCTACGAGGCCTGCAGCCGACCGGTCGCATGGAAAAAGGAGAAACATGGCTACGTTCTTTCCCGGTGAGTCCCACACGTTTTCGGAGTATCTGCTGGTCCCTGGCTACTCGTCCTCGCAGTGCATCCCCAACAACGTCTCTCTTAAGACGCCGCTAACCCGCTTTAAGCGCGGTGAGAAGCCGGCAATCACCCTGAACATCCCCATGGTTTCCGCCATCATGCAGTCCGTCTCGGGCGTCGACATGGGTGTCGCGCTCGCTACCGAGGGTGGCCTGTCCTTCATTTACGGTTCTCAGACCCCTGAGTCCGAGGCTGCTATGGTTAAGGCCGTTAAGGATCACAAGGCTGGTTTCGTTCAGTCCGATTCCACGCTGACCCCCGACATGACCATGGAGCAGGTCATCGAGCTCAAGGAGAAGACCGGCCACTCCACCATGCCGGTCACCGACGATGGCACTCCCAAGGGCAAGCTCCTGGGCATCGTCACCAGCCGTGACTATCGCCCCAGCCGCGATGACCACCAGAAGAAGGTCTCCGAGTTCATGACCCCGCGTGAGCAGCTTATCGTGGGCGACAAGAACATCAGCCTCAAGGTTGCCAACGACGTCATCTGGGACAACAAGCTCAACGCTCTGCCTATCGTCGACGACAACGATCACCTTATGGGCATCGTCTTCCGCAAGGACTACGACAGCCACAAGACCAACCCCAACGAGCTGCTCGATAACGACAAGCGCTATATGGTCGGCGCCGGTATCAACACCCGCGACTATGCCGAGCGCGTGCCGCTGCTCATCGAGGCTGGCGCCGATGTCCTGTGCATCGACTCCTCCGAGGGCTTCAGTGAGTGGCAGAAGCGCACCATCGAGTGGATTCGCGCCAACTACGGCGAGGACGTCAAGGTCGGTGCCGGTAACGTCGTCGACGCCGAGGGCTTCCGCTTCTTGGCCGACTGCGGTGCCGACTTCATCAAGGTCGGTATCGGCGGCGGTTCCATCTGCATCACTCGCGAGACCAAGGGTATCGGTCGTGGCCAGGCCACCGCGCTGATCGACGTCTGCCGCGCCCGTGACGAGTACTACGAGGAGACCGGTGTTTACGTGCCCGTGTGCTCCGACGGCGGTATCGTATACGACTACCACATGACGCTCGCCCTTGCTATGGGTGCCGACTTTATGATGCTGGGTCGCTACTTCGCCCGCTTCGATGAGAGCCCGACCGAGCGCGTCAACGTCAACGGCCAGTACATGAAGGAGTACTGGGGCGAGGGTTCTGCGCGTGCTCGCAACTGGCAGCGCTACGACCTGGGCGGCGCGGCGAAGCTCAGCTTCGTCGAGGGCGTTGACTCCTACGTTCCCTATGCCGGTTCCCTCAAGGACGGCGTGGGCGGCACGCTCTACAAGGTCAAGTCCACGATGTGCAACTGCGGCGCCCTCTCGATCCCCGAGCTCCAGGAAAAGGCACGCCTGACCCTGGTCAGCTCCACCTCCATCGTCGAAGGCGGCGCCCACGACGTTGTGGTTAAGGACTCCCAGCAGTCCGTATCTTATCGATAAGCGGCTTTCCCAGGCACCGCACCTTGCCGTTCAAACCGTCGCTCGCGTACCAAAGTACGCCTCGCTCCTCTTTCACGGCAATCTGCGGCACTTGGAAAACCCGTTCGTTCTAGAACGGGTTGCACATAAAGGTTGAGTATCAACCACGTTATTTAGATAAAGCGAGATGCCTGCAAGTCGCAGACATCTCGCTTGTTGTATTTGCTATCATCAGTCAAGTTAACCTTAGGGTCGGGCGGCTTAGCTTTGTTCGCTACAAGTTCCGCACGCAAAGAAGAGCACTTAATGTGCTCTTCGTCTTGCGCAGGACTGTCCGCAGTAGCGAATAAAGCTAAGCCGACCGACCCCATTAAAGATTAAAGGAGCTGATATGTGCGATTGCACAGATCATAAGGATGAGATCCCTGCCTACGACGCGCAGGACATTGAGTCCAAGTGGATGAAGGCCTGGGAGGACTCCAACCTTTTTGCCGTCGACACCGACGCCAGCAAGCCCAAGAAGTACGTGCTCGAGATGTTCCCGTATCCGTCGGGCGATCTGCACATGGGCCACGCGCGCAACTATACCATCGGCGATGCCATGGCCCGTCAGGCCCGCATGCGCGGCTACGATGTTCTGCACCCCATCGGCTTTGACGCCTTTGGCCTGCCTGCCGAGAACGCCGCCATCAAGCACAACACGCAGGCTGCCGCCTGGACGTATAAGAACATGGACCAGGCGCTCGCCACGATGAAGCGCATGGGCTTCTCCTACGATCTGGATCGCATGGTCAAGACCTGCAGCCCCGATTATTACCGTTGGGGTCAGTGGATCTTTGAGAAGTTGTGGGAAAAGGGCCTGGTCTACCGTAAGAAGAACCCGGTCAACTGGTGCCCCACCTGCAAGACCGTTCTGGCCAACGAGCAGGTCACCGAGGGCAAGTGCTGGCGCTGCGGCACCGAGCCCGAGAAGCGCGACCTTGAGCAGTGGTACTTCAAGATCACTGAGTACTCCCAGGAGCTGCTCGATGATCTGGAGAAGCTCCCCGGCTGGCCCGAGCGCGTCAAGCAGATGCAGGCCAACTGGATCGGTCGCTCCGAGGGCGCCGAGGTCGACTTTACCCTGTGCGACAAGGATGGCGAGCCCATCGAGGGCGACGAGGGCAAGATCACCGTCTTCACCACGCGTGCCGATACGCTCTTCGGTGTCTCCTTCTTTGTCCTGGCCCCCGAGTACGCTCGTCTGCACGAGCTCGTCGAGGGTACGGAGTACGAGGAGGCCGTGACCAAGATCGTCGAGGACTCCAAGCATATCTCCGCCGTCGAGCGTGCCCAGGGCACCCTCGAGAAGCACGGTGCCTTTACCGGCCGCTACGTGGTGAACCCGGTCAACGGCGAGAAGGTCCCCGTGTGGGTTGCCGACTACGTCGTTGCCGACTACGGCACCGGCGCCGTCATGGCCGTTCCCTGCGGCGACCAGCGCGACTTTGAGTTCGCCCGCAAGTACGACCTGCCTATTGTGCCGATTATCCTGGACGATGACGACCGCGCTGCCGTCGAGGCCAGCGGCGAGACCATTGATACCTTCCATGCCGAGACCGTCGACTGGGATTGCGCCCATGCTGCCGAGGGCACGCTCGTTCAGTCCGGCAAGTACACCGGCATGCGTGGCGGCAAGCACTCCGAGGGCGAGGCTGCGATTGTGGCCGACCTTGAGGCCATGGGCTGCGGCCGTCGCAAGGTCGAGTTCCGTCTGCGCGACTGGCTCATCAGCCGCCAGCGCTATTGGGGCAACCCCATCCCGGCTATCCACTGCGAGCACTGCGGCATCGTGCCCGTGCCCGAGGATCAGCTGCCGGTAACGCTGCCCGAGAACCTGGACCTGGGCGCCGGCGAGACCCTCGCCGAGTGCAAGGAGTTCTACGAGACCACCTGCCCGGTCTGCGGCCGCCCGGCCAAGCGCGAGACCGATACCATGGACACCTTCACTTGCTCCAGCTGGTATTACCTGCGCTATACGGACCCGCACAACACCGAGCTGCCCTTCTCCCGCGAGGCTGCCGATCGTTGGATGCCTGTCGATAACTACATCGGCGGCATCGAGCACGCCATTCTGCACCTGCTCTACAGCCGCTTCTTTACCAAGGCACTGCGCGACCTGGGCCTGCTGAGTGTGGACGAGCCCTTCACCAACCTGCTGTGCCAGGGCATGGTCAAGGACGAGAACGGCGACACCATGTCCAAGTCCAAGGGCAACGTCGTGCCCCCGAGCTCGGTCATCGAGCCCTACGGCGCCGACACCATGCGTCTGGCGATCCTGTTTATCGCCCCGCCCGAGAAGGACTTCGACTGGGACCCCAAGGCCGTTGAGGGCGCCAACCGCTTCATCAAGCGCGCCTGGCGTATCGTTTGGCAGCTCGTCCAGTCCGGCGACGCCAACGTGGCCTTCGACAAGTCCGCGCTCGACGAGGTCGCGATGAAGCTCTATCGCGAGCGTCACCGCACCATCGCCAAGTGCACCGAGGACTTCGATCGCGGCCAGTTCAACACCGCCATCTCGGCCGTCATGGAGCTCGTCAACGCGGCGAGCGCCTACCTCAACGCCACCGAGGGTGCCGCCCGCGACAAGGCGCTGTGCTACGGCGTGGCTAAGGATATCGTGAGCGTCCTTGCCCCCATCTGCCCGTTCTGGGCCGATGAACTGTGGCACGAGGCCCTCGGCTGCGAGGGCAACGCCTACACCGCCGCCTGGCCCGAGTTCGACTTGGCCGAGTCCATCGAGGACACGGTGCAGATCGTCGTCCAGGTGCTCGGCAAGGTCCGTGGCCGCATCGACGTCGCCCGCGACGCCTCCAACGAGGAGATGCAGGCTGCCGCCGAGGCCGCCGTCGCCAAGTGGCTCGAGGGTAAGACGGTCGTCAAGGCCATCTGCGTGCCCGGCAAGCTGGTCAACCTGGTGGTCAAGTAAGCACTGCGCACTTAACTGACGCATAAAAGACGAGGGGCGATCCGGTTGGGTCGTCCCTCGTTTTGTGTTGTATGACCTGCTTAGTCAGTGCGTCGCACCGTCTTCTACGGGATGTGTACCAGGTCCCTAAAGTAAACATTGCCCGTTTGCTCCTCGATCATCCAAATGTTGAGGTAGATGTCGTTGAGGTCGTTGTTCACATTAAAGTCCGGGTCGTCGAAGGTGCCTACAAAGGTGAGCATGGCGCGCGTTTCCTCGCCTGCTGCGACCTGCTGGCGCATGCGCACATCGCGGACCACGCCGTTGACGTAGGCATAGGAGTCCACATCGCCAAACATCATGTCGACACCGGTGTTGTTGGTTACCGTAAAGACGAGCGCGGCGTCGCCGTAGCCGTCGGTGTCCTTGCCCACGCAGGTAACATGGACGTTCTCGTCTGCCTCAAGGTCGATAGGGAACTGTTCTTGAGGGTCGGGACCTAAGCCCTGGGGATCGTCGATGTCTTCGTCTATTTTGTCGAAGCTTACCGGGGGTTCGGTTTTCTCGATGGCTTTGGTGCTGCCACGATCCGGTTCGCATGTTCCGGTTTTGCTGCTCGTTTTGCCGCAGCCCACGAGGGCCAACGAGCACGTTGCGATGGCGAGCGCAGTCATGCAGAGGGTGCCTAGGCGTTTCATAGGTGCCTCCTTGCCGTAGAGGATTTGGAAAGGTTCGTCGTTGCGCGACTTGCTGGCCGGCTTGTTGCGGAATGTCCCTTAGCGTAAGTCTGATCGATAAGGGCTCGGGGAGGAATGCCCTTGGGGTCCGAACAGACCTGTGGATTGGGACGCATGGCCCGTTTTGGGACTGTTGAGGGTGCGCCGCATGGGGCTCCTCGGCCAATTGTCCTATTCTTGTGGAGAACCTGTGCGTACGCTGACCTGCAGATTCGTACGGTGCTTGCACGTTTGTGCAGGTATTGGTATAGTTTGCTTGCAAATGAAGTTGTAATTGAAAGAAGTGGGGTTTCGGCCCCGCTTCTTTTTTGTATGGATGGAGGTGCCGCAATGGTCAAGACCAAGACCGAGCAGGCGATCATCGACGCGCTCGAGGCCGTCGCTCCCCAGCACGATGTCGACATCGTCGACGTCGAGCTCGTGGGCGCCACCAAGGCCCCCTGCGTGCGCGTGCGTATCGAGGGTGCCGAGGGTCAGAGCCTGTCGCTCAACGACGTCACGGCCAACACCAAATGGGTCGGCGATGTAATCGAGGAGCTCGACCCCATCTCTTCGAGCTATACGCTCGAGGTGTCGAGCCCGGGCATGGCGCGCCCGCTGCGCCGTCCGCGCGACTTTGCCCGCTTTGTGGGCGAGAATTGTGAGCTCACCTCCACCGCCACCGAGGGCCGTCGCAAGTACGCCGGCAAGATTGCCGCTGCGACCGAGACCGACGTGACCCTCGAGCTCGAGGACGGCGAGTCCGTCACCCTCGATTTCTCTGATGTTAAAAAGTGCAAGTTGAAGCCCACCTACGACTTCAAGCCCGCGAAGGAAGGAAAGTAAGATGGCAGCATCCGACATGATGTCAGCCCTGATGGAGCTTTGCCAGGAGAAGCACATCGACCAGCTCTACCTGATCGACCGCCTGGAGCAGTCGCTCGCCAAGAGCTATGCCGAGATCCTGCATCTTGAGTGGGGCGCCAAGGTGACCATCGACCGCACCACCGGCAAGATCTACGTCTACCGCCTGGAGCCGATCGACGATTCCATGGACGAGGAGGGCAACTTCACCGAGTTCGAGGAGATCGACGTCACCCCCAAGAACACGAGCCGCATCGCCGCCCAGCACGCCAAGGCCGAGATCAACGCCATCGTGCGCAATTCCGCCCGCGAGCAGATCTACGAGGAGTTCTCCGGCCGCATCGGTGACCTCATCAGCGGCACCGTGCTGCAGTCCACGCCCGACTTCACGATCGTCAAGATTCGCGAGGGCGTCGAGGCCGAGCTGCCGCACTTCGATCAGCGCCGTTACGAGAACGAGCGCAACGAGCGCCCGATGGGTGAGCGCTACCTGCACAACCAGCATATCAAGGCCGTAATCATCGACGTTCGCGACCCCAACTCCAACCTGCAGCCGGTTCGTGGCGAGCACAGCCGTCCGCCGATTGTCATCTCCCGTACCCACCCCGAGCTCATGCGTCGTCTGTTTGAGCAGGAGGTGCCCGAGATCTATGAGGGCACCGTCCAGATCAAGTCGATCGCCCGCGAGCCCGGCCAGCGCTCCAAGGTCGCCGTCCACTCGCTTGACGACCGTCTGGATCCCGTGGGTGCCTGCGTCGGCCCCAAGGGCAGCCGTGTTCGCGCTGTCGTGGGCGAGCTCCGTGGCGAGCGCGTCGACGTCATCCTGTGGGATGCCGATCCTGCCGTCTACGTCGCCAACGCCCTGTCGCCCGCTAAGGTCACCCGCGTCCTCATCGACGAGGAGAAGGCCTACGCCGGCGTCATCGTGCCCGATGACCAGCTGTCCCTCGCCATCGGCAAGGAGGGCCAGAACGCCCGCCTCGCCGCGCGCCTGACCGGCTGGCACATTGACATCAAGTCCGAGACGCTTGCCGCTGACATCCTCAAGAACGTTCCCGTTCACGAGGAGCCCGCCGCCGACCTGATCGGTGACGAGGAGGACGAGGACGTCCGTCGCTGCGAGTACGTGTCCGAGGACGGCATCCAGTGCCGCAACCAGGCCCGTCCCGGCTCCCGTTTCTGCGGTGTCCACGACACCGACGCCTTCGATGATGCGGAGGACCTGATCTAGCGCGCGGTCGCGCCGGGCAGGTCCCAGCGCATACCCCACGCTCGTTCAGTCTCTAGGCACCCAAGGTGCCAGAAAGGGTAGGTGAAGTCATATGGCAAAAGTCCGTGTGTCCACCCTGGCCAAAGAGTTCGGCATGACCTCCAAGGAACTGATGGGTCATCTCGCCGATATGAAGATTCCCGCTAAGTCCGCTTCCTCCACCTTGGAGGACGCCTATGTCGCCATGGTCCGCAAGCAGCTCGCCTCGGTGATCGAGGCCCGTGCTCAGGAAGTCGAGGCCGCCAAGCAGGCCGAGGAGCAGGCAGCTGCCGCCGAGGAGGCCGCTCGCGCTGCCGAGGCCGAGCGCGAGCGCATCGCCGCCGAGAAGGCCCGCGAGGAGGAGCGCCGCCAGTTTGCCGCAGCCCAGGCTGCCGAGGAGGCTGCCCGCGCCGAGGCCGAGGCCAAGAAGAAGGCCGAGCAGGAGCGCCTTGCTCGCGAGAAGGAGGAGGCTGCTCGCGAGGCCCAGCGCCGCGCCGTTCCCGCTTCCGACTCCGGTTCGCGCTTCCGTTCGCTGCTCGACCAGATCGCCGCACAGGAGACCGTGCTCAAGGAGAAGAAGGACGCCGAGCAGAAGGCCAAGGCCGAGCGCGCTGCCGAGCGCGGCAACCGTCGTGGCGGCAACAACGACCGCCGCGGAGGCCGTCGTAACGATCGTAACGCCTCCGACAGCAACTCCGAGCGCAACGCCTCCGAGAGCCGTCCGCACAGCCATCGCACCAACGCCAGCAACAACGTCGCTGCCGGCATGGACTTACCCAACCCCGACAAGCAGGGCAAGGGCAAGAAGCGCAAGGGCGGTCACAACAACGAAGAGGACCACTACAGCCGTATGGCTCGCGAGGCCGAGGAGTACAGTCGCGAGAAGGTACTCGAGGAGGCTCGTGCTGCCGTCGAGGAGGCCTCTCGCGAGTCCACCGGTCGCCGCAAGAAGCGCAAGGAGAAGCGCGAGCGCGAGGCTGCCAAGGCTCAGGAGGAGCGCAAGATTGAGGAGGCATTGGCCCAGGGCGTGAACCCCGAGGAGCTCGACGCCATCAAGGTCTCCCAGGGCGTTACCGTCCAGGAGCTTGCCGAGGCTCTCGACGTTCCGGCCAACGACATCATCAAGCGCCTGTTCCTGCTGGGTACGCCGCTCACCATGACGCAGTCCATGTCCGACGACCTCGTCGAGCTCGTTGCCGACGACCTGGGCCGTCAGATCAAGATCATCACCCCCGAGGAGGAGAACACCTTCTCGTTCTACGACGATCCCGCCGACCTTAAGCCGCGTGCCCCGGTCGTCACCGTCATGGGCCACGTCGACCACGGCAAGACGAGCCTCCTCGACGCCATCCGTCACACCGGTGTCGCTGCCGGCGAGGCGGGCGGCATTACGCAGGCCATCGGCGCTTCGCAGGTTATGATCAACGACCGCAAGATCACCTTCATCGATACCCCGGGTCACGCTACCTTTACGGCCATGCGTGCCCGTGGTGCCAAGGTGACCGACATCGTCATTCTGATCGTGGCTGCCGACGACGGTGTCATGCCTCAGACGGTCGAGTCGATCAACCACGCCAAGGCCGCCGGCGTACCCATCGTCGTCGCCGTCAACAAGATCGATAAGCCGGGCGCCAACCCCGACCGTGTGCGCCAGGAGCTCACCGAGTACGGCGTCATCCCCGAGGAGTGGGGCGGACAGAACATGTTCGTCAACATCTCGGCCAAGCAGAAGATCGGTATCGACGACCTTCTGGAGACCGTGCTGCTCCAGGCAGATGTGCTCGAGCTCAAGGCCAACCCGGACACCTTTGCCTCCGGCAACGTCCTCGAGGCCAAGCTCGACAAGGGCCGCGGCTCGGTCGCTACCGTGCTCGTGACCCGCGGTACCCTGCACGTGGGCGATACGCTGGTCGCCGGCCTCACCTACGGCCGCGTCCGCGCCATGCTCGACCCCAAGGGCCGCGCCGTCACCGAGGCTGGTCCCTCCGACGCTGTCGAGATCCTGGGCCTGCAGTCCGTGCCCAACGCCGGTGACGAGTTCCGCGTGTTCGAGGACGAGCGCGAGGCTCGTGCCCTTGCCGACGAGCGTTCGCTCAAGGCCCGTATCGAGGAGCAGAGCCGCGTCAAGCACGTCACGCTCGAGAACCTCTTCGAGACCATTGCCGACGCCGAGGTCAAGGAGCTCAACCTGATCATCAAGGCCGACGTCCAGGGTTCCATCGAGGCCCTTCAGGATTCGCTCGACAAGATGGATCAGTCCGAGGTTCGCATCAACACGATCCACTCCGCCGTTGGTGCCATCAACGAGACCGACGTCGTCCTGGCCGACGCCTCCAACGCCATCATCATCGGCTTTGGCGTCCGTCCCGACGGTAAGGCCCGCTCCGCCGCCGAGCGTGAGGGCGTCGAGATCCGTTGCTACGACGTCATCTACAAGTGCCTCGAGGAACTCGACGCTGCCCGTATCGGCATGCTTAAGCCCACCGAGGTCGAGGTCTCCACGGGTACCGCGACCGTCCTGGACACCTTCAAGGTGCCCAAAGTCGGTATCGCCGCCGGTGTCCGTGTCGAAGAGGGCGAGATCGCCGCGACCGATTCCGTGCGTCTGGTGCGCGACGGCATCGTGGTCTTCAACGGCAAGATCGCCTCGATGCGCCACTACAAGGACGAGGCCAAGAGCCTCAAGAGCGGTTCCGAGGGCGGCATTGGCCTGGAGAACTTCCAGGACATCAAGCCCGGCGACCAGATCGAGGGTTACCGCATCGACCAGGTTGCCCGTACCGAGTAGGGGGTAGCGCTATGAAGCAAACGCAGGCAACCCGCCGTCTGGGCGAGCAGCTTCGCGAGAAGCTTGGTTATATCCTGCTCTTTGAGGTTTCCGATCCGCGTCTCGACCTGGTTACTTTGACCGCGGTCGAGGTCGCGGTGGACCGTTCGTTCGCGCGTGTGTACGTGTCGTGCGATGCGAGCCGCTACGACGAGGTCATGGAGGCGCTCGCTAGCGCCAAGGGCCGTATTCGCAGCCTGTTGGCTCGCTCGCTCGATTGGCGTGTTACGCCCGAGCTCGATTTTCGCATCGATCGCTCGACCGATGAGGCCGAGCGCATCACGCGTGCGCTGGAAAACGTTCCCGCCACGCTTGCGATCGAAAAGGACGAGGACGGCTATCCGATAGCGGATGCCGCCCAGGAGGCAGCTTTAGATGACTAATTCCGCCGACCTCGCCTCGTGCGAGTCTGCAGATATTCAGCGGCGCATCCTCGAGCTCATCGAGGGTGCGTCCTCCATTGCGATTTCGGGACATACTTCTCCCGATGGCGATGCCTTGGGCTCCGTGTTGGGTCTGGGCCTTTCGCTCATGAAGTTTTTTCCCAACAAGGACATTGCGCTGCTGTTGGCAGACGATGACCCGGTTCCGCGTATCTACCGCTTTATGGAAGGCTCCGATCGCCTGGTGCCGGCATCTGCGTACACCGGCAATCCTGACCTGTTCATCTCGGTGGACGTACCGGTCGTAGAGCGCCTGAACAACTCCGCCGAGGTGCTTCGTCGCTCCAAGCATGTGGTGTGCTTCGATCACCATCCGGCGCGCGAGGAGTTTGCCGAGCTCAGCCTGAGGCGCGTCGAAGCTGCAGCCTGCGCCATGATCATCGACCGCTTCTTGGACAATTGCGGCATTGTCGCACGTGATGGCGTTGCGACCTGCCTGCTGTGTGGCTTGGTTACCGATACCGGCCGTTTTCAGTATCAAAATGCCGATGCAGCCGCGTTCCATGCAGCCTCGCGTCTGGTTGCCCACGGTGCCGATCCGGCGCGTGTGGCACTCGAGGTTTACCAGAGCATGCGCGTTGAGTTTTTGCACCTCAAGTCCATCGTTATGGGCCGCATCAAGACGGTGGCCCACGGGCGCGTCGCATATAGCTACGCGTACCAGAGTGACCTTGAGGCCTGCGGTGTCACCTCGGATGAGTGCGACGGTCTGGTTGACGTGGTGCGCTCGGTGATGGGCGTCGAGGTCTGCCTGTTCCTGAAGGGCATTGAGGGCGATACCAAGGTGCGCGGCAACCTGCGCTCCAAGGGTGACCTCAACGTGTCCGAGATCGCTGCTGCCTTTGGCGGAGGCGGACATCCCGCTGCCGCCGGGTTCTCCAACAACGGAACGATTCTCGAGACGCTCACCGTGGCACTTCCCATGCTGGCCGAACTGGTAGGGGAGGATCCCGCTTCGGTGACCGTCGAGCTTTAACTTTTTGGATGGTACATGGCTCGTCGTACGCCTTCTCAACTGAATATGCTGCTCGCCGTCGATAAGCCGATGGGCTGCACGTCCCACGATGTGGTTTCGCAATGCCGGCGCGCCCTCCATGAGCGGCGCGTCGGCCATGCCGGCACGCTCGACCCCATGGCATCGGGTGTCATGGTGGTTGGTGTGGGCCAGGCCACCCGTCTGCTGGGCATGCTCACGCTCGATACCAAAAGCTACGTCGCCGACATCTCGTTTGGCGCCGAGACCAATACCGATGATGCGGAGGGCGAGGCGGTCCGCACGGTGGCTGTTGCCAACGAGCTCCGCGATCCTGCCTATGCCCGTGAGCGCTTGGCCGCTATGCTGGGTCCGCAGACGCAGGTGCCGCCGGCGTTTTCGGCTATCTCGGTCAATGGCGTTCGCGCCTACAAGTCTGCTCGCGAGGGCAATGCGGTGGACCTACCTCCGCGCCCCGTCGAGGTCTATGCCGCCGACCTGATCGCCGTGGGAGGCGAAGGTGATACGTGTGTGTGGACCGTGGCGTTCTCAGTGAGCAAGGGTACCTATATCCGTGCGCTCGCTCGCGATTTGGGCCGCGCCTGCGAGAGCGCCGCGCACATTTCCGCGCTGCGCCGCACGGCCTCCGGTGTTGTTTCCATTGGCGCTTGTCATGCGGTCGAGGAGCTTTCTCCCGAGTCCGCGGCTGGCTTTGCCCTGGATCCCATTGCGGCCCTGGGCGCCACGCGTGTTGACTTGCCGGGCAATCTTGCCGACGATCTGCTCTGCGGCCGACGCATTCCAGTTGAGCGTGCGCTTGCCGATTTCGATACCTCGAAGTCGCCTTTTGCGTTGGTGCTCGATGGGGGACTCAAGGCGCTTGCCCGCATTGAGAGTGGCCGCTTTGTCATGGAGCACGTGTTTCCGCAGGCAATCGGCGGTGTTCGATGATGTTGTCCGCTCGCGAGCTCGCGCGTATCTTTTTCGAGGGCGAGTCGGACGAGGCTCGCATCGTTGCTGCCGATACGTTTGATGAGTGCGAGCACTTGGGTGCCGCATCGATTGCCATCGGCGTGTTCGACGGCGTGCACCGTGGACACCAGGAGCTCATTGCGGCGCTTGTCCGTGACGCCCGTGCCCATGGCTGTAAGGCGGTCGTGGTTACCTTCGATCCCGACCCTGACGTCGTGGTGAGCCCTTCGCCCGCTCAAAAATTGATGACGACGGCCGACCGTCTGCATGCCCTGGCTCAAACCGGGGTCGATGCGGTGGTGGCCGTTCCCTTTACGCCTGAGGTTGCGGCGCTTGACCATGTTGATTTTCTCTCGCTGGTGTCGCGTCTGGTCGACATTCGATCGATTCGCGTTGGCAGCGACTTTAGGCTGGGTCGTGGCGGTGCTTCTGGTGTTGCCGAGATGCGCGCCTGGGGTGCCGAGCGCGGCGTTGACGTATACGGGCACGACTTGCTTTGCGAGGGCGGTGAGGCCATTTGCGCCACCCGCATTCGTCATGAGCTGGGACAGGGCCATGTGGAGCTTGCTGCTGAGTTGCTCGGCCGCCCGTATATGGTGCGCGGCGGTGTTATTCGCGGCCGTCACGAGGGTTCTGGCATGGGCTTTCCCACGGCAAACCTACATGTTCCCGACGGCATTCAGGTGCCTGCCGATGGCGTGTATGAGGGCCTGGTGCTGGTCAACGACATCGTGTGGCCCGCTGCCGTTAACGTCGGACTGCCGCCGACGTATGCTGACGATGCGGCATCTGCGCATCTCGAGGCCAATTTAATTGGTTATACGGGCGACCTGTATGGCGCTTCCGTTTCGCTGGCGTTTACGCGCTGGCTGCGTCCGTCGCGCGTGTTCGATTCGCTGGATGAGTTGATCGCGACCGTCGAGGGTAATATCGAAGATATTCGTCACAACTTGGGCGAGCAGGGGGTGAGCGTCCGTGATTAGCGATGAGGAAAAAGACCAGGTCCGCGCTGCGTCCGACCTAGTTGCCATCGTGCAGGAAACGGTTGAGCTCAAGCCCCGCGGCCATGAGTTTTGGGGCTGCTGCCCCTTTCATGGCGAAAAGACGCCGTCCTTCCACATAATCCCTGCCACGCAGGTGTGGCATTGCTTTGGCTGCGGCGAAGGCGGCGATGTCTTCACCTATATCATGAAGCGCGAGAACCTGAGCTTTCCCGAGTCAATCCGATATTTGGCCGATCGCGCGGGTATTGAGCTGCATGACACCGGAGATCGCCGCGAGCGCGGTACCAAGCGTGCCCGAATCTACGATCTGTGCGCCGAGGCCGCCCAGTTCTACCACACCATGCTTATGCGCGGTAAGGACGGCCGTCCGCGCGAGTACTTTGCCAGCCGCGGCATGGGTGGCGACGTCTGCCGCCGCTACTGCCTGGGCTTTGCGCCTGGCCGCAACGCGCTGGTGTCGCACCTGTCCCAGGCGGGTTTTACCCCGCAGGAGATGATCGATGCCAACGTTGCCGTGAGCCGCGGGCGCGGGCAGCTTGCCGACCGCTTCTACGACCGCGTGATGTTCCCCATCTTTGACGAGCAGGGTCACAACATTGCCTTTGGTGGTCGCATCATGGGTGACGGCCAACCCAAGTACCTCAATACCGCCGAAACGAGCGTGTTTCATAAAAAGCGAAACCTCTACGGCTTTAATTGGGCCAAGGAGTTTATCGTCGCGCAGGATACCGCCATCGTGGTGGAGGGCTATACCGACTGCATCGCCTGTTGGGAAGCGGGGATTAAAAACGTTGTCGCCACGCTGGGCACCGCGCTCACGGAGCATCACGTCAAGACGCTCACCCGCTTTGCCAAGCGCATCGTGTATATGTTTGACGGCGATGCTGCCGGTCAAAAGGCCGCTCGCCGTGCGATTCAGTTTATCGAGCAGGATTCTATGGACCTGCGCTGCGTGGTACTGCCCGACGGTAACGATCCCATGGAGTTCATCACGGCGCACGGCGGAGGGGAGCTGCAGAAACGCATTGACGCCGCGGAGCCGCTCATGGACTTCGTGTACCGTTCGCTTCAGGAGTCGAGCGACATCTCCACGCCGGGCGGTCGCGCCAAGGCGCTGGAGGATGCGCTGACGCTTATCTATCCGCTGCGCGACAGCTATATGATCGACACGTACTTTATTCAAATTGCCGACCTGTTGGGTTTGGATCTGGAGACAGTTCGTGCGAGCTCGGGCCGTGTGTTTCGCGATGTCGCCAAGCGCGAGGATGCCGAGCGCCGCCGCGAACAGAACTATGAGCGCCAGCGGGCGCAGGCTGAGCGGTCCGGTAGCGCGGGCGGTCGGGCGTCGGGTTCTCGCGATGCCGGTCGCGGTGCTTGGGCGTCGGGCGCGACGCCGGCAGTAGCGGCGCCGGTCGAGGAAGAGCCGTACGACTATGTCCCGCTCGATGCCTACGGTGCCGCGCCCGTGGAGGTCGTCGACGACCTGCCGCCGATCGACGTGCCTGATGGTATGGGTGCTGCACCTGTGACTGATGGTTCGGGCGCTCCGGCTGCGGCGGCGCCGATGGTTCTTACTGATCTTGAGCGTAAGTCCTTGGCAGGGGAGCGTGAGCTGCTGACCATGCTCACGAGCTACCCCGACCTGTTCCGCACGTATGCCGACCGCATCTGCTCGATCGAGTGGGTGGATCCGCGCCACGAGTCCATCGCGTGGGCCGTGCTCGCGACGCCGCCGGGCACCGACCCCACGGCGTGCATGGATGCGGCGCGCGCGGTGTGCCCCGAGGCAGCGTCGCTTGTCAGCGCCGGGCGCATTTCGTTGACGAGCAAGCACCCCACCGAGACGAACATTGTGTTTATGCTCGATACCCTCGAGCTCTACACTATCAAGCGCCGCATGCGCGCCGCACAGGCCAAGCTACGTCAAGATCGGTCGCTCGACGATGAGGCGCGCCGCGTGCTGACGATGCAGGCGATGAAAGATTCTCAGCGTCAGCGCGAGCTTCAAAAGTCGATTGGTGGCGTGGCTGACCCGTTCCGTTTGATCGGTTTGGAGACGGCGGGCGCCGACCAGGCCTAGATGTTGTGGTCAGCCAGCGTATTTGCGCCTATATCCAGTCTGAATTTTGGGTATAGACGTCAATGTGTGTGCTAAAGTAATGAGTCCTGTGGACTATGAAGGGAGAATCTGTGCCAAATAAGAGTGAGAGCACGGGTACTGGGCTGGAATCCTACGTTGCAAAGCTCATGGGCAACGGCTCAAACAGGACTTCGGTAACCGAGGACGAGATTCAGGTCGCCCTGAAGGATATCGATGTATCTGACGAGCAGCTCAACGCGGTGTATTCCGCGCTGCGCAACAGCGGCATCCAGATTATCTCCGCGAGCGGTAACGACGACGCCCCCATGGACGTCGACGATGACGATAACGATACCGATACCGACGATTTCGATGACGACGACGAGCACGATTCCGGCTCGCTCGACGATCACGAGCTCAAGATGGCCCGTCAGGCCGATGCCGAGATGGGTTCTTCCAAGAGCAAGAAGAAGCGCACCGTGCGCACGTCCCGTTCACGCTCCCGCGTGCGTGGCATCGATGCCTCCACGGTGATGCTGACCGGCGATCCGGTTCGTATGTACCTCAAGGAGATCGGCAAGGTCGACCTGCTGACCGCCTCCGAAGAGGTCGATCTGGCCATGAAGATCGAGGCCGGTCTTGAGGCTACCGAGAAGCTCGAGGCTGCCGATGCCGGTGAGCTCGAGCTCACGCGTGCCGAGATGCGTCGTCTTACGCGCATTGAGAACGTTGGCCTCGAAGCCAAGCAGGCGCTCATCAGCGCAAACCTGCGTCTGGTTGTCTCCATCGCCAAGCGCTATGTTGGCCGCGGCATGCTGTTCCTTGACCTGATCCAGGAAGGCAACCTCGGTCTGATTCGCGCCGTCGAGAAGTTCGACTACCAGAAGGGCTTCAAGTTCTCCACGTACGCCACGTGGTGGATCCGTCAGGCCATTACGCGCGCTATCGCCGACCAGGCCCGTACCATCCGTATTCCCGTGCATATGGTCGAGACTATCAACAAGCTCGTCCGCGTGCAGCGCCAGCTCCTTCAGGATCTGGGTCGCGACCCGACCCCCGAGGAGATCGGTGCCGAGATGGACATGAGCGCCGACCGCGTCCGCGAGATCCAGAAGATCTCGCAGGAGCCCGTGTCGCTCGAGACTCCCATCGGCGAGGAAGAGGATTCTCAGCTGGGCGACTTCATCGAGGATTCCCAGGCCATCGTTCCACCCGATGCCGCCAGCTTCTCCATGTTGCAGGAGCAGCTCACCCAGGTGCTCGATTCGCTTGCCGATCGTGAGCGCAAGGTTATCGAGTTGCGCTTTGGCCTTGTCGACGGACATCCCCGCACGCTCGAGGAGGTCGGCCGCGAGTTTGGCGTCACGCGCGAGCGCATCCGCCAGATCGAGTCCAAGACCCTGGCCAAGCTCCGCCACCCGAGCCGCAGCAGCAAGCTCAAGGACTATATCGAAAGCTAGGAGTTACGCGGTTTTACCAAACCGCGTACCGGATCGACGCTGCGCGCCGCCCAGGGCGACAATTTGTCATTCAAAAGGCAAGGCATGACCAGAAGGTCTATGCCTTGCCTTTTTCATGCCAACTTGTTCGCCCTGGACGGCGCTCGCTGTCCGTGCTCTACCTGCGGCATCTCCATTGCTTGGCAGTTGGGTGTTCCTATAGTTTTGTCAACCGTCGGGGCTACTCCCGGTAGGGCACC
>CAJMMA010000039.1 GCA_905214435.1 uncultured bacterium
CCTCGATCTGCTCGACGGGGTTGTTGCCGAGGGCGTTGCCGCCGAGGGCGACGACGATGCGGTCGGGCTTACCGTACGGTTTACTCATAGTATTCGTTCACTTCCCAGCTACTAGCGAAGCGTCGCGTACATCATGGCCTTAATGGTATGCATGCGGTTCTCGGCCTCCTGGAACACACGAGACTGCGCGCTCTCAAAGACCTCGTCGGAAACCTCCATCTCGGTCACGCCGAACTTCTCGGCAATCTCGGCGCCGATGGTGGTCTGCGTATCGTGGAAGCTCGGCAGGCAGTGCATAAAGATGGCGCCGGGGTTTGCCTTGGCCATGACCTCGGGCGTTACTCGATAGGGAGAGAGAAGATCGATTCGGCTCTTCCACAGCTCCTCAGCCTGGCCCATACCGACCCAAACGTCCGTATAGATCACGTCTGCATCCTTGACGCCCTCGTCGATATCCTCAGTGAGCTGGATCGTGCAGCCATTCTGAGCGGCGATCTCCTGGCAGCGCTCAAGAAGCTCGGGATCGAAGTGCGTGGCGCCCTCGACATCGCCCTTGGGTCCGCAGGAGCAGAAGTTAATGCCGAGCTTGGCGCAGATAACCATCAGGGAGTCGCTGACGTTGCCCTGCTCCTTGCCCATATAGGTGAGCTTCATGCCGCGCGTGTCGCCAAACTCCTCACGCATGGTAAGAATGTCGGCAAGGGCCTGGGTGGGATGGTACTCGTTGGTCAGACCGTTCCAGACGGGAACGCCAGCCTTGGCGGCAAGCTCCTCGACGATCGACTGGTCGGAGCCGCGATACTCAATACCGTCATACATGCGACCGAGCACGCGGGCGGTATCCTCGATGGACTCTTTCTTGCCCATCTGCGACGAGCCGGGGTCGAGGTAGGTCACGCCCATACCCAGGTCCATACCGCCGACCTCGAAGGCACAGCGCGTGCGCGTGGAGGTCTTCTCAAACAGCAGGACAATGTTCTTGCCCTCGAGAAAGCGGTGCGGATAACCGGCGCGCTTCATATCCTTGAAGTTCTTTGAGAGGTCGAGCATGTACTCGATTTCCTCGGACGTAAAGTCAAGCAGGGTAAGAACGCTTCGACCAGAAAGATTAAGAGCCATGATTTGAGTCCTTTCGGTTGTTGGAACACACAAGGAGGGATGGGCGGCGCAGACGCACACGCGCCGCCCAGATACGCTAACGCTGACTAGATTTCCTCACGCCAGAACGGCATGGTCATGCAGCGCGGGCCGCCGCGACCGCGAGAAAGCTCCTCGGAGGGGGCGACGAGCAGCTCGACGCCGGCCTTGTAAAGAGCATCGTTGGTGACAACGTTGCGCTCATACACGCAGACCTTGCCCGGTGCGACCGCAAGAGTGTTGGAACCATCGTTCCACTGCTCACGAGAAGCCTCGATCGGATCGCCACCACCGCACTCAATCATGGTGATGTGGTCCATACCCGTCGCAAGCTCGAGAATATGCTGCAGGGTGCCCTCGAGCTCCTCGATATGCACCTCCCCCTCCGAATCGCCCTTGGTCAGGCGGTAGGCACGAAGCGTCTGGTAGATGCCGGGATAGACCGTGAACTTATCGCGATCGACCTGCGTGCAGACGGTGTCGAGGTGCATGTAGGCGTAGCCGTGCGGGATCTTGATGGCATAGATGTTCTCGATCTCGGCCTCATCGGAACCCCAGAACATATTCTTGGCGAGCTCATCGATGGCCGCAGTCTGGGTGCGCTCGGAAATACCGATGGCGAGCGTCTTGGCGTTGATGTTGAGGATATCGCCGCCCTCGATATGCCACTCGCTGTTGTGGTCGTACCAGATGGGGCTACCGGCGTAATCGGGATGGTTGCGCAGCACCGTTTCGTAGAAGATTACCTCGCGGTTGCGCTGATTCCAGTACATGCGGTTCATGGTAGCGCCCTTGCCCACGACAGCCAGAGGGTCACGGGAGAAATACGAGGCCGGCATGGGGAACAGCACCATATCGTCAGCCTTTAACTCCTCGCCGTCCATACTGGCAAGAGAACCGCCAACCTTGGGGATCTCGAGGTCGCGAACGTAGAGGCCGCCCATGGCAGCAAGGACAAACTCCTTGTTGTCCTTAATCGAATCAAGCTTCTCGACAACGGCCTGGCGAAGGGCCGCGTTGGAGATGCCGGACTCACCCATGAACTTCGTCATGAACTCTGCGCGAGTGCCCTCGACTTTGTCAAACGTCTCAGCGAGCAGCTCTTCCATATAGACGACCTCGGCGCCAGCGCCGCGAAGAAGGCCGGTAAACTGATCGTGCTCTTTCTGGGCATAGTCCAGATAGAACGCGTCGTGAATCCAAACGCGGTCGAAATCCTCCGCCTTCATGTTTACAAGATCCATACCGGGGCGATGGACGCACACCTTCTTGAGGGCGCCAATCTCGCTATGAACGTTCAGTCCTTTGTTCATCTCTATCCTTCTTTCTCACAACTTGTATGTGGGGTTTTGCATTTACGGCAGGGGGATAAGACCCGAAACCGCAGTGAATGCCATGCAGATAACGCTTACGACCAGGAAGAATTTCCAAGCGACCTTCCACCACTGGCCAAGCGGAATCTTACAGACGCCAAGACCGGCAACGAGCATCGCGCTTGTCGGCGAAATGAGAGACATGGCAGCACTGCCCATGGAAAGGCCGGTAACTGCAGCCTCGGGGTTTAAGCCCATCAGCTCAACAAGCGGGCCGAAAATGGGAATCGTAAGAGCAGCGATGCCCGAGGAGCTCGGAACGAGGATCGACAGAAGGTTATCCACGACGTAGAGAATGCTCGTAAAGATAACTGCCGGAACTCCAGAGAGAGCCGTGGCGAGCGTGTTGAGAATCGTATCGATGATGAGGCCGTCATTGGCGATTACGAGGATTCCGCGGGCGAGGCCAACAACGATGGCAGAGAACGCGAAGTCTGCAATTCCCTTAACGAACTCGCCAGCGATCTCCTTCTCATTCATCCCGGAAACAACACCCGAAAGAAGGGCCATGGCCAAGAAAATCGCAGAGATTTCGTTCATGTACCAGCCCTGGGCCACCAGACCCCAAATGATGGCGGCAAGTCCAAGCACGAAAATAACCATAACGGCTTTCTGCCTACCGGTGAACTCGCTATCGAGGAGATTCTCGTCCGCACCAAACTCTTTGCGCTTCTCGATATCATCGTGGAAAGCTGGGGATGCCTCGGGATTCTTCTTAACCTTGAGGGCATACATCACAACCCATGCGATGGCAACTGCAGTGAGCACGACAAGGGCGATAGTACGCAACCAAAGCTGGGGGTTGCCCTGGATACCGAGGATGCCCTGGGAAATCAGGACGTTGAACGGGTTTACGGCAGATGCGATGTATCCGATACGGGCACCCACAAACACCGTCATGAACGCTGTAATTGAGTCGAAGCCCATGGCCATCATGATCGGCATAAGAATCGCAAAGAACGGAAGCGTCTCCTCTGCCATACCAAAGGTGCTGCCGCCCAAGGCAAAAAGCACCATTAGGATCGGAATGATGAGGACGTCCTTGCTCTTGAACTTCTTCACCACTCGGGCGACGCCGCTCGTGATGGCTCCGGTCGCCGTGATGACCTGGAAGGAACCTCCCACGATCATAATGAATGCAACGACCTCGACCGCTTGCTGGATGCCGATCGCAGGGGCCTCAAGTACTTCGAAGATGCCTTGGCGAAGATCGACCTCGTTGCCGTCCTCGTCCGTATAGACCTTATCGACAGGCTCATAGGTGCCCGAGACCGTTACCTCGCGACCGTTAACCTCCTGGCGCTCAAACGAACCCGAAGGCACGACCCAGGTCAGAACGGCAAATACGGCCATCAAGACGAGAATGATGGTGTACACGTGCGGGACTCGAAGAGTGCGCTTCTTTTCTGTCTCTGCCATCTCTCCTCCTTAATTCAGGGGTTTTTCGTTGTCGGCAAAGCCATTGTGTCATCGCGCAAAACACCCTTCCGTCTCTTCGCCCGCCAGCGAAGCGCATCGACCCGTAAACGGACTTTAGATTGACGTAATTCATCAATTATCACTTTTGATAGATGTTTAACGTCACTTATTTACTTGGGTCGTGCCATTCTCCTGTGGCAAACATGATGTAAATTGAAACAAGCTTCTAATGTGACACTATGGAAGCGATCAATACTCATCGCCAAAGCGAGGTCACATGTCCGCATTGCATGTTCAAAACGAAATAGGAAAGCTAAAAAGGGTCCTGCTGCACTGCCCCGGCCCCGAAACGCGCAACTACCCCGACGGCCAGTTCAATCAAGTCTTTACGCTACGCCCTTCTAGCAATTCATTTGATCTTGAAAAGGCTCTTGGGGAGCATCATGCTTACTCGGCAATGCTCGAGCACGAAGGAGTAGAGATTCTCTATCTCGAGAACCTTCTTACCGAAGCCCTTGATGCGACAGAGCAAGCGCGTCGCTCTTTTATCGATAGCTACATTTCAGAATGCGGCGCGAGGGGCATGGAGCTCGAGTCCGCCATTCGCGAGTATCTTGAGCATATCGAAGGTTCCCGCGACCTGGTCCAGGCAGCCGTCAACGGCGTTCGCTACTCCCAGGTCTTCGACACGAACAAGGAGGTGTTCAGCCTCTCAAAGCTGACGGGAGACGCATACTCACCCGACGACCTTCTCATAGCCCCCCTTAACACCATGTGGTTTACGCGCGATCCAGCAAGCGTCATCGGCGAAGGTGTCACGCTCAACCATATGTACTGGCCAGAGCGCAACCGTGAGGTTATCGCCTATAAAACGATTTTTAACTATCATCCGGATTTCCGCGAGACTCCTCAGTTCTTCAAGCATGAATCGACTTACCACATTGAAGGCGGCGACCTTCACAACCTCAACAGCGAAAATGTAGCCGTTGGCATCTCTCAACGAACCGAGCCAGCAGCTATAGACACCCTAGCGAACAACTTGCTCTGGGACGAGAACTCGACTATTGAGTCCGTATGGGCCATTGAGGTTCCCTACGATGATCTCTGCATTCATCTCGACACATACTTTGCTCGTGTTAACTATGAGACATTCCTCATTGACCGGGAGCTCCTGGACCAAGCGCGGGTCTACTGCATTACACGAGGCAGATCGGAAAGGACAACCCGGGCGCGTCATGTCGAAGGCGGACTAAAAGAAGCGCTGGGATTAGCCCTGGGTTTAAGTTCACCGCAATTTATCCCTTGCGGCGGCTCAAATCCCGGAGCGGCAGAGGTCGAAAGAACCAACAATGCTATAAGCACGCTTTGCCTGGAGCCCGGCAAGGTCTGCGTATACGAAGAGAACACCGAGACGAACAAGGCACTGGAGCAGGCCGGTATTGAACTTGTTCCCATCTCCATCTTCGAGCTGACAAACGGCTTTGGCGGCCCCAACTGCCTCTGCCTTCCCCTCGTCCGCGCTTCATAACATGGGAACGGGTCAAAACATAAAGGCGCTTCGCAAGCGCGACCAGCTCACGCAGGAGGAGTTCGCGGCACTCGTCGGCGTCTCCAAAGAAACGGTATGCCGTTGGGAAAAGGACCGCTATGCCATCCGCCGGTCGACACTGCTCAAGATCGTTTCGAAATTCAATCTGCAGCTTGACGACCTCGCATCAGAAACCGCAGGGCTTGCCGCAAAGCTCGACCACGGAGGACGGAAGCCGAATTCCAAGGAAACTGCTACTGACTCCCTTTGCGATGTATTTAAAATCCAGATGAATGGAGGCAGAACAGGACTTAAGCAGACCGGAACAACGGCGCTCCCCTCATCCGTATTCAAAAAACATCGTGGGTGTTTCTTTGTTCAAATGGACACATCTGCCATGTCCAAATGCTATCCGATGGGATCCTTTCTCCTAGTGGACCCCAACCTGAAGCCCTGGAACGGATGCTCCGTCCTCGCCTTGTCCGATAATTCCAGAGTGGTCATACGGCGGTATAGCACCGGCACGAACACAGTGATGCTGTCATCCTACTCATATCGCACATCGGAACCGGATATTGTGCTGGACAAACGCCGAATCAGGATTCTCGGAGTCATCGTCTGGTTTCAGGCATCCCATGACCTGAGCATCTAATTGGATCGGATCTTGTCATTGGGGACAGACTTAAATGAGTAGTCATTGGGCGACCACTCATTTAAGTCTGTCCCCAATGACCACCCATGAACAGTCACCTCAACAGCAAAAGCCCCGCAGTCGGAGCGGACCGCGGGGCTCGTGAAGAGAGGCTAGTTTGTGGGCGTCCTACCTGGCGCCCACGGGAGAGGCAACAGAGTAGAGGCTACTCGTGGATGCGGGTACCGGAGAGGCCGGCCATGGTCTCGGCGGCCTTGTCCAGGGCGCCGATGATGCAGGTGCGGCCCTTGCGGGAGCGGGCGAACTTGATGGCGGCGCGGACCTTGGGCTCCATGGAGCCCTTGCCGAACTGGCCCTCGTCGGCCAGGCGCTCGGCCTCGTCGGCGGTGAGGTCCTCGAGCTCCTCCTGGTTGGGCTTGCCGAAGTTGATGGCGACATGCTCGACGGCGGTCAGCAGGAACAGGACGTCGGCGTCGCAGTCCTCGGCCAGCAGCTCGCCGCCCAGGTCCTTGTCGATGACGGCGGGAACGCCCTTGTAGCAGCCCTTGTTCTCGTAGTCGCGGACGACGGGGATGCCGCCGCCACCGCAGGCGATGACGATGAACTCGTTGTCGAGCAGGTTGAGGATGGAGTCGGCCTCGACGATCTTCTTGGGATCGGGGGAGGCGACGACGCGACGCCAGCCGCGGCCGGAGTCCTCGACGAAGACCTTGGAGGGGTCCTCGGCCATGAACTCCTTGGCCTGCTCCTCGGTGTAGAAGGGGCCGATCGGCTTGGTCGGGTTCTTGAACGCGGGATCGTCGGGATCGCACTCGATCTGGGTGACGACGGTGGCGGCGTGCCAGCGCTTATAGCGCTTGTGCATCTCGCGGCCGATGCCCTGCTGCAGGTGGTAGCCGATGTAGCCCTGGGACATGGCGCCGCACTCGGGCAGCGGCATCTCGGGGGTGCCGATGGCGTCGTGGGCGGCGGCGAAGGCGTTCTGGATCATGCCGACCTGCGGGCCGTTGCCGTGGGTGATGATGATCTCGTTGCCCTGCTCGATGAGGCCGAGGAGCGCGTGGGCGGTGTTGCTCACGGCCTCGATCTGCTCGACGGGGTTGTTGCCGAGGGCGTTGCCGCCGAGGGCGACGACAATACGATCGGGCTTGCCAAGAGGCTTAGACATTGCTGGAATCCTTTCTGTAAAAGGCCTACAACCCATTAATAACCCGCGTCCGTGCGATACGCGAGTTTATTAAGGTTTATATTCTCTTTATCGCTCATTTTATTCATTTTGAAAATACCTAAGCGGCGAACGGTCGATTTTACCCGCTCAGCGTAAAGAAGCCCAGTTCAGGCATATCTACGCCATTTACGTGCAACTTTATTTAAATAGAGCAGGGATTAGACCAGATTATGCAAACTATATCTTTGCTAAACACAAAACGGACAGCGCAATATCTTACTCGCACTATACGCGATTCTATACATTAATTTGACGAGTATGCACCCCTGCAAAAACATGGGGCTTTTCATCCAACATAAGGGATAGCCGATCGCGCTTCACCCCGCAGCAAGCGACTGTGAGTTTGCAATATAGAACTTTACCGTCGGGTATTGCATGAACGCCGCTGATGCCCTTTCGCTCCTGCCCGCCCAAGCAGCCGAGAACGCTAACGGCGTCCCCAGCGTTTTCGCATGGCACCGCGCCGACTCGATGGCTTTGAGACCTAAGCGAATCTTTGCTATCTGTAAATTTTTGTAGGATTTAGGTCAAATCTATTTGCCAATTTTTGTATGATTAGGGGCAAATCTATTTGCCAATTTTTGTCAATGAGGTGTTTTAATGCTACGCCGTAAGGTCACTGACAGGCTTTTGAGCTGGAAGAACGACTCCGATAAAGCGTTGCTTGTTACCGGTGCGCGTCAGATTGGCAAGAGCTATGCAATTCGCGCATTTGGTAAAGACAACTACGCTTCGTATTTTGAGGTCAATCTGCTGCTCGATGCCGAGGCAAGGGATGTACTTGTTGGCGCTAAGAACTCCGTTGACTTTATCAACCGCGTGGCCCTTCTTGCGGATACACCGCTTGTTGAAGGAGACACGCTTATCTTCGTCGATGAGATTCAGGAGTATCCGCAGATCGTTACACTTATGAAGGCGCTGGTCGAGGACGGACGCTTTAGCTATGTCTTCTCGGGGTCTATGCTTGGGACTGAGTTTAAGGGGATCTCTTCTTTTCCGGTGGGGTATGTCGAGCACATTGTTATGCGACCGATGGATTTTGAAGAGTTCTGTTGGGCAAACAGCATCAGCGAGAATGTGCTTGCAGACATTCGCAGCTGCCTTGTCGAGAGACGTCCCGTCGAAAACTATATTCATGAGGCGATGCTCAAAAACTTTAGAGCCTATATCGTTTGCGGCGGCATGCCAGAGGTCGTTCAGAACTATATCGATTCGGGCTATTCGCTCGTGAGAACGCGTGAGCTTCAAATTCAGCTAGTCGATCAGTACAAAAGCGATATCTCTAAATATGCATCGACTCGAGCGTTTAACGTTCGCTCCATTTTCGAGCAAATTCCCGTTCAGCTTGAGGCGGAGTCCCATCGCTTTATCGTCTCGTCTCTAGGCGAGGGAGCTCGTCTTCAAAAATACAAGCAAGATTTCCTATGGCTTGTTAACGCAGGCGTCGGTTTGATGGTCGCCCAGGCGACGGAGGCACGGAGTCCTCTTAAGAGGACAGAGAAGGCGACCGCCTTCAAACTATACGAGTCCGATACAGGAATGCTCGCATCGCGATATCCCGGCAGCACGGCACGCGCCGTCTACCTTGACATGAAAACCCCCAACCTCGGCGGCCTCTATGAGAACGTGGTCGCGCAGGAACTCGTTGCCCTCGGAGCAGATACGTGGTACTACCAGACGCGTGAAGTCGGTGAAGTTGACTTTGTGGTCGAAGGCACCCGCGGACATGTTGTCCCAATCGAAGTCAAATCGGGCAAGAAAGTTCGAGCACATGCGGCCCTCGATCGCCTGATGAGTGTGGGCGAGTACAAGATTCCCGAGGCCGTTGTGCTGAGCCACGAAAACCTTAGCGAAGAGGGCAAGATCCTGTACGTTCCAATCTATATGACATTCTGCCTCGATGAGTTTATGGAAAAGGACGACCCCAACAACGATTTCTCATTTGCACCCATATCTCTCTAGATCATCTGAACCAACAACCAAGCCCCCTCCATAACCAAAGTAACGCGTGGTTTCGCGGCCGCGCCGCGAAACAGCGACGGAGACAAAAGGCCCCCACAACCACGTCCCTCATGCAGCCCCACAATCCGAGGACGTAGTCGTAGCAGGATCTGAGGGCTGACCTTCGCGGACATTCCGCACTGGACGAAAGAACCCCCGCCGCACAAAGTGTGCAGCGGGGGTTCTTTCATGTCCGAGGACGTCCGCGAAGGTCAGCCCTCAGATCCTGCGGTGAGAGACCTAGGCCTCGTTGTACACCGTCTTGAGCTTCAGCAGGTGAGCGTAGCGGTCCATGGCGGCCTGCTCGTTCTCCTTGAAGAGCTCCTCGGCGCGCTCGGGGAAGGAACGCGTCAGCGAAGCGTAACGGGCCTCGTTCATCAGGAACTCCTGGTAACCGCCCGCGGGCTCCTTGGAATCGAGCGAGAACTTCTTGCCGGCAGCAGCCTCGGGGTTGAAGCGGAAGAGGTTCCAGTAACCGCACTCGACAGCCTTCTTCATCTCGGCCTGGCAGTTCTGCATGCCGCCCTTCTTGATGGAGTGCATCTCGCAGGGGCTGTAGCCGATGATGAGGGACGGGCCGTCGTAGGCCTCGGCCTCGTGGATGGCCTTGAGGGTCTGAGCCGGGTTGGCGCCCATGGCAACCTGTGCCACGTAGACGTAGCCGTAGCTCATGGCAATCTCGGCCAGAGACTTCTTCTTGGTCACCTTACCGGCAGCGGCGAACTGAGCGACCTGGCCCAGGTTCGAGGCCTTGGAGGCCTGACCACCGGTGTTGGAGTAAACCTCGGTGTCGAAGACGAAGACGTTGACGTTGTGGCCGGAAGCCAGGACGTGGTCCAAGCCACCGAAGCCGATGTCGTAGGCCCAGCCGTCGCCGCCGAAGATCCAGAAGGACTTCTTGGTGAGGTAAGCCTTGTCGGCGAGGATCGCCTTGGAAGCGTCGCAGCCGCACTTCTCAAGCTCGGCAACGTAGGCAGCGGCAGCGGTCTTGGAGGCCTCGGCGTCGTTGACGGAGTCGATCCAAGCCTGGCCGGCGGCCTTGAGCTCATCGGACGGACCATCGGAGGCGATGATCTCCTGGGTAGCGGCGATCAGCTTGTGCTGAACGGCCTCATAGCCAACGGCCATGCCCAGACCATGCTCGGCATTATCCTCGAACAGGGAGTTGTTCCACGCCGGGCCGTGACCGTCCTTGTCCTTGCAGTAAGGAGCGGTGGCAGCGGGGTTGCCCCAAATGGAGGAGCAGCCGGTGGCGTTGGAAATGAACATGCGGTCGCCGGCGACCTGGGTCACCAGACGTGCATAGGCGGTCTCGGCGCAGCCGGCGCAGGAGCCAGAGAACTCCAGGTAAGGCTGCTTAAACTGGCTGCCCTTGACGTTGGCCGCGATGAGCTCCTTCTTCTCGGAGACGTTCTCGACCATGTAGTCCCAAACGGGCTGCTGGTCCATCTCCTGCTCGGTGGGAACCATCTCGAGGGCGCCCTTGGGGCAGACCTTGACGCAGTTGGTGCAGCCCATGCAGTCGAGCGGGGACACGGCCATGGTGAACTTCATGCCCTTGGCCTTGGGGCCCATAGCGTCGAGCGTGCGGGTAGCCTCGGGCGCGGCTGCAGCCTCGTCCTCGGTCATCGCGAACGGACGGATGGTGGCATGCGGGCACACATAGGCGCACTGGTTGCACTGGATGCACTTGGTCTCGTCCCAGTGAGGAACGACCACGGCGACGCCGCGCTTCTCGTATGCGGAGGCGCCCAGCTCAAACTGGCCGTCGGCGCAATCGACGAAGGCGGAAACAGGCAGGCTGTCGCCGTCCATGCGATCGATGGGCTCGAGCAGGTTCTTGACCTGCTGGGCGATAGCGGACTTGGTCTCCTCGGAGAGCTCGACGGGGGCGGCATCCTCGGCGGTAGCCCAGTCGGCCGGAACCTCGAACTTACGGAAGGCGGTAGCGCCGGCATCGATGGCCTTGTGGTTGGCGTCGACGATGGCCTGGCCCTTCTTCATGTAGGACTTGGTAGCCGCGTCCTTCATGTACTGCAGGGCGTCCTCGGCGGGCAGGACCTTGGCCAGCGCGAAGAAGGCGGACTGGAGCACCGTGTTGGTGCGCTTGCCCATGCCGACCTTAGCGGCCAGGTCGATAGCGTCGATCAGGTAGACGTTGACGTTGTTGTTCGCGATGTAGCGCTTGGCCACGGCGGGCATGTGCTCGGCGAACTCCTCGTCGCTCCACTGGCAGTTGACCAGGAAGGTGCCGCCCGGCTTGACGTCGCGGACCATCTTGAAGCCCTTAACGATGTAGCTGGGGTTGTGGCAGGCGACAAAATCGGCCTTGGTCACGTAGTACGGCGAACGGATCGGGGAATCACCAAAGCGCAGGTGCGAGACGGTGACGCCGCCGGTCTTCTTGGAGTCGTACTGGAAGTAGGCCTGGACGTACTTGTCGGTGTGGTCGCCGATGATCTTGATCGAGTTCTTGTTGGCGCCGACGGTACCGTCGCCACCCAGACCCCAGAACTTGCACTCGATGGTGCCGGGGGCTGCGGTGTTGGGCGCATCCTCGGCCTCGGGCAGGCTCAGGTTGGTCACGTCATCGACAATGCCGATGGTGAACTCACGCTTGGGCTCGTCCTTCTTGAGCTCCTCGAAGACAGCGAACGCGGACGCGGGAGGCGTGTCCTTGCTGCCCAGACCATAACGGCCGCCGACAACCTTGATGCCCGTCTTGCCAGCCTCGTAGAGAGCGGAGACGACGTCCTGGTAGAGCGGCTCGCCGATGGAACCCGGCTCCTTGGTACGGTCCATGACGGCGATCTTCTGGACGGTCTCGGGGAGAACGTCGACGAAGTGCTTGATGGAGAACGGACGGAACAGACGAACCTTGACCAGGCCGACCTTCTCGCCGTGAGCGTTGAGGTAGTCGATGACTTCCTCGAGCACGTCGCAGAAAGAGCCCATGCACACGACGACGCGGTCGGCATCGGGAGCGCCGTAGTAGTTGAACAGGCCGTAATCGGTGCCGAGCTTCTCGTTGATCTTCTTCATGTAGCCCTCGACGACGGCGGGAAGCTCGTCGTAGACCTTGTTGCAGGCCTCACGGTTCTGGAAGAAGATATCGCCGTTCTCATGGCTGCCGCGGGTGTGCGGGTGCTCAGGGTTGAGCGCATGGTCGCGGAAAGCCTGGACGGCGTCCATGTCGCACATCTCGGCAAGATCCTTGTAGTCCCACATGGCGACCTTCTGGATCTCGTGGCTGGTGCGGAAGCCGTCGAAGAAGTTAAGGAACGGGGTCTTGCCCTCGATGGCGGCAAGGTGAGCCACCGGCGAGAGGTCCATGACCTCCTGGACGTTGCCCTCGGCGAGCATGGCGAAGCCGGTCTGACGACAGGCCATGACATCGGAGTGATCGCCAAAAATGTTCAGGGCGTGGGAAGCGACGCAACGCGCGGAGACGTGGAAGACGCCCGGGAGCTGCTCGCCCGCGATCTTGTACATGTTCGGGATCATCAGGAGCAGACCCTGAGAAGCCGTGTAGGTGGTGGTCAGAGCACCGGCGCCCAGCGAACCGTGAACGGTACCGGCTGCACCTGCCTCGGACTCCATCTCGACGACCTTGACCGGGGTGCCGAAGATATTCTTGCGACCCTGGGCCGCCCACTGGTCGACATGGTCGGCCATCGGGCTGGACGGCGTAATGGGATAGATTCCCGCTACCTCGGTGTACGCATACGAAACATATGCGGCCGCCTCGTTGCCGTCCATAGACTTAAACTTACGCGCCATATACCCCTCTCCTCTCATATAGGTATACAGGCCCCGGCGATCGCCGGGATGTTGGCGTGATGGGATTTACGCTGTTGCTTCCAATCATCTGGCAGGCAGGCTCAGCAGCAGGTACATGGCGTGGAGAGAAGACATGCCGAGGCGAGGGGCAACTGATGCGCCCCACAGACCCGACCGCCCGTCTTGCACATGACCGAGCGCCGCAAAGACCGCATGCCGGATGCTCCCGGGCACGCCCCGGCGATGGGAAGCGCCCGCAACGGAAATCCGCATGCGGGCTTATTGTACCCCGCCGTCAAGTGTAATTTCGGCAAATATAGGCGGGCGGTAAAGGTTTACCTCGGGTGACTGCCGGGAGCAAAAATGATCCCTTGGGGACGGAGGGGCCATTTGGCGGGACTGGCTAGAGGGCACCGAAGAGGATGGCGTAGGTAGTGGATTCGCCGAGCTTGAGCTCGTCGCCGGGATTGAGTTGGGCAGAACGGCCGGGCTCGACCTGAATGCAGACGCGCGTGGCCCCGTTTACCACCACGGTTCCGTTGGTGGACGACAAGTCCTCGACGTGCCAGATATTTTGAGCATCGCACCAGATATGGGCATGGCGGGCCGAGACATCGTCGCCGACGTCGGTAATATCGCCCTCACCAGTGGCCAGCGCGCCAATCTCAACACCCTGCTCGCTCGGCTGAATCCAGCGCGGGGCGCTCACGACAAAACTGTTTTGTACGCGCAGCAAGCCCAAGGGGTGCGCCGGGGCGGGTTCGCGTTCGCCCGCGGTCATCGACATGCCAAGCGAACGCGGCGTGGAGGTGCCTCCGCCACAGGTCGCGTGCGCGTAGTCGATGGCATAGTTCACCGAGGACCGCACATCCGCCGAACAACCGACGGCGACAAACAGCACCAGCACGGCCTCGGCGCGCTCGGCGGGCATGAGTTCCGCCGCCTGGGACAGGCGATCGAGCGCGTTGCGATAGAGATTCGTGTCCTGGTGGCACTCTTCGAGCGCGCGTACCATCGGTTCACCTGCAGGGCCGCACACCATATTGATCACAGCCGTGGAGTCCATGGGATTGCGCTGGCGCAGGGCCAGTTGCGACATAATACGCGCAGCCGAGGTACCGTATTCGGCAAAGTAGCGCTGCTGAAGCGTGCCGACCGGCGCGCGAACGATAAAGCGGGAAACCCAAGAGCGATCGGCGGCTCGGCTCTGCGGGCTGCGGCCGTCGGCGAGCGGACGGGACGAAAGCACCAAGCCGCACAGCTCGATATGGCTCAGATGCGCCGCGCGCTTAAAGATGTCAAACATGGCCCCGCATGGGGTGAGCTCAACTTGAGATGCCATGACCTAGGCCTCCTTGGTCGTAGAAATAGAATCGGACGATACTTCGACAGGTCCGCCAAAAGTACGGGCAGCTGCGGCTCCACCGGCAAGCGGAGTCGCCATCTGGGCTTTTGTGCGTCGCGGTGCCGAAACGGGAAGTTCAAAGGCAAAGCCCATCGCAAGCAAAAACCACGTAAGCGTATAGGTTGCAACCAGAGCGGCAACAAGGCCGCCCATCACGGCGCGTTGGGAAAATACGCTACATGCAGCCACAACCAGCACCGGAACCTCGCAGGCAGAAAGCGCAAGCACACCCTGCAGGAACCCCGAGCGCCGATCACGCGCAAGTGCCCCCGCGGCAACGCCGGCTATGCCCGGCAGCGCCAACGCCAGTGCGGCAATAATACCCGGTAGCGACCCAGACCACATGAGCGGTCCCAAAGTCGCCGTCACGCGAGCGCCCGACGCCAGCAGCGCGGCCGAAACCACGACCACAGCCCAAACCACGCCACAGACGACCGTCGCGCCGACCATCAGCGCGCGACGAACCGCGCGGCCAGACGCATCCATGGGGCACGGCGTGAGCGGCTCGCCGCGGAGCGAACGACCGACATTTTGCGCATAGTGTTCACAAAACGCCGAGAGCGCCGCCTCGACCGCCGCCGGCTCGGGACGATCTTTTTGATGGCTGGACAGACAGGCCATCACCACGTTGAACAGCTGGGCATCGACAAACGCCAGCGCATCGCGTAGCTCCTCGGAATCCGGCTCAAGCCCCAGCTGCTGGGCCTGCTCGGCCGCAGCGAGCGCCACATCGGGCTCACGACGAAGCAGCTGAGTCAAATCGCAACCGGGCGCATGGGCACCAATGGGATAGTCGGGCAGCGTGTCCATCTTGAGACGGTAGGGGCTGGCGATGTCGCGCGTCTTTTTGCGCGAACCCGAGGTGCCCGGAGTGCTCGGCGCGGCTTCGTATGGCGCGGCGCCGGCAATGAGCTCGTAAACCGTGCTTGCCGCGGCATAGACGTCAATCGCCGGCGACATACGCAAAGCGCGCAGGTCGGGAATATCGTCGGTGAGCATCTCGGGCGGAGCGTAGGCCACCGTCGCGCGACGCAGCGTGGCATAGCGCTCGGTAAAGGATGCCTTGCCGCCGGCACCGGCCACGGCCGATGCAGGCTCGAGCGCCAGCGACGAGCCAAAGTCGATCAGGCACAGGTCAAAGGTGCCCTCGGCAAGCTGCCGGTCAAGCGGCAGGCGCGCCGTACGCACCATAATATTAGCGGGCGAGATATCGCGATGGACAAAGCCCTCCCCCACCAGGCTCATGCGGCAGAGCAGGTCGAACAGGTCGCGCCCCAAGCGCGCCGCCACAAGCGGCGATAGGCGGCCGGCATCGTCCACGGCAAAGCGCGAGCGCAAGCGGGCGAGCGTCTCGCCCTCGACCCATTCCATGACAATTGCAGGCACACCGTCGACCTCGCCCCAGCCATAGAGGCGGGGAAAGCCCTTAAGGCCCGAAAGGGCGCGATGGCATTCATATTCCTCACGAAACGCCGCCTTGAACTTGGCGACCAGTGCCTCGTGAGTTGCATCGTCGTCAAACTCATCGCGCGACGGCAAGATGAGCTGCTTGAGCGCCACGGCCTCGCCTTGGGCGTTGACGGCACGCGTCACGCGGCCGATACCGCCACGGCGCATGGTGGCATCGTCGGCAAACAGCATCGTAAAACGACGCAGATAGGCAGGCAGTTCGTCCTGACTGAGCGCAATGGCCGGCTCAAACCCGTCGACACGCGCCAGGCGCAGGCCGACCATGGGATCGCGACCGAGCGATTGTGGTGTGGTGGATGCAAGATCGGTCATCATAGGGCAAGCGCCGCCACGTTATTGTTGAAGTTACCGAGCGCGACGTCATCATCGCCGTAATGGCCGACCCATTGACATAGGTTGGTGTAACAGCCCCACAGATTGGCATACTGCTGATACCACTTTGACCGGGGCGAGAATGTCTGACGACCGAACTCGGCTCGAATGACAAACATCTCCCCGACCAGGCTGTCGCACGGCCTGGGATCTCCCGTAGAGTTATAGGTCGAGACCACGTCATTGGCACGAGAAACATAGCCGTCGAGCATGTTGTACTTGGTCACAAGCCAGCTGTGAATGCTCTCTTCCTCAGCAGCGGAAAGGCCACCGGAGTTTGCATCGTTGTCAGTGTTGCCGCCCGTCGAGCCGCCGTTTCCAGACCCTCCGGCAGAGGAACCCGACCCAGAGCCACCGCCCGAACTCGACGAATCCGAGCCGGAGCCAGAAGTATCCGAGCTACCGGGCTTTCCGGACTGCTGGGCGTCCTGCTCCTTCTGCTGCTCGACCTTATTCACCGTTGCCGCCACGCTATTGTTGGACAACCGATCGATGATCTTGGTGTTGGTGAGCACGATGGTTTTGCCATTGGCAAGCGTGACTTCGTTGTCCGGGGCCTCGGCGCCGTCCGCGTCGCCGGTGCCAAACACAATATGCGCGACCACACTTGCCCAAGCATATCCAGTCGTGGTCCCCAGGTCACTTTTGACCTCATGCCCCACGCGCGGTTCGCGTGCGGCATGTGCCTGCATCATGGACGGCACGGTCATGCCATAGGCAGAAACGCCAGCTATGACCAGCACCAGCGAGCAAGACAGCAGTGCGTACGCCCGCGGCGCCAAGCCCAGTCGGCGTCGCATGCGCACCGCGGCGCCGCGCTTTGTCTGAGTGCCACCGGGCCGCATGCGTTCTCCTCCAACAAAAACACGCCGCTCGGGAGCGGCGCATTCATTCGAATCCATATTTGAGTGTATCAGCGAACCCAAAAGGTTGCGCAACGAATGGGCAAATTAAGGATGCGAGTGGAAGCATCCATGCGATAAGCGGATACAAAGCATCTTTGTTGCACAACAAACTTACAGTCGCACGGGGAAATTATGGCTACCCCGTGCGTCGCGATGAAGACATACGGCAGGAGCAGGCTCGCCACCTAAATCGTGCGACGGGCCTCGATGGCGCGCCCAAGCGTAAGCTCGTCGGCATACTCCAGGTCGCCGCCCACGGGAAGGCCGCTCGCCAGACGCGATACCTCAACGCCCAGCGGCTTGATAGTGCGGGCCAGGTAGCTCGCCGTGGTCTCGCCCTCGATATTGGGGTTGGTGGCGATGATGACCTCGTGGATGTCCTCGTGGCCCAAGCGTGCCAGCAGCTCACGAATGTGCAACTGCTCGGGACCAATCTTGTCCATGGGACTGATCACGCCGCCCAATACGTGGTAGAGACCGTGGTAGCTGCCCGTGCGCTCAATCGCCTGGACATCGCGCGGCTCGCCCACCACGCAAATGCGAGTGGTATCGCGCATCGAATCCTGGCAGATGGAGCACTCGTCGGCCGTGGCGTAGTTAAAGCAGCGGCTGCAAAAGTGAACCTCCTGCTTAACCTCCAGGATAGCCTCGGCCAGGCGGCGCGCCTCCTCGGCATCGGCCTCGAGCAGGTAATAGGCGATGCGCTGGGCCGACTTGGGACCAATGCCCGGCAGACGGCCCAGCTCATCGAGCAATTTTTGCAGACTGTGATTCGCACTCATATATATGCGTGTCTTAGAACGGCATGCCCGGGATGTTGAGGCCGCCGGTGATGGCGCCCATCTGCTTGTTGGCGAGCTCGTTGACACCGCGGACGGCCTCGTTGACGGCAGCCATGATCATGTCCTGCAGCATATCGACGTCCTCGGGATCGAGGGCATCGGGGTCGATGGTGAGGTTGACGAGCTCCATCTCGCCGTTAACGGTCACCTTGACCATGCCGCCGCCGGCAGAGGCGTCGACGGTCTGGGACTTAAGGTTTTCCTGCGCGGCGGCAAGCTGCTCCTGCATCTTGCGAGCCTGCTTCATCATTTGCTGCATGTTCATACCGGCCATGATGGCTCCTTTACGTGCGGCCGCGCGACAAGCTGCAAGGGCAGCCGGAGCGCGACGGGACTTTCAAACTCAAAAATCGTACCACGGCGCGGGGCAAGCAAGCGGGGCGGACACGCTACCTCAGTCGATATACATGTCCT
>CAJMMA010000040.1 GCA_905214435.1 uncultured bacterium
CCAAGAACATCCGCCTGCGCAAGCGTCTGCTCAACGCCACCGACCGCAAGAAGGCCGCCGTTCGCGCCGGTCAGGTCAACAAATAAGCGCTGGGCTTTATAGCGACTAACAAGAAAGGGCGTCGACCGCAATGGTCGGCGCCCTTTTTGGTCCAAGGGGAACAGGTTCGTTTGCACCACCACAAAGGTGCCTGTCCCCCTTGTGGTGGTTGGCGGCTAAGCGGTGGGGAGTTCCGGCGTATTAGCCGGCTGTTGCGACTTGAGGTGGGCGTTGCGCCAGATGATCTGGATAACGTAGCCGAGCGTGAAGACAAAGGCCACGCCGCTGATGAAATCGCCTACGAGGGGGATTGCCGTAAGCACGCCCGCGGCGATACCGCCCACGGCTGCCATGGCGTAGCGGTTCTGGTTGTGTCCGACCATGCGGGCGATTGCGCACCCCGCAAAGGCACTCGACACCAATGCGATGCCGATAACGCCGCACAAGAGGGCTCCGGCAAGCGACAGGCCAGCGATAGAGATAATCAGCAGTAGGACGGCGGGGGCGACAGCAATCGTACCCAGAAGACCGCTCACCCACAGGGGCGCGGGATGCTGGTGGAGCATACCGGCGGCGCTGGCAGTCGCACGCGGAAAGACGAGCTCGAGCAGCAGAGCGACAAAGCAGGTCGAGAGTGCCGCGGCGACGATGCCGCCGATGACATCGTTAACGGTGGAAGTATCCTCGTTTTCGGTGCGGTCGATCTTGAGGGCACCGACCTCGGCTCCCGCGGCGCGCTCGGGGTCCTCGGAGACGTGCGCGTTCACGGTGCCGGTGATGTGGGCGTTCTTGCCCAGGATGAGCTTGTCGGCCCAAACCTCGACATCGCCCTCGACGGTGCCATCGATGGTCACCGTATCGCCCGCGAGCGCTGCCGACTTGGTAGAGCCGCGCAGGGCAACCGTCTCGCCTATCGCATAGAAACAGTTGGCGGTGCTGTCGGAATTGAGCACGACATGCTGGCCGGCAACGGTCACGCTGCCATCAACCGTAGTCTTGGCAATGTCGATGGTGCGCGCCGCCAAGCGGACGGCGCCGCCCACCGTGCAGTCGCGGATGGAGAGGCTCTCGCCTGCTGCAATTATGTCGCGGCCGATGGACGCATCGTCCAAGTTGAGGGCCTGACCTGCCCAGTACAGGTCACCTTCGACGCCGGACGAATTGGCGTCATTGTCGGTCGCAAGTACGTTGCCTGCGGTGTCTGTGCCGGCGAACGACGCCGTGGGAAGTGCGGTGACCGCTAGGGCGACGAGCGCGAATAGGATCGTGATGCGGACCCACGCTTTACGGCGCTGGGTCGACGGGAATTGATTACAGGGCATAGTGAATCCTTCGTCAGATGCTCGACATACACCTAACAGGGTACCCAACGCGTGGGCGCTCTAAAAGAACCTCTCGGTTGCATTTCGAAGGGTCGTGCCGTGCTGTTTACTTTTTACGGTGCAAGAAGCGCGCGATATCTTCTTCGGTGGGGCTTTTGATGTCAAAGCGCAGCGAGAGCCAGCGCAGACCCATGGTCACGACAACGCATACGACCAGCGCGGCGACATTGCTCATAATGCCGCTCATAACGAGACACACATAGCTTGTCGATCCGGCGATGGCGGCGATGGCATAAAAGTTAGTACGTTGGAAAATGCCCGGAACCACGCCCATAAAGCCATCGCGCAACATGCCGCCGCCCACCGCGGTGAAAAAGCCCATCATGATGCACACCGCCGGTGCAAAGCCGTAGACCAGCGCCTTGTCTGCTCCAGTGGCGGCGTAGATGCCGACCGAGATGATGTCGAGCAG
Organism: uncultured bacterium; assembly: GCA_905214435.1. Classification (GTDB taxonomy): domain Bacteria; phylum Actinomycetota; class Coriobacteriia; order Coriobacteriales; family Coriobacteriaceae; genus Collinsella. The sequence goes on from CAJMMA010000040.1 coordinate 1,834, forward strand.
GGGAATGAGTTTTTCGGGCTTGTCGACGATTGCCGGGAAAATATAGATGATGGCTGCCGTGGCAATGGAAAGCGGCAGCGCCATTGGCTGGTTGAGGATGTAGACGTTGCCCACCTGCAGCGTCATGTCGCGTAAAAGACCGCCGCCCAAGCCACAGACCACGGCGAGCGCAACTGCACCCACCAGGTCGAGTTTGTGCTCGCGCGCGACCAACACGCCCGAGATTGAAGCCGCGACGACGGCGAACATTTCGAGCCAAAACGGGATGGCGACCATGGCATCCGTGGCGTGTGAGGTAACGGTCATAGCGGCGACGACGGGCAAGATGGGGTCCTTTGGATTACGGATTTGGACAATGCCCGTACATAGTACATGTTCGGCGCCGATTGCGACCCTATTGCTCGGCAAACGGTCAGGACTGGATGCGGGCGTAGGTTCCATGTTTGGGGATCTGGGTCGATGCTGAACGCGATGGGGGCGTGGTTGAATAGGAGGGATGTCTAAATTTTGAGCAGCGCTCAAAATTTATCCGGTCGGCTTACGCCGACCGCGCTGCGCTAAAAACGCGCCACTGGCGCGTTTTCTTTACGCTCCGCGCCCTGGCGGGTTCGAATCCCTCCTCCTCCGCCGTATTTGCTTGTAAGGGACTCTAAACAAAAAAGCCCCCGTTTTCGGGAGCTTTCTCAACCAAAATGGCGGAGGAGGAGGGATTCGAACCCTCGTGACCTTATACAGGCCAAACGGTTTTCGAGACCGCCGCATTCAACCACTCTGCCACCCCTCCGCGTGGGGTAAAAACAAAGCAGGCTCGAAGGCCTGCTTTGGAATTAACTGGCGGAGAGTCAGGGATTTGAACCCTGGAGACGCTTTTGACGCCTACACGATTTCCAATCGTGCTCCTTCGGCCACTCGGACAACTCTCCGTTAAATGCGAAAGTCAGTATACACGAGGAATCGCAAAGTGCAAACAGAAAAGTTGGCATTTTTTAAAACGCTTGGCCGCGCTTGGCGCTGCAGTGGGGTTTGAGGTTCCGAAAAACGGCTTCCGACCAGCGTGGTTGATAACCTCAATTGTTCAAAAAGGGGTATTCATAAGCGACTTGGCAATGAATTTAAAAATCTTTGGTTGGCGCTGTGGACCACTGGTATGCATTTCGCGACCACAGCGTTGTGCCCGTTGACCTGCGACTTGGTGCGACTTGTCCCCACGGCGCCGTATCTTGTCCACAGATCCGTCAAGCTTTTGGTCAGCATTTGGTTGGAATGTGCATGAAACGTCGTGCGAGTATGGGCATATGTGGAGGTCATGAGGTTGTAGCTGCATATTCTTGCGGCCTGGGAGGTTGAAAGATATTATTACCAAGTCTTTTCCTGCTTCAGGCGCACCTTCACGACCTGAAGCCACATTTGCCCAGAGGAGGTGACAATATGAAGGCTTATGAACTGCTGTTCTTTGTTGACCCGTCGCTCGACCCCGAGACTCGTCTCGCTGTTATGAAGCGTATCGATACCACGATCGCTGAGGGCGCTGGCAAGGTCGACTCCGTTGACGAGTGGGGCAAGCGCAAGCTCGCCTACGAGATCAACGACCTCACCGATGGTGACTACACCCTCATCAACTTCCACGCAGATCCTACCCAGATCGCCGAGCTTGATCGCGTCCTGCGCATCACCGACGCTGTGGTCCGCCACATGATCGTCCGTCGCGACGACCAGGAGTAAGACTGTCGTTTTGGACTGGGCTTGTGCCCCAAGAGGAAGTAGTGAGTTATGAGCATCAATCGAGTGAACATCACCGGTAACCTCACCCGCGATCCCGAGCTGCGCGCCACCGCCGGCGGAACCCAGGTTCTGTCCTTTGGCGTCGCTGTGAACGATCGTCGCCGCAACGCGCAGACTGGCGAGTGGGAGGATTATCCCAACTTTGTCGACTGCACTATGTTCGGCACCCGCGCCGAGGCCGTGAGCCGTTTCCTGGCAAAGGGAAACAAGGTCGCGATCGAGGGCAAGCTGCGCTACAGCTCTTGGGAGCGCGACGGCCAGCGCCGGAGCAAGCTTGAGGTCATCGTCGATGAGATCGAGTTTATGAGCTCCCGTGGTGGCCAGGGTGGCTACGATCAGGGCGGTTACGCCCCCGCAGCTCCCGCGCCCACAGCACGTCCTGCCGCACCGGTGGCTACGCCGCCCGCGGTCGACGTCTACGATGAGGACATCCCGTTCTAAGGGTTGTTCACCTATTTTTGAGTGAGAGGCGGCTTCGGTTCGCCGAAGTTGCCAAACGAAAGGTATTTTGACATGGCTAATGATTTTTCTGCACGTCAGCCGCGTCGTAAGTACTGCCAGTTCTGCAAGGAGAACACTGAGTTCATCGACTATAAGGACACTCAGCTTCTCCGTAAGTACATGACCGACCGTGGCAAGATCAAGCCCCGTCGCGTCACTGGCGCTTGCACGCAGCATCAGCATGACATCGCCAACGCCATCAAGCGTGCCCGCGAGATGGCTCTCCTGCCGTACACCGTCCCCGTGGTTTCCTCTCGTGGCAACCGCGACCGCGGCTAAGAAGGGAGACGCATCATGAAGGTTATTCTTCTCGATGAGATCAAGGGCAAGGGCGGCGAGGGTGACGTCGTAGAGGTCGCTCAGGGTTACGCTGAGAATTTCCTGTTCCCCAAGAAGCTCGCTGTTGCCGCCACCAAGGGCAACCTCAAGCAGCTTGACGAGCGTCGCAACAACATCGCCAAGCGCGAGGCCGTCCGTCTGGCTACCGCCAACGAGACCAAGGCTGCCCTCGAGGGCAAGCAGGTCATCGTCGACGTCAAGGTCGGCGACGAGGGCATCCTCTTTGGCTCCGTCACCGCCGCTATGATCGCTGACGCCATCAAGGATCAGCTCGGTATGGACATCGACCGCAAGCGCGTCGAGCTCGGCAAGCCCATCAAGGTTGCCGGTGCCCACACCGTTGCCATCTCGCTGTACCGCGAGATCAAGGCCGAGGTTGTCGTTCTCGTCGGCGTTACCGCCGAGGAGCTCGCTGCCGATGCTGAGGTCGAGGAGGCCGCTGAGGTCGCCGAGGCCGAGACCGCCGAGGTCGAGACCGAGGCTGCTGCCGAGTAGCATTTGCTGCAACGCAACAATCTTGTTCTAAGAAGGGCGCTCTGGGAGACCGGGGCGCCCTTTTATTTTTTGCGCTGAGTGGGTGTCACGTCATACATTGAGATGCAGTCCCACATAAGCGTTGTGTTAGACCACTTTGGATAAGTGTCCTGCACGCAGTACACGCGACGGGGCCCCGGTTGCGACAATTCCATCATCAGGAGAGATGGAGGTTGCAATGGAAGACGTGCTCACCCAGCTGACGAGGCAGTTCCTCCCGCAGATGACGGCTACCGAGAAGAGCAGGGCCCTGAGATCGCTCAAGGCGCTGATAGACGCGGAGCTTTTCGAACTCGCGGCAAGCGAGGGGGCGGAAGACGATCCCGACAGAGCCTGCCCCTGGTGCGGCTCCCCGCATTACGTGAAGAGGGGGCGAGACGGGTGCGGCCGTCAGCGGTTCCTCTGCCGAGGGTGCGCCAGGACCTTCATCGACGCCACCATGCGCATCTTCTCCACCACCAAGCTCGACAGGTCGGCCTGGATGAGGTTCGCGGAGTGCCACGTGGACATGCTCCCGCTGCGCGAGTCGGCGGAAAAGTGCGGCGTGTACCTCAAGACGGCGTTCTTCATGCGCCACAGGCTGCTCGAGGCCATGGCCAAGCGCATGCCCGCCTTCCGCGTGGAGGCCGGCGGCGGGGCCGAGCTCGACGAGTGCTTCTTCAGGGAGAGCTTCAAGGGAAACCGCTCCAGGTCGGAGTCCGGCATGCCCAGGAAGCCCCGCACAAGGTCGCAGGGAACCGACGGGCACGAGAAGATATGCGTGCTCACCGGCATCAACGACGCCGGCGACATCTTCTACGAGATCGCGGGGAGGGGCGGCCTCGACGAGCGGCAGCCAGGGAGCTGCTCGCCGACAAGCTCGCGGTCGGCGCGATAATCTCGACGGACCGTGCGCACGTGTACCGCCGCGTCCTGCCCGCCCTCGGCGTCGGCGCGCACATCGCCAGCAAGAGGGAGGAGCACGCCATCAACAGGGTGAACAGCCTCCACTCCCAGATGAGGCACTTCATCGGCAGGTTCCGGGGTGTCTCCACGAGACGCCTCGAGAACTACCTCGCCTGGTTCAAGTGGACATGGTGCTTCAAGGTCCGCAGGAGCGCGGACGAGCTCGCCGAGCTCATAGTGAGGCAGGCAGCCCGCGGCACGTACGAGAAGACCTGGCGCCAGTACAAGGTGACCCCCTATCCGTTCTACGAGTACTGGATCAAGCAGGCGAAATGGGACTCGCGTGCGCGGAGGGCCATATACGGCGTGGCGTGATGTCCAGGGCGGTCTGGCGCAGCGCATCTGCGGCAAGCGCTGAAGTCGTGCCCCGATGCAAATAGCAACAGCTAGCGATATTCTTCGGGAACGTCGAAACCGTACTCACGGCATAGGAGCATGACATCGTGGGCGTCGTGCTCGTCATGCTGATAGCCCAAGTGAAACAACAGCTGGCTTTCGGGGTCGATGCACGACACCTCCACCTCGCCGATGCGCCCCCTCCCCGAAAAGACCTCCCCGGGAAAACGATCTCCCTGATACAGAATATCGCCATTCTCGGCGAAATCGAAGCAATGCAGGTCGACGATGCGCCCCGCCTCGTCTTGCCACACCGTGTGATCTTCGGTGGTGAAAGATGCAGCCACCTCGGAAAACCCCTCATCAGCAATTAGATCCACGAACCTTTGGTAATCCCCGCGCTGAACGAACAGGTCGATGTCGTTATGAGCCCTGGTCTCACGCCCGACAAGCGCATCGATGCCCCAGCCGCCATCAAGGTATACGCCAATGCCCGCACCTGCGGAAAGGCCGATTATCCAACACGCATCATCCTTGGTGACCATAGGAGCTCCTTCGCTTTCGCCTGCTATCTAAGCAAGAAAGATTATAGGAAAAGTCCCAGTATCCAAAGCGGTCGGGACTGCGGACAAAATAGTTGGACCGTTGAGGTCCGGAACGGAGTCCGCATGGCATACAGTAGGAGAATGGTGGAGAGGGCCAGGGCGCTTCGCGGCGCCGGGCTCACCGTCATGGAGATAACCGAGATACTCGGCGGGCCCGGCAAGACGTCCGTCTGGCGCTGGATCAGGGACGTGCGCAAGCCCGCGGGAAGGGCCGGTGGAGGAATGGACCTGCCGCGACTCGTCGGGGACGGCCCCGACTACCCCGACATCGACCCGGAGGACAAGGACGCCCTGATCGAGCGGCTCAGGCTCGAGAACGCGGTGCTGAGGGCGGTGCAGGACGTTTTAAAAGCCGCGAGCCTCGACGGGATGTCGAACAGGGAGAAGACCCTGGTGATAGACCGCCTGAGGCCGTGCGGGAAGTGGTCCTTGAGAGAACTCACGAGTTCCTTGGGGATATCAAAGAGCTCCTATGAGTACCAGCGCCGCGCGATCGCGAGGCCCGACCGGCGCGCGCCCCTGCGCGCGCTCGTGCGCAGGATCTTCACCGAGGACGGCGAGGGGGCGCGGGGGTACCGCTTCGTGACGGCGCGCCTGCGCGAGCTCGACGAGCCCGTGCGCGCCTCGGAGAAGGTCGTCCTCCGCATCATGCGCGAGGAGGGCCTGGTCCCCAGGTGGATGAGGAGGAAGAGGAGGCCCTACAGCTCCTATGCGGGCGAGCCGACGCCGGCCCCGCCGAACCTCGTGCGCCGCGACTTCCGCTCGGCCCTGCCGAACTTCCTGTGGCTCACCGACATCACCGAGTTCAGGCTGCCCTCCGGCAGGAAGGTCTACCTGTCGGCCATCAGGGACTGCTTCGACTCCTCGGTCGTGGCGTGGAGGGCCGGCGAGAGACCGGACGCCGCGCTCGCCAACTCGACGCTCGAGGACGCCTGCGCGCTGCTCGCGCCCGGCGAGCGCCCCGTCATCCACTCCGACCGCGGCGGCCACTACCGCTGGCCCGGCTGGATCTCGATCTGCGAGGGGCACGGCCTCGCCAGGAGCATGTCCGCCAAGGGCTGCAGCCCGGACAACGCGGCGATGGAGGGCTTCTTCGGCCTGCTCAAGAGGGAGTTCTGGCACGGCAGGGACTGGTCGGGCTGGACCCCTGCTCGCTTCATCGAGGAGCTCGGGGGGCTGGATCGGCCGATACAATACGGAGAGGCGCAGCGATGCGCTCGGCGGCCGCACGCCGGCCGAGTTCCGCGCCGCGCTGGGAAGGGCCGCGTAACGGTCCAAGAAATCGTCCGCAGTCCCGTCTAACACAACGTACATAAGGGACCGTTCGCCCGTTTGGTTCGGTGATGATTGTTAAGGCGCGCCTCGATTTAAAGCTGTGGCTGATACTATGGATGCTCGCAAGCGATATGAATGAGGATGCTCATGGCATATGACGATAGGGAGACATGGCTGACGGTCGAGGACCGCGGCTCCAAGTTGGGTCTCCCCCAAAACCAAGATGCAGAGGCCAACGTACTGGCCGCCATGCTGCTATCGCCCGAGGTGGTCGAAGAAGCCCAGGTCGAGCTGCAGCCCGATGATTTCTACCGGCCCATTCATAAGACCATCTATACCGCGATGGTCGATATGTACAATAGTCGCATCCCCATCGACTCCATCTCGCTGATCGATTACCTGCGAAGCATCAACAAGCTCGATGCCGTGGGCGGCGAGGCGTACATTTTGGAGCTGATGGGTCAGACCCTGTCGCTCGTCAACTGGCAGCACCATGCCGCCATCGTTCGTCGCGACTCGATGCTGCGTGAGCTGATTGGCGCCACCAACGAGATTAACGCGCTGGCCTACAACGCCCCCACCGATACTAAAGAGATCGTGGAGCTGGCCGAGAGCAAGCTGCTCAAGGTTACGGCGCGCGAGGTTAAGTCGAGCTACAAGACACTGACCGAGTTTATGGTCGAGGCCTATAACGAGGCCGAGGAAGTGTGCCAGGCCGGTGGCCAGGCAGCGGGCGTGCCCACGGGCTTCCCCTCACTCGACCGCATGCTTATGGGCTTCCGTGAGGGCCAGCTCATCATTATCGGCGCCCGCCCCGCCGTGGGTAAGACCTCGTTCGCTCTAAACCTGGCGCTCAATGCCGCCGCTGCGGGCTACACCGTCGGCTTTTTCTCGCTGGAGATGTCGGGCAAGGAAATTGCCCAGCGCCTGATTTGCGCCTATGCCATGATTTCGATCAGTGATTTTCGCATGGGTCGCATTAGCCCCGAGCAGTGGGCCAATATCAACGAGGCCACGCAGACCTTGTCCAAGCTTGATATTCTGATTGACGATACGCCCGGCACCACGGTGACCGAGATTCGCGCCAAGAGCCGCCGCATGCTCCACAACAAGGAGAAGGCCATCATCATCCTGGACTACCTGCAGCTGGTGAGTCCTCCGCCGGGACGCCGCTCCGAGAGCCGTACCGTCGAGGTCTCCGAGATGTCGCGTGGTCTGAAGATCATGGCCAAGGAACTCAAGATCCCGCTCATCGCGCTGTCGCAGCTCTCGCGTCAGGTCGAATCCCGTACCGGCAAGCGCCCGCAGCTTTCCGACCTTCGTGAATCGGGCTCCATCGAGCAGGACGCCGATATCGTTATGTTCTTGGACCGCTCCGCCGACGAGGCCGAAGCCTCGCGCGACGATCGACCCGACGAGGGCGTTACGCGTATCGTCGTGGCCAAGAACCGTTCGGGCCCGATCGGCGACGTCGACCTGATGTTCCTGCCGGCATCCACCAAGTTCTATGAGCTTGATGGGGCACATGCCGAGGAGTAGGACAGGCGCCCGTTGCACGGGTATACTGGGAATGTTTTGTGCTTCTGCGTGCCGGCGTGGCGCGTAGACAGTCCATGAATGTAAGGAGTAAACATGCCGTCAACCGTTTTGGTCGGTGCCCAGTGGGGCGATGAGGGCAAGGGTAAGATCTGCGACCTGGTCGCCGGCGACTTCGATGCCGTCGTGCGCTACTCGGGCGGCAACAACGCCGGCCACACCATCGTCGTCAACGGCAAGAAGTACGGCCTGCACCAGGTGCCCTCCGGCATCATGTATTCCGACCATGTGTCGGTGATCGGTAACGGCTGCGTCGTCAACCCCAAGGTTGTCCTTGAGGAGATCGACATGTTCGAGGCCGACGGCATCACCACCAAGAACCTCAAGATTAGCGGCAACGCGCATGTCATCATGCCGTACCACATCGACCTGGATGGCGCCTTTGAGCAGAAGCTCGGCAAGAAGAACATCGGTACCACCAAGCGCGGTATCGGTCCGTGCTATCAGGACAAGATGGCCCGCATTGGCCTGCGCATGCAGGATATGCTGGACGAGTCGCTGTTCCGCGACAAGCTGGAGACCGCTCTCGCCCGCGTGAACCCCGAGCTTGAGCTCATCTACAACCTGCCCACCTACACCGTGGACCAGATTTGCGACGAGTACCTGCCGATGGCCGAGCGCCTGCGCCCCTACATCACCGAGACGAGCCTGCTGCTCAACAACATGATCGATGAGGGTAAGGACCTGCTGTTTGAGGGCGCCCAGGCGACGCTGCTCGACATCGACCACGGCACCTATCCGTACGTGACGTCTTCCAACTGCACCGCCGGCGGTGCCATCACCGGCTCCGGCGTGGGCATGAAGAACGTCGACCGCGTGCTGGGCGTCATGAAGGCCTATATCACCCGCGTCGGTTCGGGCCCCATGCCCACCGAGCTTTCCTATGAGTCCGAGGCCGGTCACACGCTGACCGAGGAGGGCTATGAGTACGGTGTGACCACCGGTCGCCGTCGTCGCTGCGGCTGGTTCGACGGCCCCATCGCCAACTACGCCTCGCGCGTCAACGGCCTCACCGATATCGCCCTGACTAAGCTCGACGTGCTTTCGGCCTTCGACACCATCAAGGTGTGCGTGGCCTACGACGTCGATGGCGAGCGCTACACCAGCGTGCCCGAGCATCAGGTGCGCTTTGAGCATGCCAAGCCCATCTACGAGGAGCTCCCCGGCTGGAAGTGCGACATCACCGGTTGCCGCAGCTTTGATGAGCTGCCGCAGGAGGCTCAGGACTACGTGGCGTTTATCGAGGATCTGGCACACACCCGCGTGACGTTCATTGGCGTCGGCGCCGGTCGCGAGCAGATCATCAACCGATTCTGGAAGTAATCGGGACTATTTGGTTATTGCGATATACCCCTTTGCAGCCCAAGCGGGCGGCCGAGGGGTATATTTGCTTGCAAAGGGCTCGCGCGGAGCGGGCCATTCATCCATAGAGGAGGCACCCTTGAAGGCGGACACTCAAACCATCGACATCCTGTTGTTGGGCAGCGGCGGCCGTGAGCATGCTTTGGCAGCTAAGCTCGCAGCATCACCGCGCGCCGGCAAGCTCTACATCGCGCCGGGCAACGGCGGCACCGCGAGCTGCGGCGAGAACGTTGTTCTCGACGACTGCGATCCTGCGGCCGTGGCGGCGTTTGCGCAGAGCCACGGATGCGGACTCGTGGTAATTGGCCCCGAGGCTCCGCTCGTGGCGGGTGTGGCCGACGCCGTGCGCGCGGCGGGTATTCTCTGCTTTGGCCCGGGTGCCGAGGGCGCCCAGATGGAGGGCTCCAAGCTGTTCTCCAAGCAGCTCATGGAGCGCGCGGGCATTCCGACGGCAGCCTACGGCTCGTTTACCGACGAGGCTTCGGCTCTCGCCTACGTGCGCGAGCAGGGCGCCCCGCTGGTCGTCAAGGCCGACGGCCTTGCCGCGGGCAAGGGCGTCATCGTGGCGATCGAACTTGAGCAGGCCGAGGAGGCCGTGCGCGAGTGCTTTGGCGGCACCTTTGGCGATGCCGGCAACACCGTGGTTATCGAGGAGATGCTGACCGGCCCCGAGTGCTCGCTTTTGGCCTTTACCGACGGCAAGACCGTGCGCCCCATGGCCACCTCGCAGGACCACAAGCGCGCGCTCGAGGGCGACAAGGGTCCCAACACCGGCGGCATGGGCGTCTACAGCCCGGTGCCCATCGTGACCGACGAGGAGCACGCCACCATGGTGGCGGTCATGGAGCAGACCGTTGCCGAGCTTGCTGCCGAGGGCATCGACTACCGCGGCTGCCTGTATGGCGGCTTTATGCTCACCCCCGCCGGCCCCAAGGTGCTGGAGTTCAACGCCCGCTTTGGCGACCCCGAGACGCAGGTCGTGCTCCCGCGCCTTAAGAACGACCTGGTCGAGGTCATGCTGGCCTGCGCCAACTGCGAGCTCGATCAGATTGAGCTCGACTGGCGTGACGAGTGGGCCGTGGCCGTTGTCCTGACGAGTGCGGGCTATCCCGGCAGCTACGAGAAGGGCAAGGTCATCACCGGTATTGCCGATGCCGAGGCCATGGAGAACGTGACCGTGTACCACGCGGGCACTGCCGTGGTGGACGGCCAGCTCGTGACCAATGGTGGCCGCGTGCTTGCCGTGACCGCTCTGGGCGACACGTTCGAGAACGCTCGCAACCTTGCCTACGAGGCCTGCGAGAAGATTGATTTTGAGGGTAAGACCCTGCGCCACGACATCGGCCTGCGTGCGCTGCGCGGCCGCGACGCCTGGGATGCCTAAAATCCGAGAGGAATGAGACGGATGGACGAGAAGAACGAAGAGCTCGTGGACGCACAGATCGTCGAAGAAGATAGCCGCGCGTACGGACACGCCGAGGGCGAGCCGGGTGGCGAGGTTGTCGACGAGCCGATGCTGGTGCTGGGCGATGACGACCCGCACGATGCCGAGCTGCACGAGAAGATTCTTTCGGAGGAGTGCGCCTGGAAGGGCAAGATCCTCGACGTCCACCGTCTTGAGGTTGAGCTGCCCAACGGCCACCGTAGCGCCCGCGACATCATTCGCCATCCGGGCGCGGCGGCCGTTGTGGCGCTGACCGAGAGCGGCAAGATTGTGCTGGTGCGTCAGTACCGCACCGCCATCGACCGCGTGACGGTCGAGATCCCCGCCGGCAAGCTCGACCCGGGCGAGGATCCGCTCGATTGCGCTAAGCGCGAGCTGCACGAGGAGACGGGCTTTAGGGCCGGCCGTATTCGCTTTTTGACGTCGATTGTCACGACCTGCGGCTTCTGCGACGAGATCATTCATATCTACCTGGCCACCAAGCTCGAGTTCGATGCGCCCAACCCCGATGATGACGAGTTCGTCAACGTGGACCTCGTGCCGCTGCACGAGCTGATCGACGCCGTGCTCGACGGCAAGATCGAAGATGCCAAGACCGTCGTGGGCGCCTTGGCCTGCGATAGCATCGCGCACCGCTTGGGCGGAGCGGAGCTCTAGGTTACGCGGTTTTACCAAACCGCGTAACGAGTCGACGCTGCAAACGCCCCTAAGCGGCAATCTGCCTTTCAATCGTCGCTCGCGTACCGAAGTACGCGTCGCTCCTCTTTCAAGGCACCTTGCTTGCTTAGGGACGTTTTCGCTGACGCTGCCAGAACATCGGCGTTATGCTTGTTGGGACGCTTTGTTTTCAGCCTGACCGGTTCAACCGGATTTCTCACGCTATTTATTTCTCTTCGAGGATTGCATGTTTAAAAGGTTTCTCTCGTATTACGAGCCCCAGATGGGGCTTTTTGTTGCCGATACTGTTTGCGCTCTGGTGCTTGCTGCCATTGACCTTGCGTTTCCTATTATTCTGCGCAATCTGACCGGCGGGTTGTTTACCCAGGGTCAGGCTGCCATTATGCAGGCGCTCGGTATAATCGCGGTGGGTTTGGTGCTGATGTATATCATCCGTTGCGCCTGCCGCTACTTTGTGAGCTACTGGGGCCACGTGATGGGCGCGCGCATGGAGTCCAAGATGCGCGAGGACCTGTTCGATCAGTACGAGCGCTTTAGCTTTGCGTACTTCGATCGCAACAGCTCGGGTGACATGATGAGCCGCGTGGTCAACGACCTGTTCGATATCTGCGAGGCGGCACACCACGTGCCCGAGTGGATTATCATCTGCGGCATCGAGATCGTCGGCTCGTTTGTGATCCTCTTTGCTATTGCCCCGGCGCTGGCTCTTGCCATGGCCGTGGTGACGGCGGCTTTTGCGGTCATCATGTTTTGGCAGAACATGCGCATGCGCGAGGTCTTTAGCGACAACCGCAAAAAGATCAGCGGTATTAATGCTCAGCTGCAGGATTCGCTGGCAGGCATGCGCGTGGTCAAGAGTTTTGCGAACGAGGAAGCTGAGCGTTCCAAGTTCCGCGCCTCTAACGACCGCTATCTTTCGTCCAAGGAGAACATGTATCACGCCATGGGCGTCTATACCGCGACGTATGGCCTGCTCTCGGGTGTGCTCTATGTGATCGTGGTGCTGCTGGGCGGCTGGCTGGTCGCCCAGGGACAGCTGCAGGCGGTCGATATGGCGACCTTTGCACTCTATATTTCGCTGTTCTGCACGCCGCTCGAGACACTCGTCAATTCGGCCGAAACGTATCAGAAGGCCATCGCCGGCTTTAAGCGCATGGACGAGGTGCTCTCGACCGCGCCGGATATCCAGGACAAGCCGGGCGCTACGGATCTGCAGGTGACTGCCGGCGCCGTGGAGTATCACGACGTGTGCTTTAACTACGAGGACGTTGAGCTGGGCGAGGGCGATGCCGAAGAGCGTCCCGTTATCGACCATATGAATCTGTCCATCAAGCCTGGGCAGACCATCGCTTTGGTTGGCCCTTCGGGCGGCGGCAAGTCCACGACCTGTTCGCTGCTGCCGCGCTTTTATGACGTGGCTGCCGGATCCATTAGCATCGACGGCCAGGACGTGCGCGATGTGACGCAGCAGAGCCTGCGTCGCGCCATCGGCCTGGTGCAGCAGGATGTCTATCTGTTTGACGGCACGATTGGCGAGAACATCGCCTACGGCAAGCCGGGCGCTACGGCAGGAGAGATCGCCGAGGCCGCCCGTCGCGCCAACATCGATGCCTTTATCGAGTCGCTTCCACAGGGTTATGACACGGTCGTGGGCGAGCGTGGCAGCCGTCTTTCGGGCGGACAGAAGCAACGCGTTGCCATTGCGCGCGTGTTTCTCAAGAACCCCAAGATCCTGATTTTGGACGAGGCGACGAGTGCTTTGGATAACGAGAGCGAGGAGGCGGTCCAGGAGTCGCTCGAAGAGCTGGCACGCGGCCGTACCACAATCATCATCGCCCACCGTCTCTCGACCATTAAACACGCCGATGAGATTGCGACCGTTGAGCATGGTCGCGTTGTGGAACGTGGCACGCATGAACAGCTTCTCGCCCGTGGCGGCACCTATGCCCGTTACTATCGAATGCAGTTCGAAGGTGCGCGTGCGCACGAGCTCGACTGATTGATATGACAGGAAGTTTATGGCTGACAAGAACCCTTTGACTCCGGAAGAAGTGACGGAGTTATTCTCCGAAATCGATGCATCCGGTGTCTTGGATCCCACGCTTGCCAAAAAGCGAACCGAGCGCATGCGTGAGAAGGAGGCTGCGGCCAAGCGCGGTGACAAAGCGGCGCTAGCGCAGCTGCGCAGCGAGGACCGCGCGAGCCAGGCAAAACATATCGACCCGCTGTCCGAGGATGATCCTTCGGGTTCGCAGGTGAGTCATACCATTACGAAGACCGCGATGGCCGTGGTCATTGGCATCTTGGTGCTGATTGTGGGCATGCAGATTGGCTACGGCGTGATGCGTCGCCTGAACACCGCCAACCTGTCCGAGAGCGTTTCGGTCGATACCGTTTCGACGGCGCTGAAGGGCGGCCTTGAGTGGGGCAACGGCTTTACGCAGTTCCCGCTCGACTTTACCGTCGATGAAGCCGATGAGCGTACGGGCACGGTCGAGGTGACGGTGTTGGACACATCGTCTGCCAACGAGCTCGAGCTGCTGTCCAACGGGCAGATTCAGGCCGCGGCGCTTGCGACCAACGCGTTGCTCAACGATAAGATCGACCGCGTGGTGTATAACGTTCACGCCTATATCGACGAGGATAGCAACATTCAGCACGATTCCTTCTTTGGCATGTTTCCCGCCCAGGGCCACCAGAGCGCCATCCTGACGTTCGTGTGGACCAAGAGCTCATCCAACGCTACGAGTATCGACTGGAAGATGCGCATCGTGAGTATGGATGACACCATCGCCGAGCGCATTCAGAAGCAGGTGAACTCGGTGTCGTCGTTGATTGAGGACCCGGTGGTGAGCCAGACCAAGATTGACGAGGAAAAGGCCGAACGTGACCTGGAGCATCGTCTGCATGGCCGCGAGATTTTCCGCGGCGGCAAGCCCGATCGCACACCGTCCGAACTGCTGGAGCAGGACAAGATAAAATAAGACGCCATCATCCCGCGTGAGCCACAAGCCCCGCGGGATGATTTTTCCGGGACGGGGATTAAAAAATCATTATGCATAGAAAGTCATAATTATCATTTCGTAAACATTTCGATGAAATTAACGCCATGAGGCATGCTTGCGGTTACAATACCGCGAGGCCTAACTACACACCTTTAAGCCGGTCCTGTGAGACCGGGAAGGAGAATTATGGCGAACAACCATACCGCGGGCGCTGCCGCCCGCACCTTCGCGCCCAGCGAGCTTTGCCAGCGTATGCTGGCCAAAACCAGCAAGGGCGCCTGCGGTCCCTGTATCCTGTATCTTGAGGATGGGACCATTTTTTATGGACGTGCATGCGGCGCCGAGGGCACCGCGACCGGCGAAGTCTGCTTCAACACCTCGCTTGAGGGCTACTTTGAGGTCATGACCGACCCGAGTTATGCCGGCCAAATTGTAACCATGACCTATCCGCAGATCGGCAATTACGGTATCGACGAGACCGATGTCCAGTCGGCCTTCCCCGGCGACGCCGTGCGCCCTGCGAGCGCTCCGGCTATGCGCGGCATGATCGTTCGCGACATGTGCGCCACGCCTTCTAACTGGCGCTCGGCCGTCAGCGTGCCGGAGTACCTGCGCGCTCACGGCATCGTCGCTATCGAGGGTGTCGACACCCGCGCTCTGGTGCGCCATCTGCGCGACAATGGTTCCAAGATGGGCATTATCTCGACAGAGATCTTCGACGTCGACGAGCTCGCCGAGCGTCTGGACGCAGCGCCCACGCTGGTGGGCGAGAACCTGGTCAAGACCGTGAGCTGTCCCGCGCCTCACGAGTTTGTGGCCGCCGACCTGCCTGCCACGCATGGCTTTGCGCTTGTGGCTGCCGCTCCTGCCCGTCACAAAGTGGTCGCCTACGACTGCGGTGTGAAGCGCGGTATTCTGGAGGGCCTGGTCCGTGCCGGCTGCGACCTCACCGTCGTGCCGTGGGATACGCCCGCGAGTGAGGTGCTCGACATGAATCCTGATGGCGTCTTTTTGTCCAACGGCCCCGGCGACCCCGATGCCGTGGTGGAGACCTACGAGCAGGTGCAGCAGCTGATCGGCAAGGTGCCGGTCTTTGGTATTTGCCTGGGTCACCAGATGATCAGCTTGGCCTGCGGCGCCCAAATGGAAAAGCTTAAATTCGGTCACCGTGGCGGTAACCAGCCGGTTATGAATCTGGTGAGCCGTCGCGTGGAGATCACCGCGCAAAACCACGGCTTTGGCCTGCTGTTCCCCAGTCTGGGCAAACTGATTCCGGAGCTTTCCGGCGGCGAAACCGAGCATGCGGCCGATGGCGACCTGCGCGCCTGGGTGCGTCGCGGCGTCGCGCCGGTCGTGATGAACGAGCGCTTTGGTCGCATTCGCCTGACACATGTGAACCTCAACGACGGCACCGCCGAGGGCATCCAGCTGCTCGACGCCCCGTGTTTCTCGGTCCAGTACCACCCCGAGGCTTCGCCCGGCCCCACCGATGCCCACTATCTCTTTACCGCCTTTACGCGACTCATGGACGGCGAGGAGAACTACCTGGACATCGACACCGCGAAGGACCGCCTCGCCGGCTGGAATTTCGCCGA
>CAJMMA010000041.1 GCA_905214435.1 uncultured bacterium
ATGTCCACAGCGGCTCCTTAGCTGTTGGGCTACACGTGTATATAACCGGTAAGCACAGTATATATACACTATGCATAGTTGCGCAAGAGGGAAATATGGGCTCGTCTGTCCCCCCGTTCGTTTATCTCGATCTGTAACATCTGAAGTCAATTTTGGCGGCTAGATGTTACAGATCGAGACAGCCTCGATCTTCCTGCTGGTTTATCTCAATCTGTAACACTTAGGCCTGATTTTGATGGCTAGATGTTACAGATTGAGACATTGGCTGCCCGCCTGCCAGTTTGTCTCGATCTGTAACAGGTAGGGGCTCAAAACCCGTCTTACTGTTACAGATCGAGACAGTCCTTGAGACGGCTGCCCGGTGCACAGCGAGCTCGGCTGATGAATTTGTCCTGATAGGTGCCCCATGGCGGGATTTCGCGGCTACAATAGTGCGGTTACAACGACGTAATGCACTCAATGCAAGAAAGGATCCGCATGGCAAGCCTGTCGGATGAAATCTCGTCGCGCCGCACATTCGCGATCATCAGCCACCCGGACGCCGGTAAGACCACGCTTACCGAGAAGCTGCTGCTCTATACCGGCAGCATCCAGACTGCCGGCTCGGTCAAGGGCAAGAGCTCGGCCAAGCATGCCGTCTCGGACTGGATGGACATCGAGAAGGAGCGCGGTATTTCCGTTACCTCCTCGGTGCTGCAGTTCACCTATAACGGCGCCTGCGTCAATATCCTCGATACCCCCGGCCACCAGGACTTCTCGGAGGATACCTACCGTACCCTTATGGCCGCCGACGCCGCAGTCATGGTCATCGACGGCGCCAAGGGCGTCGAGGCCCAGACCAAAAAGCTCTTTAAGGTCTGTACGCTGCGCCATATTCCCATCTTCACCTTTGTGAATAAGCTCGACCACGAGGCTCGCGATCCGTTTGAGCTCATGGAAGAGATCGAGAACGTCCTGGGTATCAATACGTATCCCATGAACTGGCCGATCGGCAGCGGCCGCAACTTCCGCGGCGTGTTCGACCGTCAGACCCGTCGCGTCATTGCCTTTGAGGGCGACGGCCACGCCAACGCCACCAAGAAGGTCGCCGAGGTCGAGGCCGAGCTGGGCGATCCTTCCATGGACGAGCTTATTGGCGAAGAGAACCATAAGAACCTGATGGACGACATCGAGCTGCTCGATGGCGCCGGCGACGAGCTCGACTTGGATGCCGTGGCCTGCGGCAAGCTGAGCCCGGCGTTCTTTGGCTCGGCGCTCACCAACTTTGGCGTGGAGCCCTTCCTCAAGGAGTTCCTGCGTCTGGCCCCGACGCCGCGCGCCTATACCGATACGCTCACCAGCGAACCGGTCGATCCCTGCCGCGATGACTTTAGCGGCTTTGTGTTTAAGATCCAGGCCAATATGGACAAGAACCACCGCGACCGCATCGCCTTTGTGCGCATTTGCTCGGGCAAGTTCGAGCGTGGCATGGACGCCTTCCACGTGCAGGGCAACCGCAAGCTCAAGCTTGCCACGGGCACGTCGATGATGGCCGATGACCGCGCCATCGTGGACGAGGCGTACGCGGGCGATATCGTGGGCCTGTTCGACCCGGGTATCTTTAGCATCGGCGACACCGTGTGCTCCGGCAAGCGCCACGTGCAGTATCCGCAGATCCCGACGTTTGCCCCCGAGATGTTCGCCCGCATTACGCAGGTCGACACGCTCAAGCGCAAGCAGTTTGTGAAGGGCATGGAGGAGCTTGCCCAGGAGGGTGCCATCCAGATCTTCCGCGAGCTGGGTGCCGGCATGGAGAGCGTCATCGTGG
The DNA here is from genome assembly GCA_905214435.1 of uncultured bacterium. GTDB lineage: Bacteria > Actinomycetota > Coriobacteriia > Coriobacteriales > Coriobacteriaceae > Collinsella. The sequence goes on from CAJMMA010000041.1 coordinate 1,808, forward strand.
GCGTGGTCGGTGTGCTGCAGTTTGAGGTACTCGAGCGCCGCCTCAAGGCCGAGTATCGTGTTGAGGTCCGTCGCCAGCCGCTGCCCTATACGGACATCCGCTGGATTCAGAACGACCCCGATACCATTGATATCCCGGGCCTTTCGCTCACGCGTGACACGCTGCGCGTCGAGGACATGCGCGGCGGTAAGCTGCTGCTGTTCACGAGCCCGTGGAACGTGGATTGGGCAACCGATCACAACCCCGATCTTATCCTGTCGGAGTTTGGCAACGTAGCCTTTTAATGCATCGGCGCGGTGGCCCTGTGGGGCTGCCGCGTCGTTTGCTTGCCTGATGCCGTGTGAGCGGCTATCATACCCACCGTCGTCTCAAGACCGGGGCGTCCGAGCAGTTCGGGTCCGATATCCTGCTCGTTAAACCTAAAACCAAAGGAGTACATAATGATCAAGAAGGTCATGGAGGACTACAAGGTCCTGTTGCGGAGCATTCCCGCGGCAACGGTTTCGCTGTTTTTCGTGAGCGTCATCATGATGAACCTGCTGGCCAACAAAGAGCTTATCAGCCTGCCGTATCTGGCACTCGACTGTGGCTTTGTGGTGAGCTGGGTTTCGTTTTTGTGCCAGGACATGATCTGCAAGCGCTTTGGCGCCAAGGCATCCATCAAAATCTCTATCCTCGCGCTGCTGGTCAACCTGGCCGTGAGCCTGTGCTTTTGGGCATGCTCGCTCACGCCCGGCATGTGGGGCGCCTACTACGACACGGGTATGATCGAGGTCAACACCGCCCTTAACGCCACCATCGGCGGCACCTGGTACGTGGTGCTGGGCTCTTCGCTGGCAATGCTCGTTTCTGCCGTGGTTAACTCCACGCTCAACCAGTCGCTCGGCCGTATGCTCAAAAAGAATAACTTTGCGAGCTTTGCCTTCCGCTCCTATGTGTCCACGGGCGTTGGCCAGTTTATCGACAACCTGGTCTTTGCCATTGTGGTGAGCCACACGTTCTTTGGTTGGACCTGGGTGCAGGTCCTCATGTGCTCGCTGACCGGCGCCGTTGCCGAGCTGCTGTGCGAGGTTTTCCTGAGCCCCGTGGGCTACAAGGTCGTGCGCGGCTGGGAGCGCGAGAATGTGGGCTCCGAGTACCTCGAGCGCCACGCGACCGCCTAAGGAGCAAGTATGCGGGTTTTGATCACGGGTGCCTCGGGCGGTATCGGAGCCGCGTGCGTGCAGCGCTTTTTGGACGAGGGCTACGAGGTCGTGGGCTTTGATCTGCTGCCGGCGGCGGTCGAGCACGAGCGCTATCGCCATCTGATCGTCGATGTCCGTGAGCCGGACTCGTTTCCAGACGATCTTGAACCCCAGGTAATCGTGAACGTTGCCGGCACGCAGGACTCGGCGGACGACATTGCTGCCAACCTGTGCGGCACCATCAACGTGACCGAGTACTATGCCTTTGTGGGGGAGGGGCTTGCTGCCAAGCCGGCGCCCGCTATCAAATCCGTGGTCAATGTGGGGTCGGCGAGCGGGCATACGGGATCGGAGTTTCCCGCCTATGCCGCCAGCAAGGGCGGCGTTATCGCCTACACCAAGAACCTTGCAAACCGCTTGGCACCGCAAGCCATCGCCAACAGTGTGGACCCGGGAGGCGTTATAACGCCGCTCAACCGTTGCGTGATGGAAGACGAGCGCCTGTGGAACCAGATTATGGAGCTCACGCCGCTTAAGCGCTGGGCCACCGCCCAAGAGATCGCCGAGTGGATCTACTTTGTGGGCGTGACCAACCGGTTTATGACCGGGCAGAGCCTGCTGATCGATGGCGGCGAGGCCGGCCGCACACAATTTATTTGGCCCGAATAGGAAACGCGCCCGATGGAAAGCTGTCGGGCGCGTTTTTGATGTATCGATTTTTAGCCGAGGCAAGTCCAGTTGACGGGGGTCGAGCCGTGCTGTTCGAGTAGCCGATTGGCTGCCGAGAAGGGACGCGACCCCATAAAAGCGGGGAGTTCTGCCGTGGCACGGTTTGCCGAAAGCGGCGAGGGATGCGTAGAGGCCAGGCAGAACTTGCCGCTTTCCCTGCCCGCGCCGGTCGCGGCGAGCTTGCCCTCGACCATCTGCTGGGCAAAGCGGCCCCATGCCAAAAAGACGACCGGCTGGGGCAGCTGGCAGCAGCGTTCGATAACGTAGTCGGTCAGGGTGCTCCAGCCCAGCTTGACGTGCGAGTTCGCGGCATGCTCGCGCACGGTGAGCGTAGTGTTGAGGAGCAGGACGCCCTGTTGTGCCCATGGCGTTAGATCTCCCGTGGCCGGAATGGGGCAACCCAGATCGGCTTTGAGTTCCTTATAGATGTTGCGCAGGCTCGGCGGCAACTTGGTTTGCGTCGCAGGCACCGAGAACGACAGTCCCATGGCCTGGTTGGGTCCGTGATAGGGGTCTTGGCCCAAGATGACTACCTTGACCAGGTCGGCCGGCGTGTAGGCGAGGGCATTGAGGATATCGTCTTGTGCTGGGTAGATGGTCTGCTCGGCACGCAGAAGGGCGATGCGCTCGAGTAGCTGGTTCGTAGTGTCACGTACCGGCTGCGGCGCATCGCCCAACCAAGTTGCTATGTTGCGATCGCGGGTCGCGGCGTCCATGGGGCTCCTTTACGTCAGATGCTCTGTTTGCATCTATTGTAAAGGCGCACCGGTTGCCTTTATGCCGCGGCTACATGAGGAGTGGGGCCTACGAGACATGCTCGGGCGCTCCTGCCATGCGAGCGTGTCCAAGTGCGCGAAGGCGCGGAAGCTCGACGGTTGCCACCATGACGCCGGTGAGGATGAGGGCGGCGCCAAAGAAGGCGATGGGGCTCAGGACCTCGCCGACCAGGAAGAACGAGAAGACGGCGGAGCAGACTGGCTCGAGCGAGAAGGCGAAGCCGGTGGTCTCGGCAGGTACGTGGGGCTGCACGAGTGTCTGGGTGATAAAGCCGTAGGCAGAGCAGATGAGTGCGAGCGCAACGACAACGACGATCTCGTTCGGCGTGTTGGGAAGCGTGAAGCCGCCAAAGGTGAACGCGGCGATACCCGAGAACAGGCCGCCGAAGCCCAGCTGCCAAACGCCCAAGGCCAGCGGATCGACTTCCTCGACAAAGCGCTTGGCTACGATAATGTGGCCAGCATAGATAAAGGCCGAGAGCAGCATGATGATCGCGCCGGGGTTTAGGCTGGTAAAGTCGGCGCCCGAGAGCAAAAGCATGCCGCAGGTGACGATGGCGGTGCCGATGAGCACCTTGCGCTCGGGGGCGCGACGCAGCAGGGCCGCGTTGGCAAACGGCACGATCACGACCGTCAGGCTCTGCAAAAAGCCGGCGGTGGAGGCGGAGGTGAGGCTGGAGCCCAGGCACATGCAGGTGATCTCGGTTGCCATGATGGCGCCGATGATGGCGGCGCGGACCATCAGGTCACGGTTGATGCGCACCGCGTGCTTGTGGAAGAGCAGCAGACAAGCTGCAAAGGCGATGATGCAGCGCAGCGCGACGATGCTCGTGGCGTTCATGCTGTCCATGCCGATCTTCATGAGGGGGTACGAAAAGCCCCATGCGACGGGAACGGAAAATGAGAGCGCGATTGCTTTTTTGCGATCCATGGGACTCCTTTTGTTACAGAACGGTTTCGCAAAAAGGATTCTGCTCCCAGATTTTGATGTAGTAAAGCGAATGTATCTTCAGTATGATTAAGCAATACTAATGTAGGTAGAAAAAGCCCTGGCAAAACGTTTTACGGCTACACCGATGTGGAGGCACGATGGCATCGCGATATCAGATTGTATGTATGGTGGTCGATTGCGGCAGTCTTAAGGGCGCGGCCGACGAGCTAGGCTATACGCAAAGTGCGGTGAGCCAGGCCGTCAAGGCGCTCGAGCGCGAGCTGGGCACCACGCTTATCGAGCGCGGCAAGCAGGGCGTTTCGCTTACGCGCGACGGCAAGCAGTACCTGCCGTATCTGCGCCAGATTGTAACTGCCGAGGCCGAGCTTGAGGGCAAGCGCCAGGAATTGCTGGGACTCTCCTCGACTGATATTCGTATCGCAACGTTTACCAACGTGAGCCGCACCGTGTTGCCGCGCGTGATCCGCGACTTTGGTGCCCTGCATCCGGGTGTACGCTTTACGCTCAAACAGGGCGATTACACGCGCAATGCCCAGTGGGTGCACGATGGCGTGGTTGATTTTTGCTTTACGGCACGCGGATTTACTGCTGGGCTCGAGAAGCGCGTGGTCTATCACGATGAGTTGGTGGCACTGTTGCCGGCCGCGCATCCGCTGACGGCAAAGGAAAAGGTGACGCTCGCCGACCTGGCGTCCGAGCCGTTTGTGCTGCTGGATGAGGGCGAACAGAGCCTGGTGCTCGATGCATTCGCGGCGCATGGGCTGTCGCCGCACGTGACGAGCGAGGTGACCGACGACTACACCATCATGGCGATGGTGGAGGAGGGCCTAGGCGTGAGTATGCTGTATCGCCGTACCGTCGAGGGCATGAGGGCCGATATTCGCGTGCGTCCCATCGTGCACGCTCCCTCGCGTGACGTAGTGGCAGCCTGGCGCAGCTGGGACACCATGCCTATCGCCACGAGGCACTTTATCGACTATATGAGCTCACATATTGTCAATTAATGACTGGCATGGCGTTGAGTGCGGTGTTTAGCGGGCTGTCGCTTTGGCTTGGGCGGCGCGATAGGTGCGTGCCGGGTGGCAGAGTAGTACCGCCACGACCATAAAGAACGCCGTGGTGCCCAGGCTGATGGGGTAGACCATCATGATGTTCGCAAAGGTGCGGAAGTGCGGGAACACGCAGAATACCCAATAGAAGCGAATACCGCAGACGCAGATCATGGTGATGAGGGCGGGCATGAGCGAGATGCCAAAGCCGCGCAGGTAGCCGGACATGTTTTCGTAGAACATGCTAAAGGCGTAGGCAGGGAAGATCGAGCACACGCGGATATAGCCGATCGAGACGATGTTGGGGTCGCTGTTGAACAGCGCCAGGATTTCGCGCCCCAGACCGACGATGATGACGATGGTGGTGAGTGCAACGATGCCGCCTTCGACCAGGCAGACCTTGAGCGTCTTGGTGCAACGGTCGATCTGGCGCGCGCCGTGGTTTTGTCCCACAAAGGTAGTGCAAGCCTGGCTAAAGCTGTTGAGCAGGTTGTAACACACATACTCCAGGCTCATGGCAGCGCTGGATGCCGCCATGACCTCGGTGCCCAAGCTGTTGATGGCGGACTGGATGATGATGTTAGCTACGGCAAAGACGGCGCTTTGGATGCCGGCGGGCAGGCCGATCTTAACGATGCGCTTGAGGGCGACGGGGTCGATAGCCAGATCGCGCAGGGTGACGCGGACGACGGAGTCGGTCTTGAGCAGGCGGATAAAGAGCGTAGCGGCGCTGACGGTGTAGGCGATGGCGGTGGCGATAGCGACGCCCGCGACGCCCCAGTGGAGTACGGGGACAAAGATGAGGTCCAGGCCAATGTTGAGGACGGTGGACACGGCAAGCGCCTGCAGCGGCATGCGGGTGATGCCGACGGAGCGGAAGATCGCGGCCTCAAAGTTGTAGAGCAAGATCGAGGGCATACTGAGCAAAAAGACGCGCAGGTAGAGCGATGCGAGCGGCATGGTTTCGGCGGGGACGTTGAGCGCGGCGAGCATGGGCTCGGCAAAGATCTCGCCCAGCGCGATGACGACAAAGCCCACGAGTGCCATAAGAATCGAGGTATGGACGGCGCGCTTGACCATGTTCTGGTCGTTGCGGCCGATGGCGTTGGCAATGACCACGTTGGAGCCAAGCGACATGCCAATAAACAGGTTGAGCATAAGACTGGTAAGCGGAACATTGGAGCCGACCGCCGCCATGGCGAGGGTTCCCTGGTCGCCCGAGAAGTTACCGATGATGACCGTGGCGATGAGGTTCGACAGCTGCTCAAGGATGCTCGTGGCGGCCACGGGGAAGGCGAACAGGGGAATATTGCGCCACAGCGAGCCGGTGGTCATGTCGATGTGCTTAGATGCGGTGTCTGCCATACGCTCTCAATCTCTAATATGCTTGCTCACGCTTATTTGCGCAGACGATGATACTCCTAATCGACTAGTCGGCACTTAGGGACATTCCTTTTCTGCCGGCAGCTGGGGGACACTCCTTGTCTCTTCTATGACTAGATGGGGAAGGCGTGCGACAATGGTGGGCGTTGTGTTGTTCGCGCTAAGGAGTTGCCATGTTGTTGTGTCCCGTTTGCCATGAGCCGTTGGTGGACGATGAGCGCGGTGCTGTGTGCGCGGGCGGACACCGGTTTGATCGTGCGCGCGAGGGCTATCTGTATCTACTGCGCTCGTCCAAGAGCGGCGACTCCATGGGCGATCCCAAGTCGCAGGCGCGTAGTCGTCGCGACTTTCTGAACCGCGGTTACTATGCGCCGTTGCGCGATGCGATGGTCGAGCTGGTGCGCAAGCAGGTGTCTGGGCGCGCGGCGTCTGCAGGCGTCCCCATGACCTTGCTCGATATTTGCTGCGGCGAGGGCTACTACACTAGCGCCATGGGTGCGGTGCCGGACGTGGATGCTTACGGTTTCGACCTGGGCAAGGAGATGGTGCGCCTGGCCGCCAAGCGCGGCGATGCGACCTACTTTGTGGCCAATATGAAGGACATCCCCGTGGCCGATGGCGCCTTCGATATGGTGACCGAGCTCTTCGCTCCCTTTAACGAGCGCGAGTTTGCCCGCGTGCTGGCGCCCGAGGGCTCGCTCTATACCGTGGTGCCGGGTGCCCGTCATCTGTTTGGGCTCAAGGAGGTGCTCTACGACACGCCATATCTCAATGACGAGAAGCTGCCGAAGACTACTGAGCTCGAGTTGGTCGGAACGCAGCGGGTGTCTGCGAACATTACGCTTCAGACCCAGGCTGACATCGAGGCGGTGTTCCAGATGACGCCGTACTACTACCGCACGCGCCCCGCCGACAAAGAGCGCCTGGCAAACCTGGACACCCTTCAAACCGACATCGACTTCATCATCGCCGAGTACCGCCACTAACCTACCAAAAAGGGACAGGTTTATTTTGGCAGGTTTTACCTGGGCAAACGTAAAGGGCCGACCGCGTTGCTGCGCGATCGGCCCTTTTTAGTTGCTTGGCTGCAGGGAATTGTGGGGGGGGACAGGTGACTACAGGCGGTCCTTGTTCTCGGCCTTAACGGCGTGCGCCTGCTGAACAAAGAACAGGTCGTAGACCACGATGACAAAGGCGCCATAGTTGATGGCGTCGCCGCCAAACGCGGGAAGCGTGAGCACGGCCTGCGCAATCGTGGCGAGTGCGGCAACGATGCCGAGCTTAAACGCGCCATCCACCTGCGAGGGCTTGTTGGCGCCCTTGATGCCCGCAACACCTGCGGCGAGATCGATGAGGCCCTTGGCGACAAGCACGACCGTGGCGAGCATGGCGTTCGGCCCGTAGGTGGACTCGAACTTGCCGGTCGCGATGCCGGCGATTCCAATGACGAGACTGGCGATGCCCAGAACAAAATAAATCAGGGCAAGGATTTTGAGTGTCTTGCGAGCGGCGCTCATAACTGGTCCTTTCGATGCGGGCGCGGTGAATCTGTCGCGCCCAGGTTGCGGCATATATGGTGAAGCACATTGTAGTTCAACGCGGCGATGCATGCGCCTGAAAGCGACTCTTGCCTGTGCGGTCCAACCTTTCAAAAAGGAAAGCTGGACGTAAGCCAAATCGATGGCAGCGTATGCGCGGCGCTGCGATGATGAGGCCATGGTAAGAGCTGGACCGAAGGAGGAGCCGTGATGTACGGAGCCAAGCAAGTGCGTGAGCCGCGTTCGTTAGGAAGGCGTATGGGCGATTCCGTGATCGCTGCCGTGTGCACGGGATTGATGGCGGTGCTTTGCATTGGGATGCTGTGGACCATGTCGCGTGTGGGACAATAGCGGACGGTTGGGTGCCAACTGAGGTGGCGCTCACGTATTCGTTTTGTTTGCTAAGGAGTGTCCATGGGCGTCGTCGATCCCTTTTCTGTTGCTCGGGCTGCTGGGCTCGAGCTCGTGCGGACGTCCGAGGGCCTCACGCTCACCGATGGCACGATGGAGCTGCGTGCCGATTTTGGCCGCATGCTTCCGCGGCTCAAGCAGGGTCGTCTGCAGCAAGAGCTGCTGGTAAAGGTTGCGCGCACAAAGGGCGTCGAGCGCCCATGGGCGATTGACGCCACGGCAGGCTTTGGCGAGGATTCGCTGCTGCTGGCTGCCGCGGGTTTTGCGGTCGATTTGTATGAGCAGGATTGCGTGATCGCGGCGCTCCTCAAGGATGCTTTGGATCGCGCGGCAGATGATCCGGCGCTTGCGACAGCCGTGGCGCGCATGCGCTTACATGCGGGCGAGGACAGCATTGCCGGCCTTCGCCATACAGCTGAGCTGATCGGGCAGGGCGAGCTCACCGCTCCCGACGTGGTGTATCTGGACCCCATGTTTCCCGGGCGCACCAAGAGCGCGGCGGTGAAAAAGAAGTTCCAACTCTTGCACCATCTGGAACAGCCGTGCGCCGATGAGGAGTCGCTGGTCGAAGCTGCGCTTGCGGTGCGCCCGCGCAAGGTCGTTATCAAGCGGCCGGTGAAGGGGCCGCTGCTTGCCGGCGTTAAGCCGAGCTATCAACTTGCGGGCAAGGCCGTTCGCTACGATGTTTTGGTGCCGCCGCGCCCGTAGCTTGCGTGCGATGGTTGGCGCTCCGTCAACACCGTGCCGATGCGGGGTCTATTTCCAAGGGTGCGACGTCAGATGCCACCCGCCACAGTATTCGCATTTGTAGCAGGCTAAACCACGCCGCCCGCGGTTTTCGCAGTCGGCCATAACGGCCTCGGCCTCGGCGCGTGTGTCGTACCGGTTTTTGCGCTCGCACGACTTATAGCGCCAAGCCTCATCGCGCTCGGCGTCCAGGGCGTCGCGGCGCTCGTCCTCGCGCGCAAACAGGTCGCTCATATCGCCGCCGGTGGCAGCGCCCAAAAACTCGCTTTTGGCCTTTGACCAGGCGGCTCGCTTTTTGCTTCCCATCCGCTCCTTGCCCTTTCCAAACGCTGGTATGATTGCTCAATCAAAGTGATACCAATAAACGTGAGGTCGCCGCGTGATGATCAGAAAAACCCTCGATACCGACATTCCCGCCGTCATGGCTATCTATGACGCGGCCCGCGCCTTTATGCGCGCGCATGGCAACGCCACGCAGTGGCCCGAGGGCACGCCTTCGGCCGAGCAGCTGGCTGCCGATATTGCCGCTGGTGGCAGCTACGTGTGCGAAATCGACGGCCGCGTGGTGGCGACGTTTGCCTTTCTGCCGGGGCCGGACAGTTCCTACGATGCGGTCGAGGGCGGCCAGTGGCGCAGCGATGCCCCGTATGCTGTGCTGCACCGCGTGGCATCCGACGGCACCACGCATGGCGTCGCGGCCGCGATGTTTGCCTTTGCCAAGGAACGCATCGACCATCTGCGTATCGACACACATCAAGACAACCTGCCTATGCAGGGCGCCATCGCCAAGGCCGGGTTTAAGCGCGCCGGTATCGTATATGTGTCGGACGGTACGCCGCGTGTCGCGTTTGATTGGCTGCGCGAGGCGTAGGAGCCAAGGCACGTATCGTCACCCAGCTCAAATAAAAAATGGCCCCGAGTAGGGCCATTTTTGGTAAAACGCGTCGTTGTGGGACTCGCATTGTTACCGCCTCAGATGAGACCGGGCAGACAAAAGGGGAGGTGCCGGCTTTCGCAAGGCGCGAACCTACGAAAATCGCCGCGCGGCAACGCGGGGCGATGAGCTCGGTCGGGGGATAGGGCCCGCTTCGCCCGCCGGCCCGTAAATTGTATCATCCAGTGTGGAACGAGGGTGCCCGTTGCCACGTGCGATGGGCTTGCAATAAGAGGAGAGCCATGTCGAAGCAAGCTGTCGTTGGAATCTTGGCGCATGTCGATGCCGGCAAGACTACGCTGGCCGAGGCCATGCTGTTCAACGCAGGTCGCATTCGCAAGCGCGGCCGTGTGGACGACGGCGACTCGCACCTGGATACCAGCGCTATCGAACGCGAGCGCGGCATCACGATTTTCTCGTCGCAGGCCGTGCTCGACCACGGAGATACCCACGTCATGCTTGTGGACGCCCCCGGTCACGTGGATTTTTCGGCCGAGGCAGAGCGCACATTGCGCGCGCTCGACTACGCGATTTTGGTTGTGGGCGCCAACGATGGCGTGCAGGGGCACACCGAAACCCTGTGGCGCCTGCTTGCACGTTATGACATCCCGACGTTCATCTTCATCAACAAGATCGATTTGGAGAATCCTGGCCGCGATGTTTTGCTGACACAGCTTGGGCAGCGTCTTTCTGAGGGCTGCCTGGATGCCAACGAACTGTTGGCTGGTGGTGCCGTTCAGGAGGACGCTGCTGCGTTGGACGAGGCGGCGCTCGATGAGTTTCTTGAGACGGGCGAGCTTTCTGTCGCAACGCTGTCGCGCATGGTTGCCGAGCGCAAGCTCTTTCCCTGCTTTGCCGGCTCGGCGCTCAAGGACCAAGGCGTTGACGAGCTACTGGATGGTATATGCGCGCTGATGCGTGAGCAGGCGTGGCTCCCGGAGTTTGCCGCGCGCGTCTATCGTGTCAGCCGCGGGGATCGTGGCGAGCGCTTGGCTTGGGTTAAAGTGACCGGCGGCACGCTGCGCGCAAAACAGATGATCAGCGGGCATTCTAGTGCCGAGGCGTGGGAACAGAAGGTCGATCAGGTGCGCATCTATAACGGAGAGAAGTACGAGCTTGCCCAGGAAGTTGCCGCTGGCGGCATCTGCGCCGTGACGGGCCTTGCGCACGTTCGCCCAGGGGACGCCCTGGGCGCGGAGTCCGCGGGCGATGCGCCCGTCATTGCGCCAGTCCTCACCTATACGGTGCTGCCGGGCGAACGCGACGTCCATACGGTGTTCAAAGCATTGACTGAGTTGGCGGACGAAGATCCCATGCTCGGCGTAAGCTGGAATACGCATCTTGAGCAGATTCACCTGCAGTTGATGGGCGCCGTGCAGCTCGAGGTCGTGCAGCGCGTGCTGGCCGATCGTTTTGGCCTTGCGGTCGAGTTTGAGCCCGGCGGCATTCTCTATAAGGAGACTATCTCGCAGCCGGTCGAGGGTGTGGGCCACTTTGAGCCGCTGCGCCACTATGCCGAGGCGCATCTGCGCCTGGAGCCGTTGCCAGTAGGTTCGGGCGTGCAGTTTGGCACCGTGACCTCGACCGACGAGCTCGACCTTAACTGGCAGCGTCTGGCACTCACCAACGCCATGGAGCGCGACCACCTGGGCGTGTTGACCGGCTCGCCCATCACCGATGTGCGCATTACGCTCACGGGCGGCCGCGCGCATGCCAAACACACCGAGGGCGGTGACTTTCGTCAGGCAACATACCGCGCGATTCGCCAGGGTTTGATGCAGGCGCGCGAGGCCGGCGCGGCGGTGCTGTTGGAGCCGTGGTATCGCTTTGAGCTCGAGGTGCCGGGGGAGTGCGTGGGCAGGGCGCTTTCGGATGCCACGCGCATGGGTGCCGAGTACGAGCCGCCGGCAATGACGGGTGACCGGGCGAAGCTTGTGGGCCGCGTGCCGGCATCCGAGGTGCAGGATTACGCGCTGGAGGTGGCTGCCTACACGAGCGGCCGCGGACATCTGTACCTGGAGTTCGCCGGTTATGCGGCTTGCCATGATGCCGAGCGCGTCATCGAGGCGGCCGCCTACGAGCCCGAGGCCGATCTGCCCAACACGCCCGATTCGGTCTTTTGCGCCCACGGCGCCGGCTATACGGTCAAATGGTACGACGTATCCGCTGTGGCACACGTAAACGTCGATCCCGCCACCTTCCGCCCCTATCGCCCCGCCGACGCGGAATTTTTCGGCCACATGTGACAAAGGGACAGTCCCTTTGTCACATTCAGTTGGTATAACTCGGTATAAGTTGGTATAACTATTACCAGCGTTTGCTAATCCGAGGAGGCCGACATGAACCCAAATCCCTTTAAGCCAACGGCTGGTAAACGACCTCCGATACTCATCGGTCGCGAGTCGGTCATCGAAGATTTTGAGGAAGGGCTCGATAACGGCGCCGGGGCGCCGGGCAGGCTCATGCTCATTACAGGAAACCGCGGCTGTGGCAAAACAGTTCTCCTGCGGGAGCTGCAACGTCTGGCCAGTGAGCGCGGATGGGCGGTTGTCTCCGATTCCGCTTCGCTTGGTTTATGCGACCGCTTGGCCGACGCACTCCGCTCGAATAAGCCCGTTGTGACGTCAATGGAGTTTGGGCCGTCGTTTGGCCGGATGTCGGTCGAGGCGGCGCGGGCAAAAGGCGAGACATTGCGAGGGCTGGTCAACGAGCGTCTCAAGAAGCTCGGTCCGGGCAAGGGCGTCTTGTTTGCGATTGACGAGGCACAATCGGTGTCTATCGAGGAGCTGGCGGCTCTTGCCGTCCTCTATCAGCAGGTGCTCGGAGACCAGGATGCCACGGGCTTGCCCGATAGCGACCAGCGCGGTCTTGCGCTGGCGTTCGCCGGCTTGCCCAGTATGGTTGACGATCTGCTCGAAGAGCCGAGCGTGACGTTTTTGCGGCGTGCCCAGCAGCGTACGTTGGGGGCAATATCTTTGCCCAAAGTGCGCGATTCGTATATCCAGACGGTCAAAGACGCTGGTCTTTACGTTGACGCGGAGACGGCGGACCTTGCGGCGCGCAAGAGCATGGGGCATCCCTATATGGTTCAGCTGGTGGGCTATTACATGTGGCGGTCTGCTGTCCGGCGTGGCTCGCAGGTCATTGAAGTGTGCGATGTCGAGGCTTGCTACGCCGATGCCATCTCCGAGTTCTACGAAGCGGTCGATGCGCCCCTGTATTACGGGCTGCGCAGTCCACAGCGCCTCTTTATCGAGGCCATGGCGGTTGACGAGGGCAAACCGACGCGCATGGCGGATATCATTGAGCGCTGCGACCGTACCCAGAGCTGGGCGAGTAAATATCGCGCAAGCCTGATTCGCGAGCGCGTCATCGAGGCCGCCGGATACGGCCTTGTGCGGTTTACCGTGCCCATGCTGGGCGAGTACATTCGCGATCGTGTTTTATGGCACGAGTGATGTGACAAAGGGACTGTCCCTTTGTCACATTCGATTAACAGGAAGGGGAGCGATGACGGTGTCGCAACAACCAAGTGCTATCGAGGTGCGCGGTGCGCGCGTCCATAACCTCAAAGACATCGATATCGATATTCCGCTGGGAAAGCTCGTGGGTATTGCCGGCGTCTCGGGCTCGGGCAAGAGCTCGCTGGCGTTGGGGGTGCTCTATGCCGAGGGCTCGCGTCGTTACCTGGAGGCGCTCAGCACCTATACCCGCCGTCGGCTGACGCAGGCAGAGCACGCTCAGGTGGACGAGGTGCTGCACGTGCCGGCGGCACTCGCATTGCATCAGCGCCCCAGTGTACCGGGCGTGCGCTCGACTTTTGGCACCATGACCGAGCTCAACAACAGTCTGCGTCTGCTCTTTAGCCGCTGCGCCCATCACGTCTGCCCGCATTGCGGGGCGCGCGTGGAGCCGAGCCTTAACGTGGCCGCGGGCCTGTCGCTCACATGCCCCGCATGCGGGCGCGAGTTCTATGCGCCGGGTGCCGAGGACCTTGCCTTTAACAGTGGCGGCGCGTGCCCTACCTGCGGAGGCACCGGCGTCATGCGCGAGGTGGACGAGGCGAGCCTGGTGCCCGACGAGTCAAAGACAATCAACGAGGGCGCGGTGCTTCCCTGGGGCACGCTGATGTGGGACCTGATGAAGCAGGTGGCCGGCGAGATGGGCGTGCGTACCGACGTGCCGTTTAACCAGCTCACGCCTCAAGAGCGCGACATCGTGTTCCATGGCCCGGCAGTTAAGAAGCACATTCTCTACGTTCCCAAAAATGGCGAGGGCGCCACGCCGCTCGACTTTACCTATTACAACGCCGTCTATACCGTCGAGAATGCGCTCGCCAAGGTTAAGGACGATAAGGGGCTCAAGCGCGTTGCGCGCTTTTTGCGCGAGGGACCGTGCCGCGATTGCGGGGGCACGCGTCTTTCCGAGGCTGCGCGCCAGCCCCAGGTGCGCGGTATCAATCTGGCGCAGGCGGCGGCCATGACGCTGGGCGAGGCGATTGAGTGGGTGCGCGGGGTGCCCGCATCCTTGCCGACCGAGATGCGGCCCATGGCGACGGACATCTGCGATTCGTTTTTGAGTACGGCCCGCCGCCTGGTCGACCTGGGCCTCGATTACCTTTCGCTCGACCGCGCCGGTGCCACGCTGTCTACGGGTGAGCGCCAGCGCGTACAGCTTGCCCGCGTGGTGCGCAACCGATCGACGGGTGTGCTGTATGTGCTGGACGAGCCTTCGATCGGCTTGCATCCTGCCAATGTCGACGGTCTGGTGGGCGTGATGCGCGATCTGGTGGTCGACGGCAATACCGTGGTTGTTGTCGACCACGACACGCGCGTGCTGGCAGAAGCCGACTATCTGGTCGAGATGGGCCCCGTTGCGGGAGCAGGCGGCGGCCATGTAATCGCCGCCGGTACGGTAGACGAGGTCGAACAATCGCAGGGCAGCCGCATCGCGCCGTTCTTGCGCTCGGACCCCAAGCGTCTGCGCCCGCAGGTGGCTGACGACGAAATGTTCGACCTAGGCCATATCCGCATGGCGACCGATGCCATCCATACCGTCAAACCACTCGAAGTCGATATCCCGCGCGGGCGCCTTGTCGCGGTGACGGGTGTTTCGGGTTCGGGCAAGACGACACTGGTGCTCGAGACGCTCATCCCGGCGCTCAAGGCGCAAGCGGCCGGCGAGCGCCTGCCAAGGCACGTGCGTTGGGTCGATGCCGAGGGCATCGCGCGCGCCAACCTGATTGACGCCACGCCCATCGGTGCCAACGTGCGCTCGACGGTGGCGACCTATGCCGACATCCATGACGAGCTGCGCCGCGCCTTTGCCCGTACGCCCGAGGCCAAGGAGGCAGGGTATAAGGCGGGCGCCTTTAGCTACAACACTGGCACCTTGCGCTGTCCTACGTGCGATGGCACGGGTTCGATATCGCTTGACGTGCAGTTTTTGCCCGATGTCGAGATCGTCTGCCCTGCATGCCGCGGCTCGCGTTATGCCGACGCAGCCTCGTATATCCATCGCGAGGGCAAGGACGGCAGCCTACTTACATTGCCGCAGCTCATGGATATGAGTGTGGACGAGGCCATTGACGCCACGTTGGGACTCAAGAAAGTCCAGGCGCGCTTGCAGACCTTGCACGACCTGGGTTTGGGCTACTTGACACTGGGCGAGCCCACGCCGGCGCTCTCGGGCGGCGAGGCGCAGCGGCTTAAGCTTGCGAGCGAGATGGACCGCGTGCAGGACGATGCCGTATTCGTATTCGACGAGCCCACGATCGGCCTGCATCCGCTCGATGTTCAGGTGCTGCTGAGTGTGTTTGACGGCCTCGTTGCCAAGGGCGCCACGGTTATCGTGATCGAACACGACCTCGA
>CAJMMA010000042.1 GCA_905214435.1 uncultured bacterium
CGTAGCCGTCGTCATCCTCGTTCTCGGCACGGATGTAGGGGTCGCGCGGCTTGGGTGCCGGCTTAGGCGCAGGCTTGGGTGCGGCGGGTGCGGCATCGGTCGCCGGCGTGTCCGTCTTGTTCTTGTCTGTCATCTGCGCATCTCCTTGCATCGCATCCGTTCAACATCATCGATTGTCGCACGAAAAAGGGCGGCGGATCCAATTGGATCCGCCGCCCTTGGCGTTTTGCGATGAGGGGCGGTTTTAAGCCGGTCCCAAAATCTACTCGGCGTCTGGGACCTCGTAGGTGGCCGTCGGCGTGTTATCGCACACGACGGTAAAAGCACCGTCCTTGTCGACATCGACCGTCACCTGATCGCCCTCGCGCACCGTACCGTCGATGATGGCGGCGGCGATGGCGTCCACGACCTCGCGCTGGACCAGGCGCTTGAGCGGACGGGCACCGAACACGGGGTCCAGGCCGCCCACGGCGAGCATCTGCTTGGCCGCCGGGGTGACGGCAAGCGTCATGCGCTCGTTGGCCAGGCGTGCGCGGACATCGGCAAGCTGGATATCGACGATCTTCTCGATTTGCGCCATGCCGAGCGGATGGAACACCACGATGTCATCGATACGGTTGAGGAACTCGGGACGGAAGGTCTGAGCCATGGCGGCATCGACCTGATGGCGCATCTCCTCCTCGTCCTTGCCGGACAGATCGGCGATAGCCTTGGAGCCCACGTTGGACGTCATGATGATAATCGTGTTCTTGAAGGACACTTGGCGACCCTGGCCATCGGTTAGACGGCCATCGTCGAGCACCTGCAGCAGCACGTTAAAGACATCCGGGTGAGCTTTCTCCATCTCGTCGAGCAAGATCACGGAGTACGGACGACGGCGCACGGCCTCGGTGAGCTGGCCGCCCTCGTCGTAGCCTACGTATCCCGGAGGCGCCCCGATCAGACGCTGGACGCTGAACTTCTCCATGTACTCGGACATGTCGATACGCACGAGCGCGCGCTCGTCATCGAACAGGCACTCGGCCAGCGCCTTGGCGAGCTCGGTCTTGCCCACGCCGGTGGGGCCCAGGAAGAAGAAGCTGCCGATGGGCTTGTCCGGATCGGAGAGTCCCGCACGGCTGCGGCGCACGGCCGCGGCCACAGCGGACACGGCCTCGTCCTGACCGATGACGCGCTTATGCAGCTCGCCCTCCAGGCCCTTGAGCTTGTCGAGCTCGCCCTGCATCATCTTGGACACGGGCACGCCGGTCCAGGCACTCACGACCTCAGCGATCTCATCGGAGGTCACCTGCTCGTTGAGGCCCTCGCCGTCCTGCTCCTTTTGTGCCTCGAGCGCAGCCTCGGACTCCTGAATCTGCTGCTGCAGGCCCGGAATCACGGAGAAGCGCAGCTCGGACGCACGACCCAGGTCGCCGTTGCGCGTCGCGCGCTCCTCTTCGCTCTTGGCCTCGTCAAGCTGGCCCTTAAGCTCCTGCACGTGGTCGATGGCGTTCTTTTGGTTGAGCCAGCCGGCCTTTTGCACGTTGAGCTTTTCTTGGACCTCGGCAATCTCCTGGCGCAGGGCTTCCAGACGCTCCTTGGAGGCGTCATCGGTCTCCTTCATGAGCGCCTGCTCCTCGATCTGCAGCTGGGTGAGCTGACGCGTGGTGGCGTCGATCTCGACCGGCATGCTGTCGAGCTCCATGCGCAGGCGGCTTGCGGCCTCATCGACCAGGTCGATGGCCTTGTCGGGCAGGAAGCGGTCGGCGATGTAGCGATCGGAGAGGTCGGCGGCAGCCACGAGCGCGCTATCGGTGATATGCACGCCGTGGAAGATCTCGTACTTCTCCTTGAGGCCACGCAGAATCGAGATGGTGTCCTCGACGGTAGGCTCGCTCACCATTACGGTCTGGAAACGACGGGCGAGCGCCGCATCCTTCTCGATGTACTTGCGGTATTCGTCAAGCGTAGTCGCGCCGATTGCGTGTAAGTCACCACGGGCAAGCGCCGGCTTGAGGATGTTGCCGGCGTCCATGGAGCCCTCGGTGGCACCCGCGCCCACGATGGTGTGGAGCTCATCGATGAACAGGATGACCTTACCTTCCGATTTTTGCACTTCCTTGAGCACGGCCTTCAAGCGGTCCTCGAACTCGCCGCGATACTTGGCGCCGGCGACCAGCGCGCTCATGTCGAGCTCGATAAGGTCGCGGTCGCGCAGGGTGCTCGGCACGTCGCCGGCCACGATACGCTGGGCGATGCCCTCGACGATAGCAGTTTTACCGACGCCCGGCTCGCCGATGAGCACGGGGTTGTTCTTGGTACGACGGGACAGGACCTGAATAGTACGGCGAATCTCGTCGGTACGGCCGATGACCGGGTCGAGCTTGCCGGCGCGGGCGAGGTCGCAGATGTTGCGACCGTACTGCTCCAGCGCCTCAAACTGCGTCTTGTCCTCGGCAGACGTCACGCGGTCATCGCCGCGCAGTTCCTCGTAGACTTGCTCGATGCGCTCCTTGGTGACGCCGGCGTCGCGCAGCACGCGACCCGCCTCGCCCTTGTCCTCGGCAAGTGCCATCAGCAGATGCTCGGTCACCACAAAGCTGTCGCCCATCTTGGTGGCCTTCTTCTCGGCCTTTTCGATGACGCGGACGAGCTCGTTGGACAGGCCCATCTGCTGACCCTCGCCCGACACCTTGGGCGCATGGTCGATGGCATCTTGTGTGGAGCGTGCAAGCTGAGCCGGGTCGGCGCCGATGCGCTCGATGATCACGGAGATATTGCGCTCGCCGGCACCGAGCAGGGCAGACAGCAGGTGAATCGGCTCCACCGCGCCGGCCTGCGCGTCGGCGGCCGTGCTCATGGCGGTCTGCAACGCCTCGCGCGACGTCATTGCTAGCTTATCGATTCTCATGGAATCACCTCTCTTGGGGCGGCCGCCCTACGGGGCGGCTTCACGTTGTTCGAGAAGTATTGTTGCCAGCTTTGCGCGATTATATACATAAATCTAAGTCTCTATATATAAGATTTTCTGAGTGATTGAAAGATAGGGAGCAGGTGCGCTCACCCGCTACGGCCCCGTCCCCTTACTATCTCAATCTGTAACATCTAGCGGCTGTTTATGCTCTAGATGTTACAGATCGAGATGAAATGACCGGCGGCACCCGTTTATCTAAATCTGTAACACCAGGCCCACTTTTAGCGGCCAAGATGTTACAGATCGAGACAGACCGAAAACCACCACAAAGAGGACAGGCACCTTTGTGGTGGTTGCAGCCTCTATTTACTTGTCGAGCCCGTGCTTCCCGATTCGACGGTCCAGGGCATCTCATCCTCGAACAGCCATGTACGGGCAGACCCACTATCGCGTGCAGTCTGCGGGTCAGGCAAGCAGGTCTGTTTATAGGCATCTTGGATACACTGACCCATAAAATCGTTGAGCTCGGTCTGGTCGCCCTCCATGACATAGGCGACATCGCCGTCCATGATGTAGATGCCCGGCCCCTCATTGCCCTCGTAGCCCGGATCGTACGAGACATCACATAACTTTGCGCCGTTTGCAGTGTCCAGCTCGATGGAAGAGTGGCATCCGCCAA
This sequence comes from uncultured bacterium, assembly GCA_905214435.1. Taxonomy (GTDB): domain Bacteria; phylum Actinomycetota; class Coriobacteriia; order Coriobacteriales; family Coriobacteriaceae; genus Collinsella. The sequence goes on from CAJMMA010000042.1 coordinate 3,573, forward strand.
CCATGTCGTTCGCTTTTGCCCGATAGGACGCATATCCATACCAGCGCTTAAAGGTTTTGCCCCTGAGCAGCTCGGACGCCCTGTCGATCAGACTAGAATCCGTGGTATAGCGCATAGCCCCAAGCTGAATATGTGGATAATTACTAATGCCCAGCGCAGCCGGCTGCTCATCAAAATCAACGGTAATGGTCTCGGGCTTGTCGTCGCCGGTCAGAAGTTCGACAGATTGAGTCACAGGCTTGACCACCGGCTCCGTCACCGCAGCAGGCAGAAACGCCATGCCGACAGCGCCCATGCCAACCACGGTGATCGCAAGCGCCAAAACAATCAATCCAATACGGGCAGGACTTCTCACAGCAAAGCACCTCGCAACGCAAACCTTCGCTACCTGCACTAATGATATCGCCAGCCAGCACTATTACCAAAAGAAGCCGCGCGCTCCTCACCACCACAAAGGGGACAGGCACCTTTGTGGTGGTTTTCGACGCTAACGGTCGACCATCTCGCGCCATGAGATTAAACTTGAATTGTTCTCTGAACATATCCATTTCTGCCTATCCTCAACAGATCTTTGTCTCGAGGAGCGCATATGAAGCCGTCTCATTCCACCGGTCGCAACGTCATCGCCATTCTCGCCATACCCATCGTGATGCTCTTCCTTATCGTCGCCACGCCCTTTTCCCTTGGCATCGCCTCGCCCTTCGATTTATGCGGAATGGTCGACGCCGGCTCGCGTGCCACCTCGCTCTCCTTTATCTGTCGCGGCGTGTTCTACGAAGATGGAATTCCCACCGGAATTTGGCGGTCAAAGTTACCGCTGCTCGGAACGATTGATGGATGCTTCCCCCATTTTAGCCTTGAACCTCAGACGATGAATTATTTGATCGACGACCAGCCACTCGACTCCATCACCCTCGCCTACGACTACGCACCAAACACCGATGAGCGCCACATGAACCAAGTCCTCGACAAGATGCTTGGACAGTGCGGGCTCACCGAGGAGGCCGGTCGAACCATCTATAGCAACCAGAAATTAAAGCGAACAGAACTCCGCCGTGTCGGAAAAATCAAAGGGCGAAACGGGGCCGCCTACTGGGATGCCTGGGCAACACGCGACAAGGGCGAATTCGGACACAGCACCTATATGGTCACTGTCTACACCAAAGACGGAATTAAGGACAATGTTGACGATTTCGCGTCATCCAAACTCGGCATCCCCAAAACAACCAAACCCGCCAACCCGGATGAAATTCTGTAGAGCCGCCCATTAACATGCCGCTCAACGATCACAACAACATCGAGCTCGTCCCCACCACCACAAAAGCGCCTGTCCCCTTTGTGGTGGCTTTCGGCTCCGGCGCCCCGCCGTCTCAATCTGTAATATCTAGCGGACCTTTTAGGTCCCAGATGTTACAGATTGAGACGGAATAATCGGCGGCAACTGTTTGTCTCAATCTGTAACAACTACTCGGCAAATTGGGGCCTAGATGTTACGGATCGAGATTGGCCGCGAAGCCCCGTCCGAAAATCTCGATCTGTAACAGTAGGCCCGCTTCTAGCAGCCAAGATGTTACAGATCGAGACAAACCGAACCACCACAAAGGTGCCCACTCCCCCTTGTGGCAGCCAAAGCGATGCCCGTCTCAAAAAAGAAGCCACCCCAATAAAAAGAGGCGGCATCAAGCAAGTCTATTTATTAGCGTCCCTCAAGACCCAACGAGAACGCAGAAACGTAGCCCGGGGCCACCCTTTGCCGAACGCGACCCTCGCGAAGCGCGTGAGCGGGCGGGAAAGGGTGGCCCCGGGCGGACAATTAAGTGCGTTACTCGGCAGCGGCCTTGAACTTGTTGTAGTTGATCAGGCAGCCGGCCTTGACGATGGCACGCTCCTCGGCCGTCATATCGGCAATGTAGAGCTCAATCTGCTCAACCGCACCGTCGGCGCGCACCACGTAGGCGGCGATGTTCTTCAGATCGCCATCGAGCGCGGCACGGATACCCGGCACAAAGACGTAGTCGCCCACCTCAAAGTTGGGCTCGGCCTCCATCTGGAAGGGTACCATGCCCCAGTTCATGACGTTGGAGCGATAGCGCTTGGTGGCGTACTCGTGGACGATGTTGGCCAGGCCGCCGATGACACGCTGGCAACTCGCGGCCTGCTCGCGGGCAGAACCGTCACCGGGCTTCTTGGCGTAGAGCATGGAACCGAACTCGGTCGCCTTGGCATCGGCCGCGACACCCGCGCCGGCCAGTGCCTCAAACACGCCCGCAAGCTCGACATCGAGCGCCGCCAGGTCGCCTGCGGACTCGCCGGCGACACGACGCTTCTCCACGGCGTCGACCTCTTTGCTGCGACCCACGTAGCCCGGATCGCGGCGGTTGAGCGTAAACTCGGCCAGACCCAGCGGGTTGGAGCGGAAGGAGCTTGTCTCGCCCGAGGGAATGAGCTCGTCGGTCGTGGTGACCGGGTCCATGATCTTGGAGCACACCTTGAGCAGGATGTCGTCGCCGAGCGGCTCCATCGCAGGCCACGGCTTGATGTTGGGACCCTCGACCAGCTCGTCGGCCGGCTCGGCCTTGCCGAAGCCCCAGTACACGCGCTTCTTGTAGGGAGCGTCGTCGAAGGCGTACTCGCAGGCCTCGTCCCAAGTCTCCTCGGGCAGGTCGGTCGCCGGGGTGAGCACGCCGCCGTTTGCCGCGGTCGCCGCAATGGAGCGGGCGTCCATCAGAGCCACGGCGCTCAGCTGGCCGTTGCCCGGCTTGGAACCCTCGCGGTTGGGGAAGTTACGCGTGGTGTGGCGGATAGACAGGCCGTTGTTAGCGGGCGTGTCGCCGGCGCCGAAGCACGGGCCGCAGAACGCCGTGCGCACAATCGCGCCAGCCTCCATAAGGTCGTAGATATAGCCGCGGCGTGTAAGCTCGAGTGCCACGGGCTGGCTCGTGGGATAGACCGACAGCGAGAACTCGCCGCAGCCGGTGTTGGCGCCCTTGAGCACGCGGGCAGCCTGGACCACGGAGTCGTAGTTGCCGCCCGAGCAGCCGGCGATAACGCCCTGCTGCACGTGCAGCTTGCCGTCGACAATCTTGTCGAGCAGGCTAAAGTGCGTCTTGCCCTCGCCGATCTTAGCGGCCTCGAGCTCCACCTCGTGAAGGATGTCCTCGAGGTTCTCGTTGAGCTCGTCAATCTCAAAGCCGTTGGAAGGATGGAACGGCAGCGCAATCATGGGCTTGATGCTCGACAGATCGACCTCGACGCAGCCGTCGTAGTAGGCAACATCGGCAGGCTTGAGCTCGCGGTAGTCGTCGCCGCGGCCGTGCATGGCCAGGAATGCGTGCGTGTCCTCGTCGGTGGCCCAGATGCTCGACAGACAGGTGGTCTCGGTGGTCATGACGTCGACGCCGTTGCGGTAGTCGGTCGTCATGCTCGCGATGCCGGGGCCCACAAACTCCATGACCTTGTTCTTGACGTAGCCCTTGGCAAAGACAGCGCGGATGATGGCGAGCGCCACATCGTGCGGGCCGACGCCGGGGCGCGGGGCACCCGTGAGGTAGATGGCGACGACGCCGGGATAGGCGACGTCGTAGGTGTCGCGCAGCAGTTGCTTTGCCAGCTCGCCGCCGCCCTCGCCCACGGCCATAGTGCCCAGAGCGCCGTAGCGGGTGTGCGAGTCGGAACCCAGGATCATCTTGCCGCAGCCCGCGAAGTTCTCACGCATAAAGGAGTGGATAACGGCGATATGCGGCGGAACGAAGATGCCACCGTACTTCTTGGCGGCCGAGAGACCGAAAACGTGGTCGTCCTCGTTGATGGTGCCGCCCACGGCGCACAGCGAATTATGGCAGTTGGTGAGCACGTAAGGCAGCGGGAACTGCTCCATGCCCGAGGCGCGCGCCGTCTGGATGATGCCGACAAAGGTGATGTCGTGGCTCGCCATGGCGTCGAAGCGAATCTTGAGTGCCTCGGGATCTCCGGACGTATTGTGTGCCTGGAGGATCGAATACGCGATGGTGCCGCGCTTGGCATCCTCGGGCGTCTGCGTAATACCGCGCTCGGCAGCCTCGGCCGCAGGCACAACCTCGCTGCCGCCGCGCAGGTAGATGCCGTCCTCGTACAGCTTGACCATACTGTCTCCCACTCTGCCCAAAACGATTTGGGCGCATAGCATACATTCGTTCAATATCGTGCCATAGAACGGTTGCGAGTGGGTTACGAATCTGCACGTTCACTTTATCTCAGTAAAGCAAAGAACGAGTTGGGTGCCGGGGGCAGACTTAGACGCCGAAATGACGAGAGTGGATAATCTCCCACTTTGAGCCTGCAAACAGGCCAAAAACGGGAGATTATCCACTCTCATTCTGCGGGCACTCATTTAAGTCTGTCCCCAATGAGTGCCCGGCAGCGTCGGCGGAGCTATAGGTCGCTACCCGTACCTAGCAGCTTGCGCATGACTTGCTCGGGGTTGACCGAGCCGTCGCGCGGGGCCAGGGCGGTGATCTTCTTCTGCATCTTGTACTCGTGCAGCTCGTCCTCGAGCTGGCGCACGCGTGCGCGGAGTTTTTCGTTCTCGCGCTCGCGCTCCTCGGCACGCTCCTTCATATCGAGGATGCGCACCACGCCGGCAAGGTTGATGCCCTCGTCAGTCAGCTGGTTGATGAGCTCCAGGCGCTCGATATCGGCACGCGAATACAGACGCGTGTTGCCGCCCGAGCGCTGGGGGTTCACCAGGCCCTTGGACTCGTAGACGCGCAGAGTCTGCGGATGCATGCCGGTCAACTCGGCCGCCACGCTGATCATGTACAGCGGTTTATTCCTATTGTCCTCGGCCATGCTACCTGACCCCTTTCCGTCTCGTTATCGTCCATCATAAGCCCGCGGGCGCGGGTGTGCGCCACGACCGCCCTAGTACGTCGCCTTGTAACGGTTGACCTTCTCGCGATAATCGCGCGTGTCGACCTCGCGCAGCTTGGTCATGGCATCGCGCTCGTCATCGGATAGGTTCGTGGGGACCTGCACCTTGATCTCGACGAGCAGCGCGCCCGTACGGCCACGGTGCTTAACGTCGGGCGCCCCCATTTCCTTAAAGCGGAACTTCTTGCCCGTCTGGGTACCCGCGGGCACCTTCAGACGAACCGTCGCACCGCCGGGCGTCGGCACGTCCACCGTGCAGCCGAGCGCCGCCTCGTAGACCGAGACCGGTACCTCCATGGTCACGTCGGCACCTTTACGCTTGAACAGCGGGTGCTCCTCCACATGCGTGGTCACGACCAGGTCGCCGCGCTCGCCACCCGCAACGCCATACTCGCCGCGACGCTTGTAGCGTAGCTTGCCGCCATCGACCGCGCCCGCGGGCACCGAGACCGTGATGGTCTGCTGCTCGCCTGTCGAGGGAATGCGATAGGTGACCTTGTGCGTCACGCCGCGAAACGCGTCCTCGGCCGTCACATCGACGGTCAGCGATAGGTCGCCGCCCTTGCGAGCGCGGCTGCGACCCGCGCCGGCACCGGCAGCGCCCGCAGCCCCGGCAAAGCCCGAGCCCCAATCGCTACCCCAGGCGCCATTGCCGCTGAAGATGCTGTCGAAGATATCGCCCCAGCCGCTGGCGCCCGCGCCGGCACCGTAGCCGCCGCCATACGCGCCGCCCGCGCCCGGCATGCCGCCGAACATGAGCATCTGGTCGTACTCTTTGCGCTTCTTCTCGTCCGAAAGCGTCTCGTAGGCCTCGCTGATCTCCTTAAACTTGGCCTCGTCGCCGCCGGCATCGGGGTGATATTTTTGCGCGAGCTTGCGAAACGCGCTCTTGATCTCTTTGTCGGAGGCGCTCTTGGATACGCCCAGGATGTCATAGAAGGTTTTGCCTGCAGCCATCGTAGCTCCTCTCCTGTTTCATCCGCCGCCCAGCAGACGGCGGCTCATGCTTTCATATGGCACTTGGCCAGAAAGGGCCCCGGGTGTTGCCCCGGGGCCCTTCTCAATTACTCCTCGGTGCTCTCGGCCGTATCGGCCGTAGCATCCTCGGGCGCCGCTTCGGGCTCCGGTGCGGGGCGCTTCTCGCCACCGTAGGTCACCGTCACCATCGCGGAGCGCAGGATGCGGTCCGCCATGCGGTAGCCCTTCTGGTACACGTCGTTGACGGTCTCGTCGTACTGCGATGCGTCCTCGACGCGACCCACAGCCTGGTGCTCGAGCGGATCGAACGCCTCGCCCTTGGGGTCGATGGGCTCAACGCCCTCGTGCGCAAACACATCGAGCAGCTTGGCATGTACCGCGTCAACGCCATCGACGAACTGCTTAAAGTCGTCGGAAAGCTCCTGGCTACGGGCATGGTCGATTGCACGCTCGATATCGTCAACCACCGGCAACAGCGCGGTGACAAGCTTCTCGGTCGCGCGCTCGCGCTCGGCGATACGCTCGTTGGCAGTGCGGCGACGGAAGTTCTCCCAGTCGGCCTGCAGACGGGCGGTACGCTCGGTGGCGTCCTTTGCCTTGTCCTCGGCGGCCTTCTGGGCCTCTGCCGCAGCATCGAGCTCGTTACGCACGTCGGCAAGCTCCTTTTGGGCCTGCTCGAACTTGAGCTTAAAGTCGTTGTCGGCGGCTTCCTCACCGGCGCGGATAGCGGCTTCCACCATCTCGTCCTCGGTCATCGTCGCCTCCTTGTTGGAATCCTCTACCTGGTTCTCGGCAGCCTCGGCGGCCGGGGCCTCGTTGGCCTCGGTATCGTCGACGGCCTCTACGGGAATCTTCACGTCCTTCTCCTCAGAGTCAACGGGGGCGGCGCCAGCGGCAGCCGCCTCCGTGCGAGCTTTACGGGCGGACATGATTACTTGTCCTCGTCGTCCACAACCTCGTAGTCGGCGTCGACCACGTCATCGTCGGCAGGCTGGGCGCCGGCGGCACCGTCGGTCTGCTGCTGAGCGTCGGCGTAGACAACCTGGGCCAGCTCGTAGGCCACGGACTGCAGGGACTCGCCAGCGGCCTTGATGGCCTCGACGTCAGAGCCCTCGAGCGCCTTCTTGGCGTCGGCGATAGCGGTCTCGGCCTTGGACTTCACATCGGCGGAAACCTTGTCGCCCAGCTCGTTGAGGGTCTGCTCGGTGGAGTAGCACAGGCTGTCGGTCTGGTTGCGGACCTCGACCTCTTCCTTCTGCTTCTTGTCCTCCTCGGCATGAGCCTCGGCGTCCTTGACCATACGATCGACTTCGTCGTCGGACAGAGCGGTGGAACCGGAAATGGTGATCTGCTGCTCCTTGCCGGTGCCCTTGTCCTTAGCGGAGACCTTGACGATGCCGTTGGCGTCGATGTCGAAGGTAACCTCGATCTGCGGCACGCCGCGGCGGGCAGCCGGGATGCCGGTCAGCTGGAACTTACCGAGCGACTTGTTGTCGCGGGCAAGCTCGCGCTCGCCCTGGAGCACGTTGATCTCGACGCTGGTCTGGTTGTCGGCAGCGGTGGAGTAGACCTCGGTCTTGGAGGTCGGGATCGTGGTGTTGCGGTCGATCATCTTGGTCATGATGCCGCCCATGGTCTCGACGCCCAGCGACAGCGGGGTAACGTCGAGCAGCAGGATGCCCTCGACGTCGCCGGTAAGCACGCCGCCCTGGACGGCAGCGCCGTCGGCAACGACCTCGTCGGGGTTCACGGACATGTTGGGCTGCTTGCCGGTCATGGTCTTGACGAGCTCCTGGACGGCGGGCATACGGGTGGAGCCGCCGACGAGGATGACCTCGGTCAGATCGGAGAGCTTGAGCTTAGCGTCGCGCAGGGCGTTGGTGACAGGCTGCTTGCAGCGCTCGAGCAGGTCGCGGGTGATCTTCTCGAACTCGGCGCGGGTCAGCGTGTAGTTGAGGTGCAGCGGGCCAGACTGGTTCATGGTAATGAACGGCAGGTTGATGGTGGTCTGCTGGGCGGCGGAGAGCTCCTTCTTGGCGTTCTCGGCGGCCTCCTTCAGACGCTGCAGGGCCATGGGGTCCTGACGCAGGTCGACACCGTTCTCCTGCTGGAACTTATCGGCCATCCAATCGATGACGCGCTGATCCCAGTCGTCGCCGCCCAGGTGGTTGTCGCCCGAGGTGGACAGAACCTCAAACACGCCGTCGGCGAGGTCGAGGATGGAGACGTCGAAGGTGCCGCCGCCCAGGTCGAAGACCAGGATGCGCTGGTCGGTGCCCTGCTTGTCCAGGCCATAGGCAAGAGCAGCAGCAGTCGGCTCGTTGACGATACGCTTGACGTTGAGGCCGGCGATCTTACCGGCGTCCTTGGTGGCCTGACGCTGGGCGTCGTTGAAGTAGGCCGGGACGGTGATGACGGCGTCGGTGACGGTCTCGCCCAGATACTTCTCGGCGTCGGCCTTCATCTTTGCGAGCGTCATGGCGCTCACCTGCTCGGCGGTGTAATCCTTGCCCTCGATGTCGACGACGGCACGGCCGCCCTGGCCCTCCTTGACCTCATACGGCACGGTCTTGATCTCGGAGGTGCACTCGGAGTACTTGCGGCCCATGAAGCGCTTGATGGAGAACACGGTGTTCTTGGGGTTGGTGACAGCCTGGTTCTTAGCGGCCTTACCCACAACGCGGTCGCCGTCGGCACGGAAGCCCACGACGGACGGGGTGGTGCGGTCGCCCTCGGCGTTCACGATAATGGTCGGAGAACCGCCCTCGAGAACGGCCATGGCGGAGTTAGTAGTACCAAGGTCGATACCAAGAATCTTACTCATTAGAAATTCCCTCTCTCTTTTGCGTTCGCGTCGCCTCGACGGTCTGTCGCGCGGCGCTTCGGCTTGTCTTTCAGGATGTAGTGTATCCCCTTATGGGCTGGAATATACAAAATCTAAGTCAATTCATATAAGATTTCTTATCTCTGAGAGTTTAGGTTCTCAAATGTGCAGGTAGATGCACTGTTTGAGTTCTCGGCAGATCTATTGAGATCTATGTAGAGTTGACTGAGGTGTGAGCCTGAAGCCGTACAGGGGGCCTTGGAGCGACCCCGGGGGAAGCGCGACCCAGTCTGAGCGTAAATTCCGGGACGCAGTTTCCGCCGGGCGGTCCAACCGGAAACCGTGTCCCGTTTTGGACGTGGATTACGGGATGCGGTTTCCGCAAACACGCTCAATCGCCCTATATTACAAGTCACCTATAGCTAACATTTGCGCAGCTCAACGGCCCCACCTGCGCGTTTTTTAGTAAACCTTGGCATACTCGGCGAACGGTATGAAGATGCCGGCCAGAGGGTATTGCAAACGGTCGCTCCCGTGGTATGTTTTTGCCCGAATCAAACCGGCGCGCATCGCCTGTAGCGTCGGTCAACAGAGAGGAAACTACCATGGCTCATCCCGTAATTGATGCCGACGAGTGCATCGCTTGTGGCGTTTGCGTCGACTCCTGCCCCGCTGGCGTTCTGGAGCTCCAGGACGTCGCTACCGTCGCCGACGAGGACTCCTGCGTCGCCTGTGGCGCTTGCCAGGACGCTTGCCCCGCTGGCGCGATCACCGAGATCGTCGAGGAGTAACAACTCCCCCACTTGCACACTCAAAAGTACACCGTGCACAAAAAAGGAGGCTTCCGCATCGCCGCGGAGGCCTCCTTTTTGTGCGGTTAACCAATTAGGCACCGTCGCAGGTTGAGCTCACGTCAGCGAAAACGTCCCTAAGCGAGCAAGGTGACGTGAAAGAGGAGGAAAGCGTACTTTGGTACGCGACCGACGATTGAACGTCAGATTGCCGCTTAGGGGCGTTTGCAGCGTCGGCTACGATAGGTCGCCCTCGTAGGGCATAAGGTCTGCGAGGTAGCCTTTCTCCTTGAGCATAGTCTCGATCTCGTCGAGGGTCTGCTCGTCTTCCGCCGCGATGCGATGGAAGTGGTAGCCGCTCGTCACCGTCAGCAGCGGGAAACTCTTGCCGCTGGCAATACCCTCCAGATAGCGCTCGATATCGCGGCGGTTACGAATGTCGAGGTCGGCCGTGATCTTGCCATACACGCGGTGGTTGACGATCACGTTGAGCACGGCGCCGCCCGCGTCGACGATACTCGTGAGCTCGTCACCTGCCTGCTCAACGCCATGGCGCACCTTGACCAGACGCGTGGGCACCGCCGGGCTGCTCGGAGCCTCCTGCAGCACGTAGCCGCGATTGGTGGCCACGATGTCGTGCCCATCGGCACGCAGCAGGGCGATGTCCTGCACGACAACCTGGCGGCTCACACCCACCTCGCGCGCAAGCGCACCGCCCGATACGGGGCCTTTGGCTCCCTCGAGCACGCCCATGATGGCACGGCGACGCTCGCGGGCGTTCATTATTTACCGTCCAGCAGACGCAGGTGCTTAAGCGAGAGGTCGAGGATCGGCGCGGAGTGCGTCAGCGCTCCCGAGCTAATAAAGTCGACGCCCAGGTCGGCAAGCGCGCGAATATTGCTCGCGTCCACGTTGCCCGAGCACTCGGTCTTGGCGCGGCCGGCGATAAGCTCGATGGCGGCAGCCATGTCATCGTGGGTCATGTTGTCGAACATGATGATATCGGCGCCGGCATCCACGGCCTCGCGCACCATGTCCAGGTTCTCGCACTCGATCTCGACGGTGCAGGTGAAGGACGCATGGGCGCGTGCCATCTCGATCGCACGCGCCACGCCGCCGGCGGCATCGATATGGTTGTCCTTGAGCATGACGGCCGTCGACAGGTTGTAGCGGTGGTTACTGCCGCCGCCGATCTCAACCGCCGCCTTCTCAAACACGCGCATGCCCGGCGTGGTCTTGCGCGTGTCGACGAGCACGGTCTTGGTTCCCTCGAGCGCTGCGGCCATGCTGTGCGTGTAGGTAGCGATGCCGCTCATGCGCTGCAGGTAGTTGAGTGCCACGCGCTCGCCCGAAAGCAGCACGCGCGCGTCACCGCGCACCTGACCCACATGGTCGCCGGCGTGCACCTCGTCACCGTCGGCAACATCAAACAGCACCGAGCTCTGCGAATCCAGCAGCTCAAAGGTGCGAGCAAACACATCCAAGCCGGCGATGATGCCGTCGGCCTTGGCGATAAGCTCAACGGTAGCGGGACGCGCCGTGGGGCACACGCTCGCCGTGCTCACGTCCTCAAACGTAATGTCCTCGCGCAGAGCCTGCAGAATCAGATCATCGACGACGAGCTTCATGGTAATGGGATTCATGGTCTACTCCTCCACGGCCTGCGTGCCGGCGGCACGGGCCAAATCATCGATTGCCAGGGTGTCGGCGCTCAGAGCGCGATGGCGGCCATCGAGCGCGGGGTCACCCGCCTGCTCCACGGCCAGCGACTCGCCGGTACGCATGTACCAGGCGGCACGGCGGCCCCAGACCAGCGCCTCGAGCAGGCTGTTTGAAGCCAGGCGATTCTTGCCGTGAACGCCGTTGCAGGCTGTCTCGCCCGCGGCATAGAGCTCGGGCATCGAGGTGCGGCCGTCCTTATCGACCCACACGCCGCCCATAAAGTAGTGCTGCGTGGGCGTAACGGGAATGGGCTCGTCCAAGATGTCGCGGCCGTCCTCCAGACAACGCGCGCGGATGTTGGCAAAGTGCCCGGTCACCACGTCGCGCTCGACGGGGGCAAAGCTCAGCCACTCGTGCTCGGTACCGTCGAGCTTCATCTGCTCGCGAATAGCGGCGGCGACCACATCGCGCGGCTGCAACTCGTCGGTAAAACGCTCGCCGGCGGCGTTGAGCAAAATCGCGCCCTCGCCACGGCAGCTCTCGCTGATCAGGAAGGTGCGACCCGGCTGCGGCGAGAACAGCCCCGTGGGGTGGATCTGCACGTAGTCCAGGTGCTCCATCTTAATACCATGCTCCTGAGCGATATAGCAAGCATCGCCCGTGAGCTGTGGATAGTTGGTCGAGTGATCGTATACGCCGCCGATGCCGCCCGTTGCCCACAGCGTATGGCTGGCATGGATCTTAAACGGCTCGCCGGCATGCGCGCCCTCGGCGGCATTTGTCAACTCGTCGGCGGGACGAACCGAATTGTCCTCGTCCACGGAAACGGCGACGACGCCTGCGCACACCGTGACGCCGTCATGCTCGGCCGTCAGGATGTCGGTCATGGCCACGTGCTCCAAAATCTGCACGTTATCCAGCTTGCGAACGGCCTGAAGCAGCTTGGTCGTAATCTCCTTACCGGTGATATCGGCATGGAAGGCGATGCGCGGACGGCTGTGCGCGCCCTCGCGGGTAAAGTCGAGGCCGCCGTCGGCCTTGCGCTCAAAGTCCACGCCCACGGCCAACAGGTCGTTGATGACCGAACGGCTCGAGCGAATCATGATGTCGACGCTCTCGCGGCGGTTCTCGTAATGACCGGCGTGCATGGTGTCCTCAAAGAAGGCATCGTAGTCCGAGCCCTCGGGCAGCACGCAGATGCCGCCCTGCGCGAGCATCGAATCGCACTCGTCGACAGCGCCCTTGGAGAGCATGATCACGCGCATGCTCGTCGGCAGGTTGAGAGCCGCATACAGGCCCGCTACGCCACAGCCGGCAATGACGACGTCACACTCCATATCGGGGTATTGCTTGGTTTCCACAGGAATCCTCTCCCTTGAATGTGACATAAGGGACCGTCCCTCATGCCGCATTGTTCTAGCGCGCTGCGTACTCGAGCATGCGGTCGAGCGTGAGCTTGGCCTGTTCGGCGGCCTCGTCCGACACGCCGATCTGCACCTCGCCCTCGCCCGTCTCCAGGCAGCGCACGAGCTTTTCGAGCGTGATGAGATCCATGTTGACGCAGGTGGGCTGCACCGTGGGGAAGTAGAACTTCTTGCCGGTGCCCTGGCAGCGGCGCTCGAGCTCGTAGAGCACGCCGCGGACCGTCACGATGATGAACTCGCTCGCGTCCGACTCCTCGGCGTACTTGATGATGCCGGCGGTGGAGCCAATGTAGTCGGCCTCGGCAAGGACATCGGCCTTGCACTCAGGGTGCGCCAGCACGAGCGCGTCGGGATGCGCCTCTTGCGCATCGACGATCTGCTCGACGGTGATGATATGGTGGCGCGGGCAGTAGCCATTGTTGAGGATGACGTGCTTTTGCGGCACCTGCTCGGCTACAAAGCGGCCCAGGTTTTGATCGGGGATAAACAGGACGTGCTGCTGCGGCAGCTCGGACACGATCTTGACGGCGTTGGAGCTAGTGACGCACACGTCGCTCCAGCTCTTGATCTCGACCGTCGAGTTGACGTAGCAGACCACGGCCAGGTCGTCGCCATACTCGGCGCGGGCGGCGTCGACCGTCTCGCGCTTGACCATGTGAGCCATGGGGCAGTCCGCGCCTGGCTCGGGCAGCAGCACGGTCTTAGTGGGATTGAGCAGCTTGGCGCTCTCGCCCATAAACTCCACGCCGCACAGCACGATGGTCTGCTGCGGCAGGCTCTTGGCGAGCTTTGCCAGGTAGAAGCTGTCGCCGACGTAATCGGCTACGGCCTGCACCTCGGGTGCCACATAGTAGTGCGCCAGGATCACCGCATCACGTTGGGTTTTTAGTTGCTGAATGGCCTCGACGAGCTCTGCGGGCACCAGTGCCGCACGCTCCGTTGCCGTCGTTGCCGATGCTAGGCCGGCCGCGATATCGCGTGCAAGCTCCGATGCATCCATGTTCGCGCTCTGTGCCATCAAGGCCCCTCTCTTTTGGCGAATCTTGGGGCTTTAGTATGACACCTAGGTTTACAGCTGACAAGACAGCTGTAAACCTAGGTGTAA
>CAJMMA010000043.1 GCA_905214435.1 uncultured bacterium
CCGGGGCTGAGCCCATGTGCAACAATTGCTTCTTTTACGCGCACGGCAGCTGCAGCACCAAGTGTTCTTCACAGGCGTGCACTATCCGCTTTTAGCGGATAGTGCACGCCGTACGGCGTGCACAGACTGTTCAAAGATATTTTGGCCAGCAGCGCCTGAGGGGCGATGTGGCATTGCAATATGGGGGGGCGAACCGACGTTACCTATAACCCCGCACAATTGCCATGTCGTCCCTTTTTATTGACGGGGAGGATGTCGTCCATGCGGGAAGTCCCAGTTGAATTGCGTGCCATATCCAAGAGATATGGCGGGTTTGAAGCGGTTAAATCAGTCTCGTTCTCTTTAATGGAAGGCGAGCTGTGTGCACTCATTGGGGAGAATGGTGCCGGCAAGAGCACGTTAATTCGATTGATCACGGGGCTTTCGGAGCCATCGTCAGGAACGATCTCGATGTTTGGGCAAACCGGGAGACGTGAAATACGGAGCTGCAGGGAAAGGCTGGGTTATATGCCCGACCTCAATGCTTCGTATCCTAATCTGACCGCGCGAGACAACTTGGTCGTTCGCTGTATTGAGTGGGGGCTTCCCACCGATCGTTCCATCGACGGTGTGTTATCAACCGTCGGTTTGGGGGAGGCCGGCGGGAAGAAAGTGAAGAACTTCTCAATGGGAATGAGGAGGCGTCTCGATCTGGCCATAGCGTTGCTGGGCGATCCGGAGCTGTTGATCCTGGACGAGCCGACAAACGGCCTGGATCCGATGGGGATAGTCGAAGTAAGAAAAATCCTTACGCATCTTAACAAAGATCAAGGTAAAACGATTCTCGTATCCAGCCACAATCTTGAGGAGATGCACAAGCTGGCAACTGATTACCTCTTCATAAGTCATGGTCGCCTCATTCGAAGGATGACCGCACCTCAGCTGGAAAAGTCATGCCGCGGTGGTTTCGTGTTGCATGTGGACGATCTGGAGCGAACGAGATCGGTTCTCGGAGATGAGACCTCACATTCTTTTCTGCCGGACGGCAGCGTCCTTATGCGCTATGAGGAGAAAAAGGAAGGGCGGGGCATTGCAATCGAAGCGCTCTCGACCGCAGGTGTGAGGGTTGCGGAGGCGTATTCTCATAGGAAGAGCCTTGAGGAGTTTTATTCGGAGCTCATCGGTCGAGAGAGCGAGCTGTGATGAAACGCGAGTTCATCTCAGCTTTTCGGAGCGAGGTATGGTTGCTCGCCAGGCACCCGGCGACCGCTCTGATGATTGCGCTTGCGGCTGTGCTGTATGTGGTTGCGGCTGCGACTTCGTCTGAGGTGCTGATCATGGTCGCCGGTGATGACCCGTATACGCTTGGAGGGGCTATAGGTTTTATTGGAAACCTAGTGGATGCAGGGGACGTTTTGGGCTCTGTTGCCCGGACGTCTTTTGCGTCTACAGTGGTCTGGATTCCGGTGACGATTCTCTACGCGGTTTACGCTACGTCGAGAGACTTTGAATCCGTGGCTTACGCCGTATCGAGATCGCGAGGGGTGTCGCAGGCGGCGATTGTGATCACGAAGCTGTTGGTGAACTGCACTCTGGTCGGTGCCGTGTATCTTCTTTCTACGACTGCGCTGTATTTAACCAAGATGGCCCAATGGGACGTTGGGGCCTCGTGCTCAGGGTTTGCCCAATTTGTATCGATTGCGCTGATGATCGCGCTGCTGCTCATTTCGATGTACGCCGCTACCTTCGCCCTGTATTTGCTCACGAGGAGTGTGGTGGCGAGCAGCGTCGTTGCAATAGCGGTTTCGACATTTGTGATGGTGTGGTTCCCAAGTACATACGGAAGCGGTCAGCCCAGCTTGCTGCTCATGCTCTCGCCCGTGTATTACCTGATGAACCTGTGTTCCCTGAGTATGCAGAATGTTGGTGTAATTCAGGTTTTGCTGTATGCGGGCGGCACTGTGCTTGTGTCGGTTGGAGTTGCGCTCGTCTCGCTATTTGTAAGGACGGCGGTTCGATGAATCTTGGGATGTCGGTCAGGGCGGAACTGTTCCGCGCAAGGAGAATGAAACTCGCCGTGATAATAGCGCTGATGTATTTGGGCATCGCGGGGATTTATGTGTTTGCCGGGTCCGGCGCATGGGTCTCCGCAGGGGGAGAGGGCCAGTTCTTTGGCTTTTCCGCCGATCCGGGCTATCTTTTCTCGATAGGGGTTGGGCCAACGGGTATCTCTTCCTGGCTAAGTGTCGTCTCCATGGCGCATACGGTGTTCTTCCCAATCGTCTCTGTTGTTGTGGCGGGGACGCTATTCGGTGATGCGACGAGCGTGTCGGCAAGGGGAGTTTCGATTGCTCGGGGCTTCCGCAGCTGGCAGCTGTTTGCGGCAAAGACATTGGCTTGCGAAGTGTATACGCTGTGCCCCTACATCGTGTTTACTCTCGGTGTCGCTGCGGTCTTTGCCGTGTGCTCCGGAAGCGGTCTAGACAGCCTTACGGTTGGTAATGTGACCTCGGCACTCCTGTCGAATATCGTTATAGACGCCGCTTATACGCTGATGGTTGCGGTTGCATATGAGGTGTTCAGGATCAGATCTCTTGTGTCGGGAGCCTTGCTGGTCGCAACGTTCGCGGGCCTTGTTATCGCGATGAGTTTCCCAACCGTTTTACCCCCGGTTCACATGGCTTATTGGATGAGGGCGTGCGGGGCTGCCGGCGGGACGGTCCTGATGGCTGCATGCGGCCATGCGGTCATCGTGTCGCTCGCATGTCTATTGCTGCTTTCGTGCAGTTTTTATCGAAGAAGGTAGTGCGCTGGCGTATGCGCAGCGTCTGAGGGTCGATATGGATTTGGTTGGAAATGGAGATGGTGCGAAGTGAAACTGTCGCAATTTAATGTGGTGCATGAACATAACGGAAGTCTTCTTATCATGAATGCGCGAACCGGCGGCATCCTGTCGTTAAATCCGGAATACGCGCAGAAATTCAAAAGGATTCAAGAAGGGGACGTTCGGGATGCCGATGATCTTGTCGCGGAGCTGATAAGGGGAGGCATCCTAGTCAATGAGGAGAGGGACGAGCTTGGGGAGATCAGGTTGCAAAGTCGCGCCGCGCGCTTTGCGAATACTGCTCTGTCCCTTACCATTGCGCCAACGATGGCTTGCAACTTTTGCTGTCCCTACTGCTATGAAAAGGGACAGGCGTACACGACGATGGGCGAGGAGGTTTTGACACAGCTCTCCAAGTTCGTGAAAGATTACTATCCTGGTATCGCAAGTCTCTCAGTTGGATGGTACGGCGGCGAGCCTCTGCTCGGAATGAAGATGATCGAACGGATTACGTCGGATCTGAAAGATGTCGTGGGGCCAACGTGTGAATATTCCGCATCGATAGTGACAAATGGCTATCTGCTGACGCCTGATGTTGCAAGGAGGCTCGCGGCATGTGGTGTGACGAGCGCGCAAGTGACTATAGATGGATCGAAGTCGGATCACGATTCGAGAAGGATTCTTCACGACGGAAGCCCTACATACGAACGTATTCTCAAGAACGTCAAAGAGTGTGCCGACATCATCGATATTTCGATAAGGAGCAACGTCGACAAGACCAACATCGAGGCCGCTCAAGAGCTATTGGATTATCTCGAGCTAAATGGCCTGATGAATAAGGTTCACTTCTATTTAGCCCCTGTTGACGATATCAATCAGGTATGTGCGAACGACAGCCACTGCTTTACTGTAAAAGAGTTCTCGTATGAGGAGACTGAGTTTTATAAAAGGGCAATTGCGCGGGGCTTCAAAGTTCAACCTTTTGGTGGGACGAATTTCGGGATATGTTGCGCCGTTGGAATCAACTCGTACGTGGTTGATCCCGTCGGAGATTTGTATAAGTGCTGGGATGACATTGGAATGAAGGAGCGGAGGGTCGGAACTATTTTCGAGCCGCCAATGTTGAGCAAGAACATGATTAACTGGATGGCATATGAGCCGGATGACCCGGAATGCCAAGAGTGCTTTGCTTTTCCCATGTGCATGGGAGGGTGCCCCAACCACGCCTTAAACGGTGAGGGGAAACGTTGCGTTTCCTTCCGGTATGATGCCGAGCAAAAAATGCTGCTCTCCCAGATGATGAATACGGCAAAACGGGGTGCGGGGCAAAATGAGGCTGATGCTTAATCTCTGTAGAAAATATATACTGGGCGGTCGATTCTACGCCTATCTTGTCGTAACAGTTTTGGTCGGGCTGCTTGCGCTTGCGGGTCCCTTTCTTACCGGCATAGTGGTAAACCGATTGGCGATGCCGGCCAGCGCCGATCTTGCCGCCGTTCTCGTTTGTTGCCTTATTTTGGTTGCGGTCCAAGCGGTTCGAGCGGGACTAGTGTATTGCTCAGAGATGCTGTACATCAACCTTCAGTCGCATGCGGGGTTCGGCTTAAATGCGGATACGCTTGAGCACGTGAAGCACCTTCCCCAGGCATTCTTCGAGGGCTTCAACGCGTCGTATTATAACCAGCAAATCAATCACGACGCTAATGACCTTGTCATCTTCGTAATCAACTCGGTTGTGGGGGTTTCAAGCAACGTTATCACCCTTTTGTCCGCCCTGTTTGTTCTCGGTAGCCTGAATATCAAGTTGAGTGTGGTCTGCCTTGTTCTTGCGGCAGCGAGTGCCGCTTTTTATGCGGTTTCACGCGCAAGGCTGTTTGAGAGAAGTTTTGACGTACAAGAGCAGAGCGCGAGGTTTTTTTCCTGTCTACAAGATCAGTTGGAGAAAGTTGATTTCATCCGCAAACATGCTTTGTTCGATAGGTCCCGCGCTGTACTGGTCGAAGCTTTTAATGGGCTCTATCCAACGATGAGAGCAAATCAGGAAGTAGGGTCTAGATTTACCTTTGGCAACGCGTTGGTCGCTTCCGCCGCTCAAGGATGTCTTCTTGCTGTGGGCGCGGTTGAAGTGATGGGCGGGAGACTGTTGCCTGGTTTTCTCGTGACTGCTGTTGGATATTATTCGAACTTAAGCTCAGCGGTACAGTATTTGTTGGGCTGGGGAAGGGATTACCAGACTAATCGCGTATGCTATGAGCGGCTGAAAAGAATTTGGGATGTCCCGGTGGAAGCGAATGGCAAATTGGCGCTTGGTCCGATTGAGGAAATCCGTCTAGAGAACATCAAGCTACGTTATCCAGGGGCGGAAAGGGTCGCGTTAAGCATTGAGGGGCTCGCGTTTTCCAGGGGTCGGCTATATGGAATCTCGGGGCCGAATGGTTCGGGGAAGAGCTCGCTGCTGTCAGTGATATTGGGGCTATATCCAGATGACACAGAAGGGGCCGTTCGCTACAACGGGGTGTCACAGCGTTGCATCGATCGATATGCATTGCGGCGGTGTCGAGTCAGCATTACGGAGCA
Source organism: uncultured bacterium (assembly GCA_905214435.1). Lineage (GTDB taxonomy): Bacteria > Actinomycetota > Coriobacteriia > Coriobacteriales > Coriobacteriaceae > Collinsella. The sequence continues at coordinate 5,381 of CAJMMA010000043.1, forward strand.
AGAACCCCCTATCGTTGAGGGGACGATTCTCGATAATCTTACGCTGCTTTCTGATGATTACGAGATGGATAAGCTGAACCGGATGCTTGTCATATTGGGGCTAGACGAAATGGTTGCTTCTGTGGAGAACGGGGCAACGGCGATGCTTGACGGCGGGAAAGGAGGGGTGTCCGGCGGCGAGAAGCAAAAGATTGCAATTGTGAGACAGCTGTTGAAATCGCCGGACGTTATGCTTTTTGATGAACCGACCTCAGCACTTGATGCGAAGAGTCGAGGCGCGCTGATCAAATTGCTTCATGAAATTAAGAGAGACCATATTGTAATCGTTGTCACTCATGACGAGGAGATGCTTGCCGCCTGTGACGAGGTCATTTCGACGGCTGGATGATTATCGGATTGTGGCGTTGAAGACCAAGAAACTTGAAATGGCGTGGGCTCTGGGTAGGTCTCCACGGGTACGCCGTCGGTGCTGTACTCGACCGCCCGGCAAGAAGGTTTTATAGCGTGTTTCCCCAGAGAGGTCCCTTTGTCCGGTAGTGGCGAGGGGAGCCTCTCTTTTGCTCACCTCTTGCGGCGGAGGGGGACACCATGCGCCTATGCAGGACAAACTGCGCGTTCTTGTCGAATGATGGGCTATGTGTAGAGATGATGGTCTCGGGTAGAGGCCGTGTCGCGCTCGGCTGCGATGAGCCAGGCAATTCAATCTTCATCCGGGAGGGCCTTGGCAAGACAAGCAGGGCGAAGACCTTGGCGACGTTCGGGAGCCGTGTGGCGCCCGGCTCCACGCTCATCCACGACATGGAGGGCGCGCACATGACGCTTGTCAACAAGCTGTCACTGAAGAGCCAGCACTACAACGCGAAGCTGCTCAAGGGCGTTCCCGACGGCCAGAACCCGCTGGGGCCCGTGAACCGGATGCGCTACTTCATGCAGTGCTTCCTGAGGGCTCATCCCGGCTCCAACCGGGACGACATGCGGGGCTGTGGCTATGAGTCCGCCCGAGGACAAGCTTGAGAAGGTCGCGATGGTGCTCGATCGGGCAATGCGATACCCGAAAACGCTCAGCTTCAGGCAGTTCTATGCAAGAAAGCCCAGTTCAGATGAGTTCGACGAGCAATATTTATCAACACAGTGCAAGGGGGGGGGATTATATTTGTATTTCATCCGTGTTGAGCTTCACACGGTGCGCGACTCATCGCAAACTGGCGGGCGCAGCGGAAAGAAAACCGACTGCAGACGAACGATCGATATCGGGAGCAAATAGCCACCGGATGCTTTTCGGTCTCCTACGCGTCGACCTCCGCGATTTCTTCTGCGTCTCGCCAAGTTGAAAGGAGCGATGTCGAAAACTCCTTTTCGGTTAGCGTCAAGACATCCTTCACGCAAAAACCTTTCAATTTGTCAGGAAGCCCAAAACGCGCTTTTTTCCTAATCGAGCTGGCAACCCGCTTCAACGCGGTCTTGTTCTTGTCCTCGTTGTATACCAAAACAAAGACGCAGTGCTCGCGAAACCATCTCGTCCTCTTTCCCCACAGGTCCGAGCAGATCAAAACGCTGTCCTTGCACTTCTCGATGAGGGCGTCCCTTTGGCCAAGATTGATACCAAGCTCTTCGTCATCCTTGGGATTGAGCCTCTTCCCCAGCGTCTCCTTCAGACTGCCGTTTTTAAATTCGACTAGATATAACGTTTCCCGATCGCAATACAGCGCATCGGCGGAGCGCGGGAGTTGCATCCACCTATTGACCTTCTTGCAGTAGCATTCTTTAACAGAGTCAAAATTGACAACAGGCAAATCGTCATCCACAAGAGAGACGCTCCCGTCTCTGGATGTTTTGGAGATGGTCGACGTGCAGTCCCTTAGGATACAGGTCCTGCAACGGGAGCAACCATCGCTGCCATCTGGCACCACGGGAGAGTTCGGATGAGGGCAGGAGGCGCACAGGTCGCTACTCAAGGCCGTACTCCTCCCTCTCAAGCGTATCAAAAGGAGCCGCCAGCTTCTCGTAGGCGACCTCAGTCGAGCCGGTTATTTCGGCAAAGCGAGAGCGTCCATCAGCGCAGGTCTCCGCAAGATAATATGAGCACAATCCATCAACAGCGTGCTTCTTAGAATACACTTCGATCGCATTCAAGAAATATGGACTATGGGTGCTCATTAAGACGTGCATCCCGAGCTCTTTCTGGAGCAGCACGATTATCTCGGCGAAGGCCAGCTGCCATGCAGGATGAAGATGAATCTCGGGTTCATCGAGGATAATAGTCCCTCCGGCATCTAGCGCGCCGGACTTCAAGAGCACCTTCATGATGGCGAACGTCTTCAAGCCAGCAGAAAGGTTCCCAGGCTCCAACCCCCGAGCGAAGCCCTCTTCGAGATACGTAAGGTGACCGCGACTTTCGCTCCTCTCGAAATACCCCGGACATAAGGAGGAGACCTTGTCCATGAGAACCTTCAGGTGCCGCTCCTTCGCGATCTCGTCGAACAGCGAGGACTCGCTGTCATCGTTACGGATGGTCGCCTGAATCAAATCTTGCCGCAGCTCCTCCTGGTGTCCAAGGAGGGGCCTGAACCGAAAAGCGGGGCCGTAGGGCCCTCCGAGAGAATCGATCAGGAACGGGTCGTCCAGATAATGCGCCCTGAATCGCAAAACCCTCCTATCGTGCACCTCCGCCACCTCGTCACCTGCAACCGAGAAAACCGTAGATGCGTCCTTTATCTGGAGTTCGACCTTCCCGGGCTCTTCGCCGAAAACCGAATTGATCTGGCCGTTGAACTCGCTTTGGAACCTGTTTGTCGCAATCGCACGAAATACCTCATCATCGGAGATATCCATGATCTCGATAATCTGATCGGCAACTCCTGCTACGCCATTCGTGAAATCGGATTCGATCTCACGGGAGATCTCCTCCCCGTAATACTCCTTTATCTCATCAATAAGCTCGTCCCTCGTGCACTCGCCCGAAAAAACCCTGTCGATGAAACCATTCATTCTTCCAGCAGTTCGCCTGTGGCGAGACGTGGAGTCGAGAGGGCCTCCCACATATGCCTTCCTGATGGCGCGTTCAACACTATTGCGCCTCATGCGGTCGATTTTGTTCTCCGAATCGGACATGCTGTTGAAGGCCGCATAAAGCGCTTTTCCAACCGTGCTTTTCCCCGTCCCGTTCTCCCCGGCGATCACGGCAATGCCATTAATCTCGATATCGGCCTCAGCGACCCTGCCGATGTTTTTCACCTTGATTTTCAATGCATATCACCAGCTCTAAACTCGCGAGACTCAATAGCTCGATTATCGCACAGGGAGATCGACTTCTCGAGGACTCCCTAAATGGAACGCGCGGGGAGGACATGGCTCGCCGCCGTCCGCTTTGCGTTCGCGCGGGGAAGGGTGACGACCAGGGGCCTCTCCGGGCTCATCAAGAGGAGCGCCGGATCCTCCTCGTCCATTTGAACTGTATTGTATCCCAGGACACTTGACTTAGAGGAATGGCGTTGAGCGGCGATAATCGTTTCAGCGCCAAAAAGAAAGGAGTGTTCAGTCATGGCAGATAGGCTCTCCTGCACAGCGGGGCACCGCACCGAGGCCGCAGACTTCGCCGTCGCGTCGGGGAAGCCCATCGCCCAAGTGGCCGCCGACCTCGGCATCAATGAGAAGATCCTGGGAAGATGGGTGACGGTCAGAAAGAAGGAACTGGCCAACCACCCGGTCGCGGCGGCCGCGGCCAAGACCGAGACCGCCGAGATGAGGGCCGCCCGCAAGTGCATGCGCGAGCTCGAGCTCGAGAACGAGTTCCTAAAAAGCCCCGACCTCACATTGGAGGCCGGGGCCAGTAGATTTTTGGGACATGTCTAGAAATCTACCCATGCGGGAAGCGGCATGTGCCGAGCATGTCGCGTGCTAGGTTTTGAGGCATGCCACAAAACCTAGCACGGGGGAGTGGCTACTCGGCGTCGGCGAAGCCGTTGGGGTTGTGGCTCTGCCAGTTCCAGCTATCGCGGCACATGTCCGCGATATCGTACTGGGCCTTCCAACCCATCATGCGCTCGGCCTTGGAGGCATCGCACCAGTTGGCGGCGATGTCGCCGGCGCGGCGCTCGCGAATCACGTAGGGCAGCTCCTTGCCGCACGCCTTGGAGAAGGCAGCAACGACCTCGAGCACCGAGGTGCCGGTGCCGGTGCCCAGGTTAAAGATCTCGACGCCGGTCTTGCCGTTCATCCAGTTGAGGGCGGCAACGTGGCCCGAGGCCAGGTCGCAAACGTGGATATAGTCGCGCACGCCCGTGCCGTCGGGAGTGGGGTAGTCATTGCCAAAGACCTGAACGGCCTCGAGCTTGCCCACGGCAACCTGCGCGACATAGGGCACCAGGTTGTTGGGGATACCCTTGGGGTCCTCGCCGATCAGGCCCGACGGATGGGCGCCGATGGGGTTGAAGTAGCGGAGCAGCACGACATCCCACTCGGGGTCGGCGGTGTGAACGTCCATAAGGATCTGCTCGATCATCCACTTGGTCCAACCATAGGGGTTGGTCGCGGGCTTCTTGGGGTCCTCTTCGGTGACGGGCGGGTTGTCCGGGTCGCCGTAGACGGTCGAGGAACTCGAGAAGATGATGGACTTGCAGCCATGATTGCGCATGACGTCGATGAGCACCAGGGTGTTCTCGATGTTGTTGTGGTAGTACTCGACGGGCTTGCTCACCGACTCACCGACGGCCTTAAAGCCGGCGAAGTGGATGACGCGGTCGATCTGGTGGGTATCGAAGATCTTGTTCATCGCATCGCGGTCGAGCACGTTGGCCTCGTAGAAGGTGAGGTTCTTGGCGGCCTCGTCGCCCACGATGGTCTTGACGCGGTCGATGGCAACGGCGCTGGAGTTGGAGAGGTCATCGACGACGACAACCTGGCAGCCGCCCTCGAGCAGCTGAACGACGGTGTGCGAGCCGATAAAGCCGGCGCCACCGGTAACGAGGACGCAGGTGTCTTTGGGGTCGAGTGCTTTGGACATGTAGTCTCCTATCGAATCAGGAACACTTCTTGAGGGGAGTATAGCGCAGCTGGGGGCGCCCAAATGGTGCACTGTAGAGAAAAGCAGAGGATTATGTTAACGTACTCATATAAGAGCTTGCTCAATTGTTACCTCAAATTTGACAATTGCTTACGAGCCGCCGACCTTGTAGTTTCCTGCCGTTCGTGGAAATCGTTGGGACGCGCCATATGTACGCTAATATGTATGAGTTGAGCGACATATAAATAAGCATGTAACGGAGTACATATGTCACCAAACAGCGATTCCATCCTTTCCCAGGAGCTCTCGCGCCGCACTGCCCTTAAGGCCCTGTTCGGCGCCGCTTCTGCGGCAGTTCTTTTTGGCCTGCCCACTCGCGCCCATGCGGCGGAGGCTTCCAAAGAAACCACCGATAAATTGAATGCCGCCCAGGCCCAACTCGACGAGGTTCAGGCCCAGCTCGACAGCATCGCAAATGAGTATGCGGCGCTGGCCAACAAGAATGCCCAGACCCTCAACGACATCGAGAATGTCCAGGGCAAGATTGACGACACGCAGGCCCAGATCGATGAAAAGAAGGCCGAGCTCAAGAAGAAGCGCAACGACCTTTCCGATCGCGTGGCCGCCAGCTACAAGTCCGGCGGTACGAACATCCTGTCGCTGCTGCTGGCCTCTGGCTCGTTTGAGGAACTCGTCGCCAACGCGCATTACGTTGAGAAGATCAACAAGAGCGACCGCGATGCCATCGAGGATATCCAGACGATTCAGGCTGAGCTCGACGCGCAGAAGACCGAGCTCGAAGCACAAAAGGCCAACCTGGAGAAACTCAAGGACCAGCAGACGGCTCAGATGCAGGATATGCAGGCCAAGCAGCAAGAAGTCCAGACCGTGCTGAACGGTCTTTCCGACGACGTCAAGGAGCTCATGGCTCAGCGCGATTCCGAGATTCTCGCTGCCGCCCAGGCCGAGGAGGCCGCTAGGAAGGCCGCCGCTGCCGCGGCCGCCGCGAACAAGAATAATTCCTACTCGGGTGGTTCGAGCTCGGGCGGTGGATCGTATGCGCCCGGAACTCCGCAGCAGAATGCCGGCTCGGGCAAGCAGCAGGCCGTCGTCAACGCGTGCTACTCCACGCCTTCGCCGGGTCAGAACTGGTGCGCGGCGTGGGTTACCAATGTCTTCCGCAATGCCGGCGTGGGCTATTTTGGCGGCAACGCGTGTGACATGTTCAACGCCTGGTGCTATAGCTCCGACCGCTCGGCGCTGCAGGTGGGCATGATCGTGGCCGATTCCTCGCACAGCGGCACGGGTGCTCCGGGCCTTATCTACGGTCATGTGGGTATCTACGTTGGCGGCGGCATCGTAATGAGCAACGAGGGCGCCATTACGTCTAAGTCGCTTGATTCGTTCATTAGCTTTTATGGTACTGGCTCTGGCGTGCGTTGGGGCTGGCTTGGCGGTATTGCGCTGTCGTAACGCAAGTTGGGCCGGGACTGTCCGAGAGGCATAAGGTTGCCTGCTCGGACAGTCCTGCTCGCACGGAGAGCACATTAAGTGCTCTCCGGCTCGTGCGGAACTCGCGATCAACCTTATGCCTCTCGGACAGTCCCGGCCCTCTCGGGTTCGGGGCGCGACACACCGGACTGGGTTATCTGAATAAATATGGTGAAGGCCCCTTTCGGGGCCTTCTTTGTTAGAGGAATTCGCCGACTCGGTGGACTTCGGGTTCGAGGTCTACGTCGAATTGGTCTTTGACGGTTGTTTGGATGTGGCGGATGAGTTCGTCGACATCGGCGGCGGTGGCGTGGTCGGCGTTGACGATGAAGCCGCAGTGCTTTTCGCTCACCTGCGCGCCGCCGATGGCGTGTCCTCGCAGGCCGGCGTCCATGATGAGCTTGCCGGCAAAGTAGCCCTCGGGGCGCTTGAAGGTGGAGCCGGCACTCGGCATGTCGAGCGGCTGCTTGTCCTCGCGGCGCTGGCGGTAGTCGTCCATGTCGGCCTTGATCATCGCGGCGTTGCCCGGGGCGAGATTGAAAGTGGCCGAAAGCACGATGAAACCGTCGTCGGCAATGCGGCTCTTGCGATAGCCCAGGTTGAGCTCATCGACATCGAACTCGATAATGCTGCCGCTACCGCGGGTGCCGTCGTCGAGCATGCGTGCGGGCTTGTAGACGCGCACGGACTCCAGCACATCGGCCATGCAAGCGCCGTATGCTCCGGCGTTCATGTAGCAGGCACCGCCGACCGATCCGGGAATGCCCGAGATGGGCTCCATGCCGGTAAGGCCGGCCTCGGCTGCCGCGGCTGCGACATCGGAAAGCAAGGCGCCGGCTGCCGCCGTGACGTGCGTGCCGTCGACCGTAATGTCGGAGAGGCCCTCGCCCAGCGCTACGACGACGCCGCGGATGCCCTTGTCGCCGACGAGCAAGTCGGAGCCGTTGCCCACGATGGTGAGTGGTAGATTGCAGCGATAGCAGGTATCGAGCGTGGCGACGAGGCCCTGCTCAGTATCGGGCGTGACAAAGACGTCGGCCGGACCGCCGATCTTAAACGTGGTGTGCTCGCGCATGGGCTCGCTCATCAGCACGTTGTCCTCGCCGGCAACGCCAGCGAGCGCGCACAGCAGGTCCTCGTTAAAAAAATCGTTCTCGTGCATACGGATATCCGCCTTTTGGTGGTCGTTGTCATCAATCGATTGCAATATACCCCACCCGGACGGATTTGGTGCGCTGGCGGCGATAAAACAGCCGTCCACCGGATTGGTAAAGTGTTTATCACCGAGGTAGAGGGGTAGTCGCTATACTTTCAAGAGATTGCGCGTAAACCCGGAAGGAGCGAGATGGCCAACAAAGTCACCCTCAAGCAGATCGCCCAGGAGGTGGGGCTTTCCCCCTCGTCGGTCTCGCTTGTTCTCAATAATCGGCCCTGTCGCATCTCGGAAGAAAACCGCAAGCTCATCAAAGAGGTCGCGGCGCGCAACCACTATGTTCCCAACCAGATTGCGCGCAGCCTGGTCATGCGCGAGTCGCGCACGCTGGGCCTTATCGTTCCCAATATCGAGAGCCGCTTTTTTGCCTCGCTCGCCGGTAGCCTGGAAAAGCGCTGCCGCGAGGACGGCTATGCGCTCTTCATTACCAGCTCGGGCGGAAGCGCCGATGACGATCTGGAGCTGCTGCGCCAGCTGGTGACGCGCGGCGTTGATGGCGTCTTCCTGGTGGTGGGTGACGAGTTCTCCGATGACCGCGCCCTGCGCGAAGAAGTCAGCCACCTGCCCATCCCGGCCGTAATGGTCGACCGTGCCATTGAGGGGCTCGAGTGCGACAAGGTGATGTTCGACCACGAGATGGGCGGCTATATGGCCACCCGCTATCTGATCGAGCAAGGTCATCGCCGCATCGCCTGCCTGGTTAATGCCCGCCGTTCCAATACGGGTCGCAAGCGACTTGCCGGCTATGAGCGCGCGCTGCGCGAGGTTGGCCTGCCGATCGACGCGCGTTTGGAGTTTGAGAGCGAGTACTACATTCCGAGCGCATACGAGGCCTCGGAGGCAGTGCTCGCAACTGACGCCACTGCCGTGTTCGCAAGCTCGGATAACATTGCCCTCGGTTTGCTCAAGCGCTTGCACGGGATGGGGAAGAGCATCCCGGGCGATATCTCGGTGGTGAGCTATGACAACTCGGCGGCCGACGTTCTCTTTGAGCCGGCGCTGACCGCGATTGAGCAGGACCCTGGTGTCCTTGCGGAGCATGCTTTTGGCTGCATGTCCAAGCGTCTTGCCGGTAGGGGCGGCAGGCGTGCCGAAGAGGTCGTTCTGGAGCCGGAGCTTATCGTTAAGGACAGCGTGCTCGAGCTTACTAAACACAACTAAACACGTTTACCAATTTGCAGAGACCGAATGTGGAGCACCTGTGACAATCAACGCCGCAGGTGAATGTCGCGTTTTGCTAACCGATGGGATTGATAAGGGTGGTAAAACGTTTTTTCACCATGATAAAACGTTTTAGCAAATATACTGGTCCCAACGAAAGGTTGCCGTATTGGAGGGTGACCGCACAGCGAAGGGACATAAACAATGGCTAAAACACTGGGGACGCCGTGGCAAAAGCTGGGCCACGAGGTGCCGGCTTCCGAGCTCGAGGGCGTCGACCTGTATTGGCGCGCATCGAACTATCTGTCCGTCGGTCAGATCTACCTTCGCTCTAACCCGCTAATGCGCCCCGACTTTGTTGATGAGAAAACCGGTGAGGTGCGCGACTTCGGTCGTCCGGACGTTAAGCACCGCCTGGTTGGCCACTGGGGCACCACGCCCGGCATCAACTTCCTGTTCGGTCACGTCAATCGACTGATCGCCGACCACAACCAGAACGCTATCTTCTTGATGGGCCCTGGTCACGGTGGCCCCGCCGGTACTGCTCAGTCGCTGCTCGACGGCACCTACCGCGAGATTCGCCCCGACATCACCAATGACGAGGCCGGCCTGCAGAAGTTCTTCCGCCAGTTCTCCTATCCCGGCGGCATCCCGAGCCACTTTGCGCCCGAGACGCCCGGTTCCATCCACGAGGGCGGCGAGCTCGGCTACACGCTCAGCCACGCTTGCGGTGCCGTTATGGACAACCCGAGCCTGCTGGCCGTGGCCGTGGTGGGCGACGGCGAGTCCGAGACCGGTCCGCTCGCGACCTCTTGGCAGTCCAACAAGCTCGTGAACCCGGCAACCGACGGTATCGTCCTGCCGATCCTGCACCTCAACGGTTACAAGATCGCCAACCCCACCATCCTCGCCCGCGTGTCCGATGAGGAGCTCACCAAGTTCTTCGAGGGCATGGGCTACAAGCCGCACTTCTTTGTCGCCGGCTTTGACGACGAGAGCCACGCAAGCATCCACGAGCGCTTTGCCGCACTGTTTGAGCAGGTCTTTGACGAGATCTGTGACATCAAGGCCACTGCGCAGGCCCAGGTCGCCGCAGGCGAGACCGTGGTCCGCCCGGCCTACCCCATGATCGTGTTCCGCACGCCCAAGGGCTGGACCTGCCCCAAGCAGATCGACGGCAAGAAGACCGAGGACTCCTGGCGCGCGCATCAGGTGCCGCTGGCGAGCGCCAAGGACACCCACGAGCACTTCCGCGTGCTGCGCGAGTGGCTGCGCTCCTACAAGCCCGAGCAGCTCTTTACGCCCGAGGGCCAGGTGCGTCCCGAGGTGACGGCCTTTATGCCGACCGGCGAGCTGCGCATTGGCGCTAACCCCAACGCGAACGGCGGCAAGGTGCGCCGCGAGCTCGAGCTCCCCGATATTCATGCCCACGAGATTCCCGTCGCAAGCAAGGGCCACGGCTGGGGCTCCACCGAGGCCGCCCGCGTCTTTGGCGAGTACACTGCCGACGTCCTGGCCAAGAACATGGATGACTTCCGCATCTTTGGTCCCGATGAGACCGCGTCCAACCGCCTGCAGGCTGCCTACAAGGTGACCAAGAAGCAGTGGGACGCTGGCTTCTACGAGGACGATGCCAACGACGAGCTGCTGGCAGGCTCCGGTAAGGTCGTCGAGCAGCTGTCCGAGCACCAGTGCGAGGGCTTCCTCGAGGCCTACGTGCTCACCGGCCGCTCCGGTGTGTGGAGCTCCTACGAGAGCTTTGTCCATGTGGTCGATTCCATGGTCAACCAGCACTGCAAGTGGCTCGAGGCCACCAAGCGCGAGATTCCGTGGCGTGCTCCCATCAGCGGCCTTAACATTTTGCTGTCGAGCCACGTCTGGCGTCAGGACCACAACGGCTTCTCGCATCAGGACCCCGGCTTTATCGACCTGCTACTCAACAAGGCCAACGACACGCATATCGTGAACGCTTACTATCCGGCCGACGCCAACATGGCTCTCGCCGTGGCCGAGCGCGTCTACCAGTCTACCGACTGCGTCAACGCCATCTTCTGCGGCAAGCAGCCTGCTCCGACCTTCCAGACGGTCGACGAGGCCAAGGCGGAGCTCGCCGAGGGCGTTGCGACCTGGGAGTGGGCATCGACCGCCGATTCGCTCGCCGAGGCCGACATCGTGGTCGCCACCTGCGGCGACGTGCCGACGCTTGAGGCTCTGGCTGCAACCGATATGCTGCGCGAGCTGGGCATTAAGGTGTGGTTCGTCAACGTGGTCGACCTGCTCAAGATTCAGAACGTCTGCGAGAACGACCAGGCCATCAGTGACGAGCGCTGGGCCGAGCTGTTCGGCCGCGGCGAGAAGTCCGTCCTCTTCGCATTCCACGCCTATGCCGGCACGATTCGCCGTCTGATCTGGAGCCGCCCCGGCCACGACGCCTTCCGCGTCCACGGCTACGAGGAGAAAGGCTCCACGACCACGCCCTTCGACATGCTGCGCCTGAACAACATGGATCGCTGGGCGCTGGCCGCCGACGTGCTGCGCATGGTCGACGCCGATAAGTTTGCCGAGCAAATTGATGAGTGGGAGGCATTCCGCACCGAGGCCTTTGAGTTTGCGTGTGATGAGGGCTACGACCATCCGGCCTTTACCGACTGGGTCTGGCCCGACGCCGCTGCTGCAACTGCTGCCGATGGCGCGCTCTCCGCAACGCAGATGACCGCAGGCGACAACGAGTAGGTAGGCATCCGGGACGGCCTCGCGCTGGGGCCGCCTCCGGGCGGGGAGACTTTGTCCGGGGAAGTGGGCTTCGCGAACTTCCCCGGACAAAGTCTCCCCGC
>CAJMMA010000044.1 GCA_905214435.1 uncultured bacterium
GGGCTATTTTAGCTACCCCACTTGCAGGGTAGCTAAAATAGCCCCGTCCGAATTAGCTACCCTCACCCATCCTCAACAATCTCAATCTGTAACATCTAGACCCACTTTTGACCCCTAACTGTTACAGATCAAGACAAACGGAAACCGCCCCGACAAAACGTCTAAATCTGTAACATCTACGGACCAAAACCGGGTCTTACTGTTACAGATCGAGACAGCCCCCAACAGCACCTTCCCGTTCGGGGAACGACCGCCACAGGTACGGCGGGCAGAGACTCCTTGTTTTCCTCGGTTTTTCTTGACGGAATCTCACCTGTTGTAGTACTTTGTTCCAGTCTAAAAACGCGTGGACTTTTCTGGGCGCTAGCCACCTTTTTGCCACGCAACCGAGCAGTCGGTTGCGTGGCTTTTTTCGTCTTGGCAGCAGGTACCACATGCACCGCCAGAAGACCGCACGGGCCCACCTTCCGACTGCAGGGAACAGACGCACGAGACGTGCATCTGCAAGACAGCAGACGGAAGGGAGCTTAATGGCAGGAACAAACACAATCAAGCAACAGACCGCCGAGGCGGGAGCCACGGGCACAGGACAGGCCAAGGCGGCGCTCCAGGTCTTTGCGGGCGGCGCCTGCTACGGCGCGATGGCCACGACCTACAAGCTCGCCTACGCCGCGGGCTTCACCTCGGCGCAGGTGGTGGCGAGCCAGGCGTGGTTCGGCTGCCTCTTCTTCGCCCTCGCCACACTCGCGGGCCACGCACTCGGGCACCGCTGGCAGCGCGTGGGCTGGAAACTCGCCCTTAAGCTCATGGGCCTGGGAGCCCTCACCTGCCTCACCTCAATCCTCTACTGCTACGCCATGAGCGTGCTGCCCGCTCCGGTTGCGCTCACGCTCCTCTTCCAGTTCACGTGGCTGGGGCTCCTGTGGCAGACCGTCATGACGCGCCGACCGCCGAGGGTCCTCCAAGTGGTCTCCGCCCTGGTCATCGTCTTCGGAACGGTGTTCGCCAGCGGCGTTTACAAGACTGGCATCACCGGGTACGACCCCGTGGCCCTGCTCTGCGCGCTGGGGGCGGCCGTGTCCTGCTCCCTCTTTGTCACCCTCTCCGGCAAGGTCGAGGCCCCCTGCTCGTCCGAACAGCGTGGCGTCATCGTATGCGCGGGCTCCGTGGTCATGTCGCTCACGGTGTGCCCGGACTACGTCGTCTCGGGCGTCCTCGCCCAGGGCATCCTGCCCTTTGCCGTCATCGCCGGCTTCTTTGGCATGCTCTGCCCGGTCCTGCTCTTCGGCATGGGCTCTCCGCACCTGCCCGCGGGCCTCTCCACTGTCATGGCCGCCGCGGAACTCCCCGCCGGCCTGCTCATCGCCATGATCGTCCTCGGCGAGCCGCTCGGCGTCGTCGAGTGGTTGGGCGTCGCCATCATCCTTGCCGGCGTATGCCTGGCACAGGTCCCCTCCCTGCTTGGAGGCCGGGAGGCACGTCGCGCCGCCGCAGGACAAGCCGTCAGCTAGTCACCCCTTCACGGGCGGCCCGCGCGCATCAGGGAAAGGGCCACGGGCCCGGCGCGTGAGGTCGCAAGGACGTTATAAAGCGTCCCCCGCAGAGGTGGGGGCGCCAGAAAGAAGGAGGCACCATGCCATTTCCAAAAGGGTTCCTGTGGGGAGGAGCCACCGCCGCCAACCAATGCGAGGGAGGTTATGACGAGGGCGGCCGCGGCCTTGCCAATGTCGACGTCATCCCACACGGGTCGGAGCGCAACGACGTGAGTCGCGGCCTGAGGCGCATGCTCAACTTTGAGCCCGGGTACTACTACCCGGCCCAGACGGGCATCGACTTCTACCACCACTACCGCGAGGACATAGCCCTCTTCGCGGAGATGGGCTTCAAGGTCTTTCGCCTCTCCATCGCTTGGAGTCGCATCTTCCCCAACGGCGACGAGGAGGAGCCCAACGAGGTCGGGCTCGCCTTCTACGAGGACGTGTTCCGCTGCTGCCGCGAGCACGGGATCGAGCCCCTCGTGACCATCACGCACTTCGACTGCCCCATCCACCTCGTCAAGAAGTACGGCGCCTGGCGAAACCGCACCCTCATCGAGCTCTACAAGCGGCTCGTGACGGTGCTCTTCAACCGCTACCGCGGCCTCGTGCGCTGGTGGATCACGTTCAACGAGATGAACATGATCTTGCACCGTCCCTTCATGGGTGCCGGCATCGTCCTCGAGCCCGGGGAGAATGCCCGCGAGGCCGAGTACCGCGCCGCGCACAACGAGCTCGTGGCGAGCGCCTGGGCCACCAAGATCGCCCACGAGGTCGACCCGGAGAACAAGGTAGGCTGCATGCTCGCCGCGGGAAGCTACTACCCCTACTCCTGTCGTCCCGAGGACGTCCGCGCAGCGCAGGTCAAGAACCAGGAGGATCTCTTCTTCGTGGACGTGCAGGCACGCGGGCACTACCCCGGCTACGCGCTCAAGATGCTCGAGCGCGAGGGTATCGACGTGGGCATGACCGCCGAAGACGAGCGCATCCTTGCGGAGAACACCGTCGACTTCATCTCGTTTAGCTACTACTCCTCGCGCTGTACCGCGGGCGACCCCGATTCCGTGGGCGGCGTCGCCGAGGGCAACGCCTTCGCCGGCGTGGAGAACCCCTACGTGCGCACGAGCGACTGGGGCTGGGTCATCGACCCGCTTGGGTTCCGCATCACGATCAACGACCTCTGGGACCGCTACCAGAAGCCGCTCTTTGTGGTGGAGAACGGCCTCGGCGCCTATGACGAGGTGCTTCCCGACGGCACGATCGAGGATGACTACCGCATCGCCTACCTGCGCGAGCACATCGAGGCCATGCGCGACGCCATCGAGCAGGACGGCGTCGAGATACTCGGCTACACCACCTGGGGGCCGATCGACCTCGTGAGCGCGGGCTCCGGCGAGATGGAGAAGCGCTACGGCTTCATCTACGTGGACCGCGACAACCTGGGCAACGGCACGCTCGAGCGCAGGCGCAAGAAGAGCTTCTACTGGTACCAACAGGCCATCGCCACCAACGGAGGCGACCTGGGCTAGCCGCCCGGGCAATATCACTAAGGAGAAAATAATGGCTGAAAAATACGACGATCTGGCCAGATCCATACTCGAGAACGTAGGCGGCACAGAGAACGTCGCCAGCGTCGCGCACTGCATCACGCGCGTGCGCTTCAAACTCAAGGACGAGTCCCGCGCCAACACGGCCAAGATCGAGGCCCTCAAGGGCGTCATCCAGGTCATCCAGGCCAACGGCCAGTACCAGGTGGTCGTGGGCAACATCGTCGAGGACGTCTACGACGCGGTCCTGGAGGCCGGCAACTTCTCGGGCGGCGCAAGCGCCGACGACGAGCCCCAGGTCGATAAGACCGTTGCCTCCGTCATCATCGACCTCATCTCTGGCATCTTCCAGCCCATCTTGGGACCGCTTGCCGCCGCAGGCATCATGAAGGGACTGCTTGCCCTCATCACCTACTTCGTCCCGGCCTTTGCAAACGACGGCCTCTACACACTGCTCTACACCGTGGCTGACGGCTTCTTCTACTTCCTTCCCGTCGCCCTGGCGTTCAGTGCCGCGCGCAAGTTCCGCATGAACGAGTTCACCGGCGTGGCAATCGGCGTGGCGCTCCTCTACCCGACGATGGTCGCCCTGACCTCGGGCGAGGCGCTCGGCAGCATCGACCTCGGCGTGGCCGGCACGTTCTCGTGGTACGCCACCGCCCTCGGGCTCCCCATCATCATGCCCGTGTCCGGCTACGTGAGCTCGGTGATCCCCATCCTTCTCATGGTGTGGTTCGGCTCTATCCTTGAGCGCTGGCTCAAGAGCTGGATGCCGGCTGCGCTCAAGATGTTCCTTGTCCCGCTCGCCACGATGACGGTCTCCATCGTCTTGGGCTACCTCATCATCGGCCCGGTGGCCACCCTCATCACCAACCTGCTGAGCGCGGCGTTCTCGTTCATCTTCCAGCTCCCCGTGGTTGGTTCCGTCCTGGGCAGCGCCCTAGTCGGCGGACTGTGGATGTGCCTCGTCATCTTCGGCTTCCACTGGAGCCTCATCCCCATCTCCATCATGAACCTGAACACCCTCGGCCACGATAGCGTGCTCGCCGCCACCATCGGCCACGGGTTCGCGCTCGGAGCGGTCATCTTTGCCATGTACCTCAGAAACAAGGACGAGCGCTTCCGCGGCATCGCCCTTCCCGCGATGATCTCCGCCTTCTTCTTCGGCGTCACCGAGCCGGGCATCTACGGCATCGCCCTCCCCAACAAGCGCGCGTTCGTCGTGGCATGCCTGAGCTCCGCCGTGGGCGGCGCCATCGTGGGAATGACTGGCGCTCTCATGTACATCTCGGGCGGCCTCGGCGTCTTCAACCTGCTCAACTTTATCGACGGGACCCCTGGTGGCGCCGGGATCTCCCACATGATCTTCGCGATCATCGCCTCGCTCGTCTCTGCCGTCCTGGCCTTTGTTATCGAGTTCATCACCTACCGGCCCAACGACGATGAGGAAGGCACCCGCTAGCCTGCGCCCTCCTCAATCAGCTCTATGTAATTGAGGGGCAGTTGAGGTGGGTGAGGGCCGAGGGCGATCAAGGTGGCCGCCCTCGGCCCGGGACAACCTGCCAGAAGGCGTTTAGCTTTCTCGGGCGGCGCTGAAATGAACTGCGCCCCGATACTTGGACGGGTCAATTAGCGGCCTATGCCGCACATGGGGACTGATTTCGGAACTCCTCCGGGGTCAGTCCCTTTTGCTTAACCCGCCTCCTCTTGTTCCAGTGAACGGTATAGGCTTCGAGGTCCCGCTTGAACTCCTCGAAGCTCCGCCACGTCCGGCTCCTGTAGAATTCGTCCTTCAGGCGCCCGGGCAGCAGCTCCGTCGCATGAGCTTGCCCTCGCACGCCGCCGGCCCCGGCCGGGTCCGGGCACCCTTCGGCCTCCCGCTGGCCTTCGGCGCGCCCGCACCCCCTGTCGCAAAGCTCTGCTGCAAGAGTCCTCAGCGTGGCGTCGTGCCTGACTCTCCCGTCCATAAAGAAGCCCCCATTTCTAATGTTCAAGAAATGAGGGGCGGTTCAATTTCGGGACGGGGATTAAATAATCATTCGGAGCAAATCTATTTTTATCCCCGTGCCAGAAAAATCATCGGGCGTGGTCTGGGGCAAACAGTCTAGTTGCGCTTGAGGTGGACGACGGTTTCGCAGTGGAAGGTTTGCGGGAACAGATCGACCGGCGTGATCTTGACGGGGGAGAAGGTACCTTCCTCGACAAAGCGCTTAAGGTCGCGTGCCAGGGTGGCGGGGTCGCAGCTCACGTAGGCGACATCGCGAGCGCTCGTGCTGGCGATAAGGTCGATCGCCTCGGGGGCGAGGCCTGCGCGCGGCGGGTCGACCACCAAGACGTCGGCATCCTGGTCGGGGAACTCGCGCACCGCGTCTCCGCCAATGACGTCGACGTTATCAAGCTTGTTGATTTCCAGGTTACGGCGCAGGTCGCGCACGGCCGGGCCGTAGGCCTCGACGGCGGCGACGAAGTCGCAGCGGCGGGCGAGCGGCAGGGTAAAGGTTCCGGCGCCGCAGTACAGGTCCACGGCAAGCTCGTCTTCTTGCGGGTCGAGCGCTTCCATGACAAGCTCGATCAAAATCTCAGCACCCTTGGTGTTGACTTGGAAAAAAGACGGGGCAGACAAGCGCATCTGACCCTCGGCGATATTCTCGGTCCATGAGCCCTCTCCGGCGAGCATTTCGACCTTGGAGACACGGCGGGCCTTCTTTTCGCCCTTGCTCATCACACGCACGATGCTCGTGGGATGAGCGGCGACCGCCAGCACGCGGGAGACTTGCGAGCGCGGAAAAGAGCCCGTGGGCGTCCAGAGTGCAACCTCGAGCGCCTTGGTGCGGCGCGATGCGCGAATGCCCACGCGTTCGAGCCCTAAGTCATGGCTGCCGCTTAGATAGTTGAGTGCGCCGACGACCGATTTGAGCGCCTTGGGAAAACGTTTATCGAACAGCGGGCACGCATCGACGGTCGCGATTTTGCTGGGGTCGACACCGTGCATGCCAAGGCGCACGCGACCGTTGACGACGGTCGGTTCGAGCTCGATTTTATTGCGGTAGCCCCAGTCGTCCTTGGTGTGGCAGATGGGCTGCACCAACTCATCGACCTGCTCAGGAGCGAACTTGCCGATGCGCTCGAGCGTGGAGCGCAGGTTTTGCTCCTTGGCGGCGAGCTGTGCCGTGCGTGAGAGATTGCCCCACGAGCAGCCGCCGCAGATGCCCACGTAGGGGCAGGGGGGCTGAATGCGATCGGGGCTCGGCTCCAGAATCTCGGTGGTGCGGGCGCGCATGAACGACTTGCCGTCCTGTACGACCTCGGCCTCGACGGTGTCGCCTGCCACGGCACCCTGCACAAAGACGGCTTTGCCGTTGTCGGCGTGCGCCAGCCCGTCGGCGCCGTAGGTCATCGATTCTATAGTGAGCTTCATATCCCTGCCTGTCATTCGTGTTGTTGCTCGCACCATGGTAGCAGGGAAAAGCGCCCCGCATCCGAGGCTTTCCTCAAATGCGGGGCGCTTCTACAAACTGCTTCTACAAACGACTATTTCGTCTTGCCGGTAATGAGCGTCTTAAGACCCAGGCCGATCAGGCCCAGGCCCATGCGCACACGACCGGGGCGATGGCGCTCGATGGCCTTGGTCTTGCCGGCGGGCTTATCGCGACGGGCGCTCGTCTCGGGTGCGGGCTTAGCTGCCTGCGGCTCGGGCTGAGGTGCAGGTGCGGGCTCGGGCTCAATGACGGTCGCCTGGACCTTCTGAACCTCGGGTGTGGCCGGCTGCGGCTTAGGAGCAGGGGCGGGCTTTGCCTCAATGACGGGCTCGGGCGCGGCCTCGGCGTTGCGGTAGGCACACTCCAGCAGGGCTTCCTGCGAGTTGAAGGGTTTCTCACCCTCTGCGCGCTCCACGGGGACCCAGGTGCCGTCGCTCGTGAGGCTGCGGGCCTTCACGTTGTCGCGCAGCTGCATGCTCATGTACTCGTGCACCAGGGCGCGGCAGGTGGGGTCGAGCACGGGGAAGGCGATCTCCACGCGGTGCTCGGTGTTGCGTGTCATCATGTCGGCCGAGCTCAGATAGATCATGTCCGAGTCCACGCCAAAGGCGTAAACGCGCGCATGCTCCAAAAAGCGTCCGACGATAGAACGGACATGCACGTTCTCGGTCTTGCCAGGAACGCCCGGCTTGAGGCACGAGATGCCGCGGATGATCATGTCCACGCGGACTCCTGCGCACGATGCCTCGGCGATCTTGTCGATGACCTCGCGGTCGGTGAGCGAGTTGAGTTTAAAGAACACGCGGGCGGGCTCGCCGGCGAGGGCGCGCTGGATTTCGCGGTCAAGCCCGCGCATGATGAGCGGTTTCAGTCCGACGGGCGCCACACCCAGGAAGCGGTAATCGCCGCGCAGGTTGCCCAGCGACAGGTTGCGGAAGAACAGGTTGGCGTCCTCGCCGATGCCGGGGTGAGCGGTCATGAGCATAAAGTCGCTGTAGAGTTTGGCCGTCTTCTCGTTAAAGTTGCCGGTGCCCAGCAGCGTCAGGCGCGTTAGCGCCATGCCCTCGCGATAGGTGAGCTGGCAGATCTTGGAGTGGCACTTAAAGCCCTCGGAGCCGTAGATGACGGTGCAGCCGGCCTCTTCCAGGCGCTCGGCCCACTCGATGTTGTTCTGCTCGTCAAAGCGCGCGCGGAGCTCCATGAGCACCGTGACCTCTTTGCCGTTCTCGGCGGCATCGATCAGTGACTCGCACAGGCGGCTCTGCTTGGCCACGCGGTAGAGCGTGATGCGCAGTGAGATGCACTCGGGGTCGTAGGCGGCCTCGTGCACCAGATCCAGGAAGGGGTTCATGGCCTCATAGGGATAAAAGAGCAGCTTGTCGTGCTGAAGTACCTGCTCGCGGATGGAGCGGGTTATATCGATGGTGGAGTTGGGCTGCGGCTTAAACGGCGTAAAGAGCAGCTCGTTGCGCAGGTGCTCGGGAATCTTGCCCTCAATGCCAAAGACATAGCCCAGGTTGAGCGGGATATCGCAGGTAAAGACCGAGCGACGCGAGAGCTCGAGCGCCTTGCGGATAGTCTTGAGCGTTGCTTTTTCGAGTGAGCCCGAGACGGCGAGTACTACCGGCTGCAGGCGCAGGCGCTTCTTGAGGATGCGCTTCATGTGCTGACGGTAGTCCTCTTCCTCTTCGACGCCCTCGCCGTCCGGATCGATGTCGGCGTTGCGGGTGACGCGGATGAGCGCGCGGTCGAGCGGTTTATAGGAGCCAAAGCAACTGTCCAGGCAGGCGAGGATGACGTCCTCGAGCAGAATGTAGGAGTAGGTGCCGGTGGGCGAGGGGATCTCGACCACGCGGTTCATCGAGGCGGGAATCTCGATCAGGCCCAGCAGACTTTCCTCGTCGGTGACGCCGTCCAAGCCGCAGGCCAGGTAGAGCGCGCCGTTGCGCAGGTTGGGGAAGGGGTGGCGCGGGTCGATCACCAGCGGCGAGATGACCGGCGACACGTAGGCCTGGAAGTAGCGGGTGACAAAGGTGCGCTCCTCGGGCGTAAGCGAATCGATGCGAGCGCGGTGAACGCCCAGGGCGTTGAGTTTGCCCTCGATGTTCTTAAAAATGGACTCCCAACGGGTAAGGAGCCCGGGCAGCTCTGCCATGACGGCATCGACCTGTTCGGAGGCGGTCATATTGCTCTTGTTGTCGACAGGCTGTTTTTTGAGCTCTGCCAGATCGGACAGGCCGCCCACGCGCACCATGAGAAACTCATCGAGGTTAGACTCGAAAATCGACACGAACTTTAGCCGCTCGAACAGCGGAACGGTCTCGTCGAAGGCTTCGTCAAGCACACGGTTGTCAAAGCGCAGCCAGCTGAGCTCTCGGTTCTGCGTGTACGAGAAGTCGCGCGGCGGCTTACGCAGCTTTGCAGCGGCTTGCTTTTTTTCGATTTTGCTCGGCATATGCATCTGTCCGTTCAGTCCCCGTGGGGGACGGTTGCCTAACACTATTCACTATTGTCTCAATTTAGTCGGCCTATGGCACGGACGTATCGCGTGAACGGTATCTTTACCTACTTCTTACGCTGACAAGCCATAGAGCTGACGCCCTTCGCGTTGTGAAAAACGGTCTATATCCTCACTCAACTGGTGAGTATGTGTGAATAAGAATGATAGGTAGCTGAATATCATCGAATACAGACAGAAACACGAACAAGCGTCATTTATATACATAAAACCGTTTTAGATATGCAATTCTTAATCGAAAGATTGGAGTTGTAATTGCGAATGATTTTTAAGAAAAAAGAGCATTTACCTTAGAAAAGCTACTTTAGAACGCCGAAGTGCATTATGGGAGAATCATATTCGATATACCGTTCATCGAACTTTGTTGACCGTTCGGGGGCGAGGTGGAATTGCGGTTGGAATTTGGATATAACTAGAGCTGTCAGCAAGCAGCACCCGTTACGGAAGGGTGCTGAGAGATTCGGCCGAAAGGCCCGAAAGAAAGGTAGGAGGCCATGACGAAAGGTCTGCACGTGCCTTCCGAGATCGGCAAGCTCAGGAAGGTCTGCCTGCACCGTCCCGGCGACGAGCTCCTCAACCTGCCGCCCGACGAGCTCGAGCGACTCCTGTTCGACGACGTCCCGTTCCTGGAGGTCGCACAGCAGGAGCACGACACCTTCGCCCAGATCCTGAGGGACCAGGGCGTCGAGGTGCTCTACCTCGAGAACCTCGTCGCCGAGGTGTTCGACCAGGTCCCCGGCGCCCGCGCCGAGTTCACCGACCAGTACATCGCCGAGGCAGGCATCCGCGGCCAGCACATGCCGCAGATCGTCCGCGAGAAGCTGGACTCCATCGAGGACAACCTCGAGTTCGTCAAGAAGACCATGGCCGGCATGACCAAGGCCGAGATCGACATGCCCCTCACGGCGTCCACGACCCTCGACTCCCTGGTCAACTCCGAGTCCGAGTCCGACCTGATCATCGACCCGATGCCCAACCTCTACTTCACCCGCGACCCGTTCGCGGTCGTCGGCGAGGGCGTCAACCTCAACCGCATGTACTCGGTCACCCGCAACCGCGAGACCCTGTACGGCAAGTACGTCTTCAAGTACCACCCCGACTACAAGGACGTCTCCCTGTACTTCCGCCGCGACTGCCAGTTCCACACCGAGGGCGGCGACGTGCTGAACATCAACGAGAAGACCCTCGCCGTCGGCATCTCCCAGCGCACCCAGGCCGCAGCCATCGACGTCATGGCCCAGAACATCTTCTGGAACTCCGACTCCAAGGTCGAGCGCATCCTGGCCTTCGACATCCCCGTCTCGCGCGCCTTCATGCACCTCGACACGGTCTTCACCCAGATCGACGTCGATAAGTTCACGATCCACCCCGCCATCATGGGCACCCTGCGCGTCTACGAGCTGACCGCCGGCAAGAACCCGGGCGACGTGAACATCCGCCTGATCGAGGACACCCTCGAGCACGTCCTGGAGGACGCCACCGGCGTCGACCAGGTCAAGCTGATCCCCTGCGGCGGCGGCGACCCGATCGCGGCCTCCCGCGAGCAGTGGAACGACGGCTCCAACACCCTGTGCGTCGAGCCCGGCAAGATCTGCGTCTACGCCCGCAACACCGTCACCAACGACGTGCTGTACAAGGAGGGCCTGGACCTTCTCGTCGTGCCCTCCGCCGAGCTCTCCCGCGGCCGCGGCGGCCCGCGCTGCATGAGCATGCCCTTCTGGCGCGAGGACCTCTAAGGTTTTCAAAGACCCGTACAGGTCTTACTACAAACATCTAGCTGACATTAGATGTCTCCCAATGGGACGGTGCGGTTCTTTCGCACCGTCCCATTCGTGTTTATTGACGCTAAATTAAGATCAGATAAGGTGGCCATGGATATCAAGACAATTGGCGTTGAGGATTGGCTCAACGTTTGGGAGAAGAGTGCTACCTGGGATATCGCTCAGTCGACGATCTCGTCGCTGACCATGGGTGAGCTTCGCGCACTTGACGAGCAGGACGGTGCTACGTTCTACGAGCGCCTGGATCGCGAGAAGATGAATTACGGCTGGATCGAGGGTTCGCCGGAGTTTAAGGCCGAAGTCGCCAAGCTGTATCGTCGCGAGGTCAATCCCGATCACATTCTGCAGACCAATGGCTGCACGGGCGCCAACCTCAACGCCATCATGGCCGTTGTGGAGCCCGGCGATCACGTGATTGCCGAGTGGCCTACCTATGCGCCGCTCTACGAGATTCCGCGTACGCTGGGTGCCGAGGTCGAGTATTGGGAGCTCCGCGAGGAGCTCGGCTGGAAGCCCGATATCGATGAGCTCAAGCGCTTGGTGCGCCCCAACACCAAGCTCATCTGCATCAATAACGCATCGAACCCCATCGGTACGGTGCTCGATGCCGATATGCTCGGGCAGATTGCCGAGATTGCCCGTTCGGTGGGCGCCTACGTGCTGTGCGACGAGGTGTATCTGCCGCTCGGGAACACCGAGTCCTTTATGTCGATGGCCGACGTGTACGAGAAGGCCATTGTCACCAACTCGGTGTCCAAGACCTATTCGACGCCTGCGGCCCGCGTGGGCTGGGTCGTGGCCAACGAAGAGGTGTCCAACCGCATCCGCACCTATCGTGACTACACCATGATCTGCGGCGGCGTGTTCAACGACGCCCTGGCGACCTACGTGCTCGAGCACAAGGACAAGATTCTCGAGCGCAACCGTAAGATCGTGTTTGGCAACCGCGATATCGCGCAGGCTTGGATCGATACGCAGCATCGCGTTTCCTGGACGGCCCCGCAGGGAATATCAACCTCGTTTATCCAGCTGGATATTCCCGAGGATGACGAGGAATTCTGTAAGCGCCTGTTGGCCGAGAGGGGAGTGCTGCTGGTTCCCGGTAGCCGCTTTGAGCTTCCCTGCGGCGCGCGCTTGGGCTACTGCGCGAGCGAAGGCGTTCTCCGCGAGGGCCTGAGGCTTCTGGGCGAGGCGCTGGCCGAGTTCGATCGCTAGCCCCTTGAGGCTTTCGAGGGCCTAAACCTTTCTGGGCCCTAGATATACCGAATGCAGACCCGCTCCCTTGGGGGCGGGTCTGTTTGTCTTTACCGCCGAAAAAATCAACTTGTTACAAATGGAGGCGCAAAGCAGACGGTGTATTCGATGGGCCTTATACTGAGCTTCCGGTGAACGGTATCCAACGTCTGGTAAACGGTAGCCTGTTTGCCAAAAATGAATAGGATGAACTTTTTTCTGAATAAAAATCAAAATGGTTGAGACGTAGCAAGAATTGCGAATTCTATTCATATCGTTGCTTGAAATATGCAATTTGAGGGTGGTTTAACAAAGATTAGTTTCAATTGATTTATCGGTTAAAAAAGCGTTTAAGCACGTAAATAAACTTTATTAAATCAAAGTGTGCCATGCGTGAAGTATATGTGTATGCCGTTCACCCCTCATATAAAACCGTTCGGGGGCAAGGTGGAAGTATGGACTGATTTTGGATATAAATATGTCGTCAGCAATAACGCCTCACACGGAGGGGCGCTAACGAATCGGCCCTGACAGGGGCCCGAAAGAAAGGTAGGAGGCCATGACGAAAGGTCTGCACGTGCCTTCCGAGATCGGCAAGCTCAGGAAGGTCTGCCTGCACCGTCCCGGCGACGAGCTCCTCAACCTGCCGCCCGACGAGCTCGAGCGACTCCTGTTCGACGACGTCCCGTTCCTGGAGGTCGCACAGCAGGAGCACGACACCTTCGCCCAGATCCTGAGGGACCAGGGCGTCGAGGTGCTCTACCTCGAGAACCTCGTCGCCGAGGTGTTCGACCAGGTCCCCGGCGCCCGCGCCGAGTTCACCGACCAGTACATCGCCGAGGCAGGCATCCGCGGCCAGCACATGCCGCAGATCGTCCGCGAGAAGCTGGACTCCATCGAGGACAACCTCGAGTTCGTCAAGAAGACCATGGCCGGCATGACCAAGGCCGAGATCGACATGCCCCTCACGGCGTCCACGACCCTCGACTCCCTGGTCAACTCCGAGTCCGAGTCCGACCTGATCATCGACCCGATGCCCAACCTCTACTTCACCCGCGACCCGTTCGCGGTCGTCGGCGAGGGCGTCAACCTCAACCGCATGTACTCGGTCACCCGCAACCGCGAGACCCTGTACGGCAAGTACGTCTTCAAGTACCACCCCGACTACAAGGACGTCTCCCTGTACTTCCGCCGCGACTGCCAGTTC
The DNA here is from genome assembly GCA_905214435.1 of uncultured bacterium. Classification (GTDB taxonomy): domain Bacteria; phylum Actinomycetota; class Coriobacteriia; order Coriobacteriales; family Coriobacteriaceae; genus Collinsella. The sequence goes on from CAJMMA010000044.1 coordinate 13,301, forward strand.
CACACCGAGGGCGGCGACGTGCTGAACATCAACGAGAAGACCCTCGCCGTCGGCATCTCCCAGCGCACCCAGGCCGCAGCCATCGACGTCATGGCCCAGAACATCTTCTGGAACTCCGACTCCAAGGTCGAGCGCATCCTGGCCTTCGACATCCCCGTCTCGCGCGCCTTCATGCACCTCGACACGGTCTTCACCCAGATCGACGTCGATAAGTTCACGATCCACCCCGCCATCATGGGCACCCTGCGCGTCTACGAGCTGACCGCCGGCAAGAACCCGGGCGACGTGAACATCCGCCTGATCGAGGACACCCTCGAGCACGTCCTGGAGGACGCCACCGGCGTCGACCAGGTCAAGCTGATCCCCTGCGGCGGCGGCGACCCGATCGCGGCCTCCCGCGAGCAGTGGAACGACGGCTCCAACACCCTGTGCGTCGAGCCCGGCAAGATCTGCGTCTACGCCCGCAACACCGTCACCAACGACGTGCTGTACAAGGAGGGCCTGGACCTTCTCGTCGTGCCCTCCGCCGAGCTCTCCCGCGGCCGCGGCGGCCCGCGCTGCATGAGCATGCCCTTCTGGCGCGAGGACCTCTAAGTCTTTCCGTTTCCGGTGCGGTCCCCCTACAACCGCACCGGCTTCGCCCGTTAAACGGGCAACACTAATACTTACGTAATTCATTTCTTCGAAAGGAATCGAACCATGGGTGTTAACCTCTCCGGCCGTAGCTTCCTCAAGCTTCTCGACCTCACCACCGAGGAGATCGAGTACCTGCTCAAGCTCTCCAAGAACTTCAAGGACATGAAGCGCGCTGGCGTTCCGCACCGCTATCTCGAGGGCAAGAACATCGTTCTGCTCTTCCAGAAGACCTCCACTCGTACCCGCTGCGCCTTCGAGGTCGGCGGCATGGATCTGGGCATGGGCGTCACCTACCTCGATCCGGGTTCGTCGCAGATGGGCAAGAAGGAGTCCATCGAGGACACCGCCCGCGTTCTCGGCCGCATGTATGACGGCATCGAGTTCCGCGGCTTTGCCCAGGACGACGTCGAGGAGCTCGCTGCTAAGTCCGGCGTGCCCGTGTGGAACGGTCTGACCACTGAGTGGCATCCCACCCAGATGCTCGCCGACATCCTGACCGTCCAGGAGAACTTCAACTACGACATCAAGGGCAAGACCCTCGTCTTCATGGGCGACTGCAAGAACAACGTCGCTCGCTCCCTCATGGTCGTCTGCTCCAAGCTCGGCATGAACTTCGTGGCCTGCGGCCCCGAGGAGTGCATGCCCGCCGACGACGTCATCGAGGCCTGCAAGCCCATCGCCGAGGCCAACGGCTGCACCATCAAGCTGACCACCGACGTCAAGGACGGCGTCACCGGTGCCGACGTTCTCTACACCGACGTGTGGGTCTCCATGGGCGAGCCCGACGAGGTCTGGGCCGAGCGCATCGCTCAGCTCACCCCGTATCGTGTTACTTCTGAGGTCATGGCTATGGCCAACCCGGGTGCCATCTTCCTGCACTGCCTGCCCAGCTTCCACGACACCAACACCACGATTGGCGCCGAGAAGTGCGAGCAGTTCGGCATCACCGAGCAGGAGGTCACCGACGAGGTCTTCGAGAGCCCTGCTTCCAAGGTCTTCGACGAGGCCGAGAACCGCATGCACACCATCAAGGCTGTCATGTACGCCACGCTCAAGTAAGAGCATCTAGCATCTCGCTCGGGGTGCATTGCTGCGCACCCCGAGCGCTTTTGTCTGGTAAAAATCTCGCACCGAGCGACATGCACGGCACGGAAGAGCCGCTTCGGGCGAGATCAGTAATTGATTTATGAAGGGGGGATGAGAACTATGACTGAGACCGCTAAGAAAAAGCGCGGTATGCCTTCATCGTTCACCATTCTTCTTGCTCTGCTGGCAATCGTCGCGGTTGTTACCGTTATCGTCTCCGGTACGTCCGGTGGCGAGGTTACCGCTGCCCGCCTGAGCGATTTCTGCACCGCCCCGGTTAAGGGCTTCGCTGATGCTCTGCCCGTCTGCCTCTTCGTTATGATCCTCGGCGGCTTCCTCGGCATGATGACCGAGACCGGCGCCCTGGACAACGGCATTGCCGTTCTGGTGCAGAAGCTTAAGGGCAACGAGATCATGCTCATTCCCGTGCTGATGCTCATCTTCTCCCTCGGTGGTACCACCTATGGTATGTGCGAGGAGACCGTTCCCTTCTACGCCCTGCTTGCCGCTACCATGATGGCCGCTGGCTTCGACCCTATGGTCGGTGCTGCCACCGTCCTGCTCGGCGCTGGCTGCGGCTGCCTGGGCTCCACGGTTAACCCGTTCGCCGTCGGCGCTGCCGTCGACGCTCTGACCGGTGTTGGCATTGAGGTCAACCAGTCCATCATCATCGGCCTCGGTGCCGTCCTGTGGATTGTTACCACTGCCATGTCCATCTTCTTCGTCATGAGCTATGCCAAGAAGGTCAAGGCTGACAAGGGTTCCACCATCCTTTCGATGCAGGAGCTCAAGGACGCCGAAGAGGCTCACGGCAAGGCTGCTTCCGAGGTTAACAAGGAGGTCAAGCTCACCGGTCGTCAGAAGGGTGTTCTGATCGCCTTTGCCTTCACCTTCGTCGTCATGATCGTCGGCTTCATCCCGCTGGCCGACCTCAACGAGGGCGTCGCCAACTTCTTTGACGCTGGCGCTGTCTACGACGCCGACGGTAACGCCGTCGTCCAGGGCTGGTCTGCCCTGATCACCGGCCTGCCCATTGGCCAGTGGTACTTCGACGAGGCTTCCACCTGGTTCTTCCTCATGGCTATCCTGATCGGTATCATCGGTGGCCTCTCCGAGAAGCAGATCGTCAACACCTTCATCACCGGCGCTGCCGACATGATGTCCGTTGTCCTCGTCATCGCCCTCGCCCGTGGTATCTCCGTCCTCATGGCTAGCACCGGCCTCGACGTCTACGTCCTCGACGCTGCCGCCAATGCTCTGGCTGGCCTGTCCGGCGTGATCTTCGCTCCCATGAGCTTCCTGGTCTACTTCGGCCTGTCCTTCCTGATCCCCTCGACCTCCGGTATGGCTACCGTGTCCATGCCCATCATGGGACCGCTGGCTGTTAAGCTCGGCTTCTCGCCCGAGGTCATGGTCATGATCTTCTCCGCCGCCATCGGTGTCGTGAACCTGTTCACCCCGACCTCCGGCGCCATCATGGGCGGTCTTGCTTTGGCCAAGATCGAGTGGACGACCTGGCTCAAGTTTGCGCTTAAGCTTATCGTCGCTCTCTCCGTCGTCTGCGCCGTCATCCTGACCGTCGCTTGCGTGATGCTCTAAGTACCCCTTGGGTACCCCACGGAAACCATGACGATCCTGTAAAGGATCACCTGGTCATCGTCTGTCCGGTGGGGTAACCCCACCGGTAGACTCCTACCTTTAGCCCCCTCCCGTTCCGTGCGCGGGAGGGGGCG
>CAJMMA010000045.1 GCA_905214435.1 uncultured bacterium
GCCCAAATATGCGGCTGCGAGCGTAAGGCCCGCGGCCGCATTTGTATGTAGGGAGCAGGGGGATCGATATGCTCAACGACCTCTACCATATGCTTGATCCCGTCGCGATCTCGGCGGGCCCCATCACCATCTACTGGTACGGCCTGGCCTACGTGGTCGGTGCTCTGCTCACGGCGGTCGTTATGTACCGCACGCAGCGTCGTTGGGGCTTCAACATTACGATTGATGACCTGACGAGCGTCGTGGTCGGCGCGGTCTTTGGCCTCATCATCGGCGCGCGCCTGTTTTACGTCGTCTTTTACGGCGATGGCTACTATTGGACCCACCCGCTCGAGATCTTTGCCACCAACGAGGGCGGCATGAGCTTCCACGGTGGCCTGGTCGGCGGCATCTTGGGCGGCATCATCGTGTGCCGCATGTATAAGCTCGACGCCTGGACCGTCGCCGACCTTGCCGTTATCGGCGCTCCGCTGGCGCTGTGCCTGGGACGCTGCGCCAATTTCGTCAACGGCGAGCTGTGGGGTAAGCCGACCGATCTGCCCTGGGGTGTGGTCTTTGGCGGCACCGCGGGCGATATGCCGCGCCATCCCTCCCAGCTCTACGAGGCGTTTCTAGAGGGCATTGTGCTCTTTTGCATCCTGCAGGTGCTCAGTCGCAAAAAACCGCTGCTGCCCCAGGGTACGTTTATGGGCGTCTTTGTGATGGGCTACGGCATCGTTCGCTTTTTGATTGAGTTTGTGCGCGTGCCCGATGCGCAGCTGGGCTATCTGCTGGGAGGCGTTATCACCATGGGCCAGCTGCTGAGTTTGCCGCTCGTGATCGCCGGCCTGGCGCTCATCATCTTCGCCCGACACCGCAATCGTCCCCAGCGTATCTACCTGGACGTCTAACCACCACAAAGGGGACAGGCACCTTTGTGGTGGTTTGCTGGGCAACAATGACAGAACCGTAACGTTTTCCCAGATAAAACCTGCCAAAATAAACCTGTCCCTTTTTGGCAGGTTTCTAGAAAGGCTTTTTTGACTGTGAAGGATTCCGACCTCTCCACAACAGCTGCGCGCGACGCCGCTCGCATTGTTTGGTTTAAGCGCTACCCCGCCAAGCAGACGCTCATCGCATTTCTGCTCGCGCTGTTGGCGACCACGGCGTTTTCCATCGATCCCGCGCCGGTCTCGAGCAACGCAGTCTTGGCGATTGACCCCAAAGCCTCGGGCATGCTGTACGTGTGCTACGAGGTGCTCCTCTCGTTTGCCGGCCATACCGACGCGGTCATGCTGCTTGCGCTTGCCTGCCTGCTCACTCTGCCGTTTCGCTACGTATTCTTTGGCCGCGGCGATGCTTGGCGTCCTTCGGTGATCCTTCCGTCGCTGTTCTTTGCCGTCTGCATGGTGTTTGGCCGCAGCTACGACCTCACCGATTCTGCCGAGATCGTACTCGGCGACAAGGCTCGGATCATCTGCGCCTGGATAGGCGGTGCGGGCTGGATGCTCTTGGCGGTCGTTGCCTTCTACCTGGCTTTTGAGTGTCTAGATTGGCTGAGCTCTCGGCGCATTCCGTTTTCCGAAGCGCACTTTGGCCGCGTATGGCGTGTGGCTCACGCCGTGCTTTCGGTCCATCCCTTTGTCGGGCCCTTCCTGGTGCTTATGGTCGCCTGGGCGCCCACGCTCATCGCTTCGCTGCCCGGCCTTTTTATGGGGGACACCGGTGCGCAGATTCGCCAGTGGTTCAACTACCCCAACGGCACGAGTGACTACCTGCGTCTGCTCAATCCCAATGTGTTGCTCAACGGACATCACCCCGTGGTGCACACGGCTATCATCGGTTCGTGCGTCCAGCTGGGGCTTTCACTGTTCAACAGTGCCAACGCAGGTCTTGCCATCTACACCTGCGCTCAGTTCGTCATTACGGCCGCCTGCATGGCCTATTCCATCTCGTCGCTGCGCAAGCTGGGCGTGAGTCTGCCGGTCCGCGGCGTGATCTTGCTGTTCTTTGTGTTTATGCCCATGTTCTCCAACTACGCGGCCCTGCTTACCAAAGATGTGCTGTTTGCCGACGCGTTTTTGGTGCTGTTGGTGCAGGCCGTGAAGCTCGTGGCATGCGGCCTGCCCCGTCGCGATGCCAATGCCGAGCGTGCGGGCGAACAGAGGCCCGTGCTCTTTGCGCGCCATGACTGGCTGCTGCTCGCTCTGGGTGCCATGGGTTCCACGTTTCTGCGCAACGGCGGCCTGGTGTTTCCCCTGGCGGCATGCGTAATCGCGGCGGCGTTTTGCGCATGGGACGCGCATGTGGCTCGTCGCGCGGCCAAGCAGGCTGGTGCTGCGCCTTCGGGCTCCATCCCGCGTTTCCGCTGGATGGGAGTTCTTGCGGTGCTTGCACTCTGCCTTGCCTCTAATATGTACTTCACCAAGGTCTTTATGCCGGCGCACGACATTACGCCTGGTTCCAAGCGCGAAATCCTCTCGATTCCGTTCCAGCAGACGGCTCGTTTCGTCCAAAAGCACGACGGCCTCAACTCGGGTGTCAACCCTACGGTTAAGGAGGACGGCACTATCGTGGAGGCTCCTTGCGACGGCTTGGTGACCGATGAGGAGCGCGCTGTGATCGATCGCGTGCTTAAGTACGAGAACCTGGGCCGTCGCTACAACCCCGACAAGTCGGATGCCGTCAAAAACTGCTTCAATGAGTACGCCTCGCAGGAGGACATCAAGGCCTATTTTGAGGTGTGGGCCCAGATGTTCAAAAAGGACCCCGAGTGCTATATCTCGGCGCTCGTCAATAACTACTATGGGTACTTCTATCCGAGCGCTCGCGATGCGTGGGTCTACAGCACGGCGCGCAGTGCCGAGATCATGGCGAAGCCCGATAACCTCAAGTACTTTGACTTCCATCCGGTCGATAGCAAAGCCGTGCGCTGGTGCGACCACCTGATTAACCTGTACCGCGTGGCGGTGCAGCGCATTCCGTTTATCTCGCTCACCATGAGCTCGGCCACCTACGTGTGGATCATGATCGTCGTGATGGTCTACCTGTTGCGCCGCCATTCGTGGCGCGCGCTGGCCATCTGGATACCGCTGCTGGGTGTGCTCGCTGTGTGCCTGATTGGTCCATGTAACGGGTCGACCTACATGCGCTACCTGTACCCGGTCATTGCATGCATGCCTTTCGCCATCGGCGCCACGATCACCCGCAGCGACCGCCTGTGGACCTAACCAAAGATTGGCGCATTGGGGTCAGGTTGCTTTGTGCCAAGGGGCTGCATCATCACGACGCCTTCATTTTGGGGTTTATCTTGCAGGCCGGTAGGTATATCATAACGACGTTTGTTTATATTGCCCGAGCATTCGCGCTGGGCTTTAGGTCGAAACCGATAGGAGACACGTATGTCCGGACACTCTAAGTGGGCCACAACCAAGCATCGTAAGGGCGCGCAGGACGCCAAGCGTTCCGCCCTCTTCTCCAAGCTCAGCCGCAACATCACCGTTGCTGCCCGTCTCGGCGGCGACCCGCTGCCCGAGAACAACGCCAGCCTCGCCGCTGCCGTTGCCAAGGCTAAGGCTCAGTCCATGCCTAAGGACAAGATCAAGTCTGCTATCGATAAGGCCTTTGGTTCGGGTGCCGACGCCGCCGTCTATGAGAACATCGTGTACGAGGGTTACGGTCCCGCCGGTGTCGCCGTCTACGTCGACTGCCTGACCGACAACCGCAACCGCACCGCTGCCGACGTCCGTTCCGCCTTCTCCCACGCTGGTGGCAACCTGGGCACCTCCGGCTCCGTCGCCTTCCAGTTTGAGCGCAAGGGCCAGATCGTCGTCGCCAAGGAGATCCTGGACGAGAACGCCAAGAAGGAGACCATGATCGCCAACGGTGCTGCCGGTGACGAGGATGAGTTCATGATGGCCATCGCCGAGGCCGGTGGCGAGGACTACGAGGACGCCGGCGAGGAGTGGATCGTCTGGACTACTGCCAACGAGGTCATGGCTGTCTCCAAGGCGCTCGAGGAGCAGGGCGTCCAGGTCAAGGGCTCCGAGACCACCATGGTCCCGACCACCCCGACCGAGGTTTCCGGTGCCGACGCCAAGAAGGTTCAGCGCCTCATCGACCGTCTTGAGGAGCTCGACGACGTCCAGGACGTCTACAGCACCATGGACATGACCGACGAGGTCATCGCTGCCCTCGAGGAGGAGTAGCGCCCGCACGGATTGAGCCGTGCATATCTGGGCATAATGAAGCGAGCATGCAAGCCTCGTGGAATAGATGAGCCGGATCCGCGTGCAATGAGGCACCGGACCCGGCTCTTTTATAATGATGCGAATCGTTTTGCATTCCTTGGATCGAGATTTGAAGGGAGCGCCGCATGCGCGTGCTCAAACGAGCCCTGGCGATCGTGTATCTTGTCGCCGCCGTTGTGGCGCTGGGTACGTTGGTCTGCCAGTTTTGGGGGCCATATACCTATCGCTTTATGCTGCTGATGCGCGATTCGCTGCCTCGCATCGTTGTTACGGCGTGCGGCGGTGTCGTGGCGCTCGGCGTGCTCGTGTGTTTCTTTCGCCTGATGTTTGCTCGTCGCGAGCCGTCCTGCGTGCATCCGGCGGGGGAGCGTAATATCGAGGTCACGCTCGCCGCCCTCTCCTCGTGTGCTCGCACCGCGGCAGAGCGCGACGACCGCGTGATGGTCGAGCATGTCGAGGCGCGCGTGCAGGGCTCCGACGAATCGCGCGTCCGTTTTAAGGTCGACGCCATCGCGCTCGACGACCGGGATGTGGCCTCCCTTGCAGCCGCGATGCAGCAACGTATCGAGGAGGCCTGCGACACCATGCTCGGCACGCCGGGCACGACCGCACGCGTTCGTTTTTTGCCGTCCAAGACTACCGTCCAGACCGTGGAGGTTTCCGGTGAGTGATACCAATCAAGACAAGACCGTCCGCACTCCGCGCCTGACTATCGATCAGAGCGCCGCGCCGGCTAGCGAGGTCGTCGATCCCAAGGTGGAGGGTACCGAGTCGCATGACGCGGTCGCCAATGATTTTGATGAGGCCATGGGTCTCATCAAGGGTACGGGGGCAGCCATCTGGAGCTATGCCGTCCGTCATCCCAACACCACGCTTGGAGCCGTCGCTGGTTTTGTGCTCGCCGTGCTGGTGCTCACGCTCGGCCTGTGGGATACGCTCGTCATCGCTTTCTTTGTACTGATCGGCGCCGTGATTGGCCAGATCCGTGACGGCGAGAACGGGATCGTCAACTTCTTCGGTCGTCTGTTTAGCGGCCGCTAGTATGTATTCGACCGCCGCGTGTGCGGTGGGCATAAGGAGGAACCATGGCTTTTAACACGAAGGTCGATGTGGCCGATACCGAGCTCGAGGCAGACGAGACCGTCACCGCCGAGGCCGAGGACGTAACGCTCGAGGACGAGGCGCTCGTCGAGGCCGAACCCGCCGACGATGCGGACGAGGACGATGAGGAAACAGACGAGTCCGAGGACTCGCTGACCTATTCCAACGGTGTGATTGAGAAGATCGTCGCTATGGCCACCCGCGAGGTGCCGCACGTCTTGGGCATGAAGGGCAACCTCATGCACTTTGTGCAGGAGCAGTTTGGTGCCGAGAATCTGACCAAGGGCGTGACGGTCGAGGTCACCGATGACAACCGCGTGGTCGTCAACATTTCCGTCATTATCGAGTACGGCGCCTACGCGCCCGCGATTTTCGACGACGTTAAGGCACGCGTGACCGAGCGTCTGGCTGCGATGACCGGCCTTGAGGTGGCGGGCGTCAACCTGCGCATCGAGGATGTCATCACCCCCGAGGAGTACGAGCACCGCACCAACCAGCACGAGTAGCCTACCAAAAAGGTAACCTGCCAAAAAGGGACAGGTTTATTTTGGCAGGTTTTATCTGCGAAAACGTCAAACGGCCGGTCGCACGGATGTATGTGCGGCCGGCCGTTATTTGTATGCCCCCGATGTAGGCATACCGCTCGTCTAACTAGGGGTTGCAATCGTCGCGTTCCGCGTTACCCTAATGGGCGCATTGTTTCCAAATTGTTAACGAGGGGTTGCCGTAATGGCTGACGAGCACGAAACAGAAAGCCAGGCATGGGCAATTGAGGCTGCCGCGGCAGAGGCGGCATCGCGAGCTGCCGAGGAGGTGCATCGTCCTCCCGTGGTGCCGATGGAGCGCGTGGTTGATCGCACCGATATTGAGCGCGGCGAGCGTGCCGGCCAAAAGCGCAGCCAGGAGCCGGGCTTCCCGCGCTTTTTCGCCGAGCTCAATCTGGGCCTGATTCTTACGGCCTTTGCCATCGTTGCGTTTAAAACCCCTAATCACTTTGCTTTTGGCGGCACCTCGGGCGTGTCGGTCATTCTGTCCACGCTGTTCCCGACCCTGCCCGTCGGCGTCTTTATGTGGATTATCAACGCGGTTCTCGTCGTTTTGGGCTTTATCTTTTTGGAGCGCAAGGCAATCCTGTGGAGCGTCTTCGCCTCGTTTGCGCTGTCCGCCTATGTTTCGTTTTTTGAGCTCTTTATTCCGACTGATGTTTCGATGACGGGCGATATGTGGCTCGACCTGTGCTTTGCCGTGATACTGCCGGCGCTCGGCAGCGCCATCGTCTTTGATATTGGCGCCTCGACGGGCGGCACAGACATCCTCGCCATGATCCTCAAGCGCCGCACCACGCTCGAGATTGGCCGCGCGCTGCTGTTGGTTGATATCGGCATCGTGGCCATCGCGGCCTTTTTGTATGGTCCGCGTGTCGGCCTGTATTGCGTGCTCGGCCTGTTTGCCAAGACGCTCGTGGTCGACAAGGCCATCGAGAGCATTCACCTTCGTAAGGTCTGCACGGTCATTTGTTCCGAGCCCCTTAAGGTCGAGGAGTTTATCGTCAAGCATCTCAACCGTACGGCGACCATCAGTCGCGGCTACGGTGCCTTCTCGGGCAAGTGCGTGACGGTGATCATGAGCGTGCTGAGCCGTCGCGAGGCCGTGCAGCTGCGCCGCTATGCGCGCGAAGTCGATCCGGGTGCCTTTATCACGATTGTCGACAGTTCCGAGATCGTCGGCAAGGGTTTCCGCGGTACGAACTAGCGCGAACGCATTCAACGAACCGCCTGCTGGCGCCGTGTACCTTGCAAATCGGTCATCTTTGAGTATTTGAACTCACATTGGGTGATAATGATGCCAAAGACATCGTTTGCGATCCAGGTGACTCGCTCAAGATACGAAGGGATGATTTCGATGTTCTGCTCGCAGTGTGGCGCCCCCATGGGCGATAACGACAAGTTCTGCGGCGTGTGCGGTGCCCCCAATGCCGGCGCTGCAGCCTCCGCCCCTCAGGGTCAGCCTCAGCCTCAGCAGTTTGTTCCGCAACCGCCCGTGGCGAATGCGCCAAAGGGCTGCACGGCTCAGGCGTTCCAAGATATGACAAAGACTCCGGGCGTGCTTCAGCGTGTATGCCAAATCGCGTTTTTGCCGGCGCTGATTTGCGTTGTGTCGGTGCTCGTGTTGTTTATTCCCGTTATTGGCGGCATTGCGGCTGCCATCGGCTTTTTGGCAGCTTGCATTGCGAGCGTGTGCGGTTCCGGCTTTGGTATTGAGTGGGGACGTGATCTTTCGCTCAAGGTCGATGACGGCATGGACCGTCCACTCATGCGCTCCACGTCGTTTGGTCTCGGAGTCTTTTCGAGCGTCATCTCGGTGGTGCTCGAGGTTATCGCTGCCATTCCCGTTATCGGTGTAGTGCTTTCGCTGGTGGAGGGCGTGGTAATTGGCGCCGCGGGCTCGTATTCTTATTACGGCTCCTATGCACTCGAGGCAGCGCTGTTCGGTTCGCTCGGCCTGCTTGTCCTGGCTCTGATTGCCTCGGCGATTCTGGGTGTCTTCTTTAAGATGTTCGCCGACATCGCCGTGATGCACTTTGCGGTGACCGGTCGCGTCGAGAGCGCGTTTTCGCTCGATAAGGTTTGGGCGGCCTTTAAGCACAACAAGACCAAGCTGTTCTGTGCTTCGTTCCTTCCCGAGTTTTTGACGGGCCTGGTTTCCAACGCCATTACGTGGATCTTGACAGCTGTCTTTGGTGCCATCGCCGGAATTGGCGCGTACGGCTATTACTATCGCCCCACGGGTATCGAGGCGATTGTTACCGCCGGTGGTGTCACGCTCGTATTGTTCCTGGTGCTGATTGCATTCGTCACGGTGTTCCTTACGGTCTTTGGCAAGATGCTCAAGCACCGTGCCGTTGGCTATTGGGCTGCACGTTATGCAAGCGAATGGGCCGATGAGGACAAGGACGACGTTTTGACTTTTGTGCTCCCGGGTGAGAAGAAGCCTGCTCCTGCGGGATTCAATCCCACGGCAGCCACTGGTGCTGCGCCTGCCCCGGCACCCGCGCCTGCACCTGCCCCGGCACCCGCGCCTGCCCCTGCCCCGGCACCTGCTCCTGTCCCCGCACCGGCGTCCGAGGCGACGCCTGCGGAGCCCGATTGGGATGCCGTTGCCACGCCGGCGGATGAGCCGGGCGATAATCCTGCTGCCGAAAACAATCAAACCGAATAGCCGGTCGAGGCGCCCTGGGCAACTGAGCCCGGGGTGCCTTTTTCTACTGCGAAAGCAAGAAAATGCCTGGGAAAACGGTTGCAGCAAAATTTCTCGGAAATTGGTCAATGTTGCGCAACAACGTCGCGGCTATTGTTGAGAACGTAGACGTGTAAGGTTTGAAGGCGTGCGACGCCTTAGGAAAAGGAGAGGCTCATGTTCTGTCCCACTTGTGGTTCTCCCATTTCGGATGATGCCAAATTCTGCCCTGTTTGCGGATCCGCCGTTGGTGCCGCTTCTGCCGCTGCGGCCCCGCAGCCCCAGCCCGCTCCGGCCCAGGCTATTCAGCCCGCGCCCCAGCCTCAGCAGCAGTACACCGGTCAATACGCCCAACAGTCCGCATCCGCTCCGATGGGCTATGGCCCCATTAAGGCTGACCGCAGCCTGATCGGCTGGCTGCTGCTCTCTCTTGTGACCTGCGGTATCTATTCGTTCTACTTCCTGTATTGCTTGGCACGCGACGTCAACACGTTGTGTCAGGATGACGGCGATTACACGCCGGGTCTGGCGGAATTCATCCTTCTATCGTTTGTGACCTGCGGCTTCTACGCGTACTACTGGTATTACAAGATTGGCAACCGCCTGCAGGCCAACGCTCCTCGCTACGGCCTGGTGTTCCAGGAAAACGGCACCACCGTTCTTCTGTGGCAGATCTTCGGCGCGCTCCTGTGCGGCCTTGGTCCCATCTTCGCTATGAACATCGTCATCAATAATACCAATGCCATGGCAACGGCTTACAACACTCGCCTTGGCGCTCGTGCCTAACAATAAGGGCGGCGTGAACAGCTCCCAGGGACATAGGGGCACGGCAGAGCTCCTTCGCCGCGCCCTTTTTTGCACCGGCGCGCTCTTTGTCGCCTGGCTCGCGCTCTACCTGCTCGACATTGGCTGCATTTTTCGATTGATGACGGGCATTCCTTGTCCGGGATGCGGCATGACGAGGGCGTGGCTGGCGGCGCTGCGCCTCGATTATGCGGCTGCCTTTGCCTACCATCCGCTGTTTTGGGTGGTGCCGATTGCGTTTGTGCTCGCGTTCGTGCGCGAGGAGGTGGCATCGAGCAAGCTAAAGCGTGGTATCGACATTGCGGTCACCGTGTTGTGCGTGCTGGTCGTCGTCGTATGGATCGTGCGCCTCATCAATCCGGCAGATGCCGGTCTGCTCTTTGGCGGCTATGCGCCCGCCGGAGTTCCCGACGATATCATCCACCTCGAACCCCCACGCTGGCTCACCATCCTTCGCTCTTACCTGGCGTGACGGAGGACGCGCTAGAAAAACGGTCGACACATAAGCGGGGGCGAACGTTGAGATAACGTCCGCCCCCGCTTTGCTTTAGCCAGGCTGTTATGGATGGGCGTGACGGCTACTCGTCGCGCTTTTCCTCGTGGCGAGCGGCAGCCCGCGCATCGTGGATGCCCTTGATTGCAGCATGGCGGGCGGTGCGAGCATCGTGCATGGCGTCGCGCGCCTCAGCGGCCGTGGCCTTGGCAGAGCGCAGCTTGGCGGCCAAGTCGGGGTTGGTTTCGGCGACCGCGGTAATCGCGGGGCCGTCGAGCTCCTCTTGCGTGGGCTCGGCCAAAAAGTCGATAGCATACTGGGCTGCCACCATGGAGCCCTTGGCCAGCACGCTCTCGTCGATCTTGTAAAAGCAGGAATGTTGGGCGTACGTGGCGCCAATCTTGGGGTTGCGCGTACCTACAAAGGCGAGCACGCCCGGTACGCGGCGCAGGTACTCCGAAAAATCCTCGCCCGAAAGCGTGCCACGATAATGGCCTTGGCCGGCGGGGCCCAGACACTTAATTACAGCCTGACGGCAGCGCTCGCTCGAGCCCGCGTCGTTTTCGACCTTGTAGTTGGCGATGGTGTAGTCGGTGAGCTCTGCCTCGGCGCCCAAGGCGGCCGCAGTATGCTCCACGATGCGGCGCATAAGCTCCGGCATTTCCTCGTGGGTCGAATCGCCGTAGGTGCGCACCGTGCCGGCGAGGTAGGCCGTGCCGGCGATAACGTTGCGCGCGGTGCCGCCATGCAGCTCGCCGACGGTGATGACGGCCGGCTCGTAGGGGCTGATTTCGCGCGAGACGATGGTCTGCAGGGCATTGACGATCTCGGCGGCAACCATGACGGCGTCGTGGCCGCGCTGGGGCATGGCGCCGTGGCACGAGGTGCCGCGGACATCGATGCGGAACCAGTCGGTATTGGCCATGCGCGGGCCGGGCTCGCAGCTTACGGTGCCGGCGTCGACCTCGCTCCAGATGTGCGCGGCGTAGGCGCCGTCGACGCCGTCGAGCACACCCGTGCCGATCATGAGTTTGGCGCCCTGGCCGTTTTCCTCACTGGGCTGGAAGACGATGCGGACCTCGCCGTGGATGTCGTCGGTCATATGGCGCAGGATCTGCAGCGTGCCGAGCATCATGGCGATGTGGCAGTCGTGGCCGCAGGCGTGCATGCAGCCCTCGTTGACACTGGCGAATTCCTCGCCGGTCTGCTCGGTGACGGGCAGGGCGTCAATATCCGCGCGCAGCAGTATGCGGCGGCGCGGCGTGCCGTCCTCGCGATAGGCGTCGGGTGCGGTGCCGCGAAGGGTCGCCACCAGGCCCGTCTTAAGGGGGCGCTCGTAGGGGATATTCATGGCGTCGAGCTGGTTGGCGATGTCGGAGGTCGTGCGCTCTTCGGCGAGGCTCAGCTCCGGGTGCTTATGGAAGTGCCGGCGCTGCTTAATGATGTAGGGTTCAAACTCGGCGGCGATATCTTGGATGGCTGCGGTGACATCGTCAGCCGCGCGAGTCTCGGTCGCCGCCATAATCTGCTGTGCCTTGGTCTTCGTCATGATCGATTTGCTCCTTGCTGGGTTGATCGCAAAATCGTACAGGCACTTTCCAGTATGCCACCTGCCGCTAGGGCTGGTAAAGTTGCCGTTTGCCGCTTGGGGTTTTGTTACAAGGGCGGGGGAGTACACTCGGGGGTGTTGAATTTCCTGCCAGAGATGGGGATGCCCATGCAACATATCGATCGGATTATCCGCTCCAAGAACGTCTTTACCGCGCAAGACGGCATCGATTCCGCCCGCGAGCTGGCGATTGCCATCGCAGGCGACCGTATCGTCGCAGTCGGTGCGCCCGATGACGTGATTGCCGCCGCTCCCGCCGCCACGCCGGTTCTCGACTACGGCGAGCAGTTTGTCTGCCCCGGTTTCCATGACGCTCATCTGCACTTCTTCCATACCTCGGTTGGCTCCTCGCCGTACATGCTCATGGATATGGGCACGTCCGAGGCGGCGCTGGTGCAGCACGCGCTCGAGTTTTCCCAGGACCTGCCCGATGACGCCTGGGTTGTGACGCAAGGCTGGCGCGACTACCGTTGGGACCCGCCCGAGCATCCTACCAAGGCGTCGCTCGATGCGGCATTCCCCGATCGTCCCTGCGTTATGTACTCGGGCGACGGGCACACGCTGTGGCTCAACAGCCGCGCACTCGAGGCGCTCGGCGTCACGCGCGACAGCGAGCCGCCAGCGGGCGGTAGCTACGACAAAGACGCAAACGGCGAACTCACGGGCATTGCTCACGAAGCGGCTGCCATGCAGCTGCTGCCGCGCTGTCTTGAGTGGCTGGGCGAAGATCGCATCGCAAGCGCTTACGCCGATCAAATGAGGCGCATGGCCGAGCAGGGTATTACCTCGATCTGCGATATGTCGCTCATGCCCATGCCGGGCTGCGATTTTATCCGCGACGATGTCTACGGCAAACTGCAGACGGCCGGCAAGCTGGGCATTCGTGCCCATCTGTTCCCCACGCTGCTGGATGACCAGTCGCGTCTAGAAGAGCTCCAGGTACGTTACGCGAACAACGCGCTGCTTTCGGCGCCAGGTTTTAAGCAGTTCTTCGACGGCGTGTCGAGCGAACACACGGCATATCTCACTGAGCCCTATACCAATCCGCGCTTCCCGGGCGACCAGGGCCGTCTGACGGTCCCGGCCGAGCGCATGCGCAAGTTGGTTCTGGCGGCAGCCGAGCGTGGCCACACCGTGCGCATCCACGTTATCGGCGACGGTGCGATTCATGCCGCGCTGGATATCTTCGAGGAGGCAGCCGACCTGTACGGCCTGCCCCAGCACGGTCATAACACGCTCGAGCATCTGGAGAACCTTCTGCCCGAGGA
The DNA here is from genome assembly GCA_905214435.1 of uncultured bacterium. GTDB lineage: Bacteria > Actinomycetota > Coriobacteriia > Coriobacteriales > Coriobacteriaceae > Collinsella. The sequence goes on from CAJMMA010000045.1 coordinate 12,742, forward strand.
CATCGACCGCCTGCGCAAGCTCAACGTGGTTGCCTCGAGCCAGCCCTGCCATATCACGCTCGACCCGGGTGGTCCGGAGCGTGATCTGGGCCTGGAGCGCAGCCGCATCATGTGGCCGTTCGCAACCTATAAGCAGCGCGGCATTCGCCAAGCCTTCGGTACCGACAGCCCTATCACGCCCGTTACCAGCATGAACGTGCTCTACACGGCTATCACGCGCCAGGACCCCAAAAGCCACTGGCCCGAGGGCGGCTGGTTACCGAGCGAGCGTATCGACGCGGCAACGGCCCTGCGCAACTACACCTTGGGAAGTGCCTATGCGGCAGGCGACGAGCAAAACCTCGGCAGCTTGGAGCCCGGCAAGTACGCCGACCTGGTAGTCCTAGACCAAAACCCGCTCACCATCGACCCCCAAGAGCTACAAGCTACCAAGGTTCAGGCCACCTACCTAGCCGGTAACCTCATCTACGAGCGCTAACCCCATACCCCACCCATAAGGGGGCACGTTTCAGCAACGTGCCCCCTTCTTGTTCGCACCATCCGCATCGCCATTTTGCTGTACTGACTTTTCTGAATGCCGGGCCCGAATTAGTTAACCTGGCTCCCGTGTGGCTCCGGAGGGGCGGGGCATAAGGTTTATCGCGAGTTCCGCACGAGCCGAAGGCCACTTAATGTGGCCTTCGTGCGAGCAGGACTGCCCGAGCAGGAAACCTTATGCCCCGCCCCTCCGGAGCCACACGGGAGCCACCGCTAAGTTATTCCCCGGCATTCAGAAAATCTAAGTGCCAAAAAATAAGATTTTTTGACTCTGTGTTGTATAACCCGCCATTCGTGGGTACCATTCAACGCGTACGCAAACAAAAAGGGTTAACCCGCGCGGCATGACCGCGCGGCCCACAAAGGAGGAAACAAGCATGTCGTCTTTGAAGCCGCTTGCAGATCGCGTCCTGGTCAAGCCCGACGAGGCCGAGCAGAAGACCGCCTCTGGTCTGTACATCGCCAGCAACGCTCAGGAGAAGCCGCAGCGCGGCACCATCGTTGCCGTGGGCGCCGGCAAGGTCAACGACAAGGGTGAGCGCATCCCCATGGACGTCAAGGTTGGCGACGTTGTCATCTACGGTAAGTTCGGTGGCAACGAGGTCAAGGTCGACGGCGAGAAGTATCTGCTCATGCGCGCCGACGACATCTACGCTGTCGTCGAGGCCTAGTCTCGTCAGAATCTCTGATTCGTCTTTGAACGCGCCCGCCGCATAGGACTCGGAAGCGGCGACGCGAGTCACATTTCTTTTGGAGGATTACCCACTATGGCAAAGAACATTACGTTCAACACCGATGCCCGCGCTAAGCTCGCCAAGGGCGTCAACACTCTGGCCGACGCCGTTACCGTCACCATGGGCCCCAAAGGCCGCTATGTCGCTCTGCAGCGCACGTTCGGTGCTCCGACCATCACCAACGACGGCGTTTCCGTCGCCAAGGAGATCGAGCTCGAGGACAACATCGAGAACATGGGTGCCCAGCTGGTGAAGGAGGTCGCCACCAAGACCAACGACACCGTGGGTGACGGCACCACCACCGCAACCCTGCTCGCACAGGCCATCGTCAACGACGGTCTGCGCAACGTTGCCGCTGGCGCCAACCCGCTGGCCATCCGTCGCGGCATCGACAAGGCCGTTAACGCCGCCGTCGCCGAGATGAAGAAGCAGGCCAAGCCGGTCGAGACCAAGGAGCAGATTGCTTCCGTCGGTACCATCTCCGCCGGTGACCCCGAGGTCGGCGAGAAGATCGCCGAGGCTATGGAGGTCGTGGGCAAGGACGGCGTCATCACCGTCGAGGATTCCCAGACGTTCGACATCACCATCGACACCGTCGAGGGCATGCAGTTCGACAAGGGCTATGTCTCCGCTTACTTCGTCACGGATAACGACCGCATGGAGGCCGTGATGAAGGATCCGTACATCCTCATCACCGACCAGAAGATCTCCAGCGTCCAGGACATCATGCCCGTTCTCGAGGCTGTCCAGCGCGCTGGCCGTGGTCTGCTCATCATCGCTGAGGACATCGACGGCGAGGCCCTGCCTACCCTCGTCCTCAACAAGATCCGCGGCGCCCTCAACGTCTGCGCCGTCAAGGCTCCGGGCTACGGCGATCGCCGCAAGCGCATCCTCGAGGACATCGCCGTCCTCACCGGTGGTCAGGCTGCTCTGGACGAGCTGGGCGTGAAGGTCGCTGACATTACCGCCGATATGCTCGGTACCGCTAAGTCCGTCACCATCTCCAAGGACAACACCGTCGT
>CAJMMA010000046.1 GCA_905214435.1 uncultured bacterium
GGATGCTCAACCTCAAACACGTTGCCGCAGCTCGAGCACTTGTAATCGTAGCGCGCCATAATACTTCCTTTTCAGCACAAAGCGGGCAGATTACTCTGCCCGCAAAAATTCAAACGTCTGTAACTGTACCCTATATCGGGCGTTTTATCACGCTTCGCCCCAGAATCTATGCGTGTTGCGCAGGAGCTGTGCGGTTTTGCCCTCGGCGGCCGCAACGTCGGCCTCGTCAGCCTGCCAGGTCCAGTTGCCCGTGGCCACGCCCGGTACGTTCATGCGCGCGTCGTCGCCCAGTCCCAGGACATCCTGCAGCGGCATCATCACTAGGGGAGCGTCGCTTGCCAGCGCATCGCTCATCAGCTTGGCCGCCACCTCAACACCGCTCGGTTCGTCGCCGCCCGCAAAGGAACGCGTACACCAACCCGCGAGCGTCGACGTGTCGTGCGTCGAGGTATACAGGATCTTTCCTGGCGTAGGGTGCACGCCGCAACGGACGTCGTAGTCGCCAAACTCCAGCACGTCCATGCCGGGGAAGCCGCAGGTCGAGGCCATGGCGCGAACGCCGGGCGTCAAATAGCCCAGGTCCTCGGCAATAAAGTTGAGCGGACCCAGCTCGTCATAGGCGGTCTGAAACAGGTCCTTGCCCGGTCCCGCCAGCCAGCGACCTTCGGCGCAAGCCTTGCCAGCGGGGATACTGAAGTAGCTGTGGAAGCCCAAGAAGTGATCCAGACGCACGCGGTCGTAAAGTGAGAACGCACGACGTAGGCGATCCATCCACCAGCTATAGCCGTTCTGCTTCATGTGTTCCCAGCGGAACGTCGGGTTGCCCCACACCTGACCCTCGGGCGCAAAGTTGTCGGGCGGCGCACCGGAGATCTCGATTGCCTTGCCGGTATCGGATAGCCAGAAGTTCTCGGGTTCGCTCCACGCATCTGCCGAATCGTCGGACACGTACATAGGAATATCGCCGATGACCTCGATGCCCTTCTTGTGCGCGTAGTTCATGAGCTCGCACCAGGCTAGGTCAAAGCGGTACTGCATGTACGCCTGAAGCTCGGCCTCGTCGTGGAAGCGCTTGTCGTCAATCAGGTGCTCGTTGTAGCGCGCAACATCTGCCGGCCAATCGTGGCGCGACTCGCCCTCAAAGTATTTCTTGACGGCCATGTAGACGCAGTACTTCTCGAGCCAATCGGCATTGCGATGTTTAAACGCGGTGTACAGCGGATCGGCATCCTCGCCGCCACGGGCCTTCCAAGTTTCAAAGTCGGCCGCCAGCTCCTCGTGGCTTTCGGGCAGCAGGTCGATATTACCTGCAAAGGCCGAAGGACCGGCGTAAGGGGAGCGGAAGAAGTCCGTCGGGTTGACAGGCAGGACCTGCCAGTAGCGCATGCCCATAGCGGCCAGATGGTCGATAAAGCGACGCGTGGGTGCGCCGATCGTACCGGGCTTGCCGTCATCGGTCGGTACCGAGGTGATATGGCACACAACGCCCGCGCCGTGATCGAGCGGCTCCTGCAGGCGCTGCTCGGCATGGTGATAGATGATCGACGAGCCCAGCGGATACAAATCGAGCGTGACCGTGCCGTTGTGGATCTCCCACTCGTGACCGCTGATCACGTCACTCGCGCATTCGTCGAGCGCCGGAATCGTCACGCGGTGCGAATTGCGCAGACTACGGTTGATGATAACCGTCGCGGACTCGCCATCCTTGCCCGTGCGGTTGTATGCCAGCACCTCGTCGTTGAGCGCGAAGGCCTTGATCTCGCCGTCGATCATAAACGGCAGTGCGCGGCGTACGGCGGAGGCGTTTTTGACAATAGCCAGCGTGTCGAAGTCGTGCAGTTGGTCCTTGGTCGGCAGGGTGCGGCGGTTGCCCGGATCGGTTAGACCCTCCAGGCCGTATTCGTCGCCGTAGTAGATCGAAGGCACGCCGGGGAAGGTCATCTGCATGAGCGTGGCGAGCCAAAAACGGCTCTTGGCCAGGCCCATCGAGTTCTCGTCCAGGCGCCATTTGCTGCGCTCGCACTCGGGCAGCTGCGACTCGTCGGGGCCGCCGCCGAGCACCGAGATGATACGCGGGCGGTCGTGGCTCGACAGCAGGTTGAGCGCGCAGGACAATGCCTCGCTCGGGTAGTTCTCGCGCAGGGTCTCGATATCCTCAGCGGCCTCGTAGGCGTTCTTGTAGCCCATCAAAAAGCCGATAACCATGTCGCGGAAGGGGTAATCCATAGCAGAGTCCAACTCGGAGCCCTGTAGGTAGCGACGCAGATGGCCGTAGCTAATCTTGTTGGAGGCGTCTTCCCAGACTTCGCCGAGCAACAGTGCGTCAGGCTTTTCGGCAAGTACGGCCTTTTTGATCTCGGCCAGGAAGTCGTCGGAAAGCTCGTCAGCGACGTCCAGGCGCCAGCCATGAGCGCCGGCACGTAGCCATTTACGGATCACGCCGTCCTTGCCCAGAAGCCGCTCGCGTACCAGCTCGGAGCTCTCATTGATGGCGGGCATGTTGCCCACGCCCCACCAGCAGTCGTACGAGCCGTCCTCGTGGAAATAAAACGCATCGCGCCACGGCGAGTCCTCGCTCTGCCACGCGCCCACGCCGGGGTAGTTGCCGTAGCGGTTGAAATAGATGGAGTCGTCACCCGTATGGTTAAAGACGCCGTCCAGGATGATGGAGATACCCAGCTTCTCGGCTGCCTGGCACAGCTCGGTAAAGTCCTGCTCGGTGCCCAGGATTGGGTCGATCTTGGTGTAGTCGGCCGTGTCGTAGCGGTGGTTGCTCGCGGCCTCAAAGATTGGGTTGAGGTAGATGGCCGTAAAGCCCAGCTCCGCGATGCGGGGCAGGTCATTTTGGATGCCCTTGAGCGAGCCGCCGTAGAAGTCCCAGGTCTTGATGGAGCCGTCCTCGGCGCGCTCGTACACGGGCGGCTCGTTCCAGTCTTCGACCATCCGGCGCTGTATGCCCTTGCGCGGTTTTTCGACCTCGGCCAGCGTGCGCTCGCGCCAGTTTTCGTCGCGGGCATAACGGTCGGGGAAGATCTGGTACACCATGCCGCGCTCGTACCAGGCGGGGCGGTTCTCGCGGTGCTTATAGACGGTAATCTGGAAGGACGGAACCTCGGCGTAGTCGTAGGTTACGCCCTCGCCACCGGTGCGGCCTTGCGGTGCGCCCAGACGAACCTCGGGCTGGCCCTCGATATTGCAGATAAAGCTGTACCAGATAAGACAGGGCTCGGTACACTCAAGCTCTACGGTAAATATGCCGTCGCCTTCGTGCGTCATGGGATACCGAGACTCACCGATCTCATCGACCCAGGTGCGCAACGTAAGCGTTGCCTGGTTGGGATCGGCATCCTCCAAGATCACCGAGAGCGAAACGGAAGTTCCTGTGGTCACAGCGCCAAACGGAGTGCGAAACTGCGGCAGACGGCTGTTGTGTATCAATCTCATAATACGGTCCAGTTCAATAGAATCACGGCCTGCGGGCCATGGCTTTACGCACAGGATGTAAGTATATCTGTTGTACATAGGCTGTATAAACAACATCCGTTTACCATCGGCGAACGGTTGTCCTAGAAAATCGTTTTACCAACTATTAACAGAGAAGGGGCGCCCGGTTGGAGCGCCCCTTGCTTAGGGTTTGATGAGGTTTTGGATCGTCTGTGGGCTAGCGGCGCTTGCGGGTGGTCGTTGCCTTGCGGACGGACGTCTTCTTGGACGGCGCTTTTTTCTCGGTCGCGGCGGCGGGGGAGACCGGGGGCTCCTTGGCGGGTTCGACCTTAGGCTCGGCCTTTGCCGTAGCCTTCGGAGCGGTCTTCGTTGCCGGCTTGGGCTTTGCCTCGGGCTTGGGCTCCCCTTTGACGGCGGCGGGCTTAGCCTCTGCCTTGGCAGCTGCGGCCTTGGTCGTGGACTTCTTGGCCGTCGTCGTTGCGCGCTTGCGCGTGGTGGTCTTGGCGGTCGGCTTGGCCTCGACAGCTGCTTCGGCCTTGGGCTCGGCAGGCGTCTCCTCGACCTTGACGGCGGGCTTTGCGGCAGCCTTCGGAGCGACCTTGGTCGCAGTAGCCTTGGCGGCCGTCGACTTCGTTGCCGTGGTCTTCTTGGCAGCTGTTGCCTTCTTGACAGTCGTGGTCGTCTTTTTGGCAGCGGTCTTTGCCGGAGCCTTGGCGGCCGGTTTGGCCTCAGCGACCTCGGCCTTTACCTCGGGAGCAGCCTCGGCCTCGGCGGCCTTCTTGGCAGCGGCGGTCGTGCGCTTGCGCGTGGTCGTTGTCTTGGCAGCCGTTGTTTTTGTCGCGGCAGCTTTGGTCGTCGTAGCCTTCTTAGTGGTCGTCTTGCGGGTCGTGGTCTTCTTAGCTGCGGGCTTTGCAGCGGGCTTGACCTCGTCCTCTGCCTCAAGAGCAACCTCAGCCTTCACCTTAGGCTCGGCCTTTGCGGGCTCAGCCTCAACCGGCTTCTCTTTGGCCTTGGGCTCTTCAGCGGCCACCGGCTCAGCAACAGCTTCAGTCTCGTCGACAACAGCCGCGGGCCTCTCAATCTCCGGATGCATAAAGAAGTACAGGTCCAGATACTTGTCGGCCGAGCGCGTCCAGCTAAAGTCCTGGCTCATGGCCTGCGTGACCAGCTGATTCCAAGCGTCGCGGTTGTCCCAGAACAGGCGCGCCGCGCGGAACACCGCGTCGCCCATCTCGTCGCCATTAAAGTTGCTAAACGAGAAGCCCGTGCCCTCGCCGGTAAACTCGTTGTACGGCTGCACGGTGTCCTTCAGGCCGCCGGTCTCGCGCACGATGGGCAGGGTGCCGTAGCGCATGGCGATGATCTGCGACAGACCGCAGGGCTCAAACTTCGAAGGCATCAGGAACATGTCGGCTGCGGCATACATGCGCTGCGACAGCGCCGGATCAAACTCGATGCGCGCGGCCATGGTGCCGGGGTACTTGTCCTGGAAGTAACGTAGGCCGTCCTCATAGTCGCGGTCGCCGGTGCCCAGCACCGCTACCTGCACGCCGCCGGCCAAAATACGGTCGAGCGCGTACATGACCAAGTCCATGCCCTTCTGGCGCGTCAGACGCGTGACCATCACCATAAGCGGGCGGTCGTCGCGCACCTCGAGCCCTAGCTCTTCCTGCAGCTTGGACTTGCACACGGCCTTGCCGGAACGGTCCTCCACGGTGTAGTTGGCGGCAATGCGTTTGTCGGTCGCCGGGTCAAAGCCCGCCACATCAATGCCGTTGAGGATACCCTGCAGCGCGTAGGAACGCTCGCGCAAAACGCCGTCCAGGCCCTCGCCAAATTCGGGCGTCTGGATCTCGTTGGCATAGGTGGGGCTCACCGTAGTGATGGCGTCGGCATAGCGCAGGGCGCCCAGCATGTAGTTGATGCTGCAGGCGTCGCAACGCAGCTGCGAGGCGGCCGCCGGAATATGCGCCACACCAAGGATGTCCTCCATCACGGTGTCGCTAAACTGGCCCTGGAACGCCACGTTGTGGATAGAGAACACGGTCTTGACGCGGTCGTACAGCGGCAGGCCCTGGTAGAACTCGCGCAAGAACACGGGCGCCAGTGCCGTCTGCCAGTCGTTGCAGTGCAGGATGTCGCACTCAAAACCGGCCGGCAGGTGCTGCAGACTCTCGGTGATGGCCTTGGAGAAGAACGCAAAGCGCTCGCCGTCATCAAAGAAGCCGTACGGATTGTCGCGCGCAAAGTAGCGCTCGTTGTCGATGAACATATAGGTGATGCCGTCGTGCTCGAGCTTCTCGAGACCGCAGTACTCGTTGCGCCAGCCCAGGCTCACGTAAAAGTCGGAGAAGTGCTCCATCTGCGCCTTGTACTCGTCCTTGATGGTGGCGTACTTGGGCACCATGACGATGACCTCGGCGCCGGCGCGCACGAGCGCCGCAGGCAGCGAGCCCGCCACGTCGCCCAGGCCACCGGTCTTCACAAACGGTGCGCACTCGGCCGAGGCAAACACGATCTGCATCTTTTTGCTGGAATCTGCCATATTGTCTCCCATGTTGCAATTCGAGAATAGCCGCCTGGCACAAACCGGGCGGCTATTCTACATGTTACGAGCGATGTTGCGGTGCCAACGTTAACGTACGATGGTGGTGTCGGAAGTTAACGGAGCCTTGCCCAGCACCAGGATGTTCTCGGGCGTGCCGCGAAGCTCGGTGTTGGTGGGGACCACGTTGTTCTTGTCCAGAATGGCGTTCTCGACGCGGGCGCCGCTCTTGATGATGCAGCTCTGGTTGATGATCGAGTTGGTCACCGAAGCGCCTTCCTCGACCACAACGCCGCGCGACAGGATCGAGTTGCGCACGGTGCCCTTGATGATGCAGCCGGCCGAGATGATCGAGTTGCAAGCGTGGCTGCCGGTAGCGTAGCGCGAAGGCGGCACGTCGTGGGCCTTGGTCAGGATCGGGCGCTCGGGGTCAAAGAGCTGGTCGGCCACGGTCTGGTCGAGCAGGTCCATGCTGCGACGATACAGCGACTTCTCGCTAAACACGCCCACGACCTCGCCCTTGTATTCGTAGCTGCACACGTCGATGTTGCCAAAGTCGCCCTGGAGTGCCTCGAGCAGGTCCAGATAGTCGGCGGCCTGGTAGTGGTCGATGATCTCGAGCAGCGTCTCGCGGTTGACAATGCAGCAGTCCATAGAGGCGTTGTCGCCGTACACGACGCCGGCGCTCACGCCCGTCAGGCGGCCGTTCTCGTTAATCTCGAGTTTGGTCTCGTCATCGACATTGCGCGTGGCCTTGCAGTACACCACGGTCATCTGGGCACCGGAGTTCTCGTGCGCGTCGATGATGGTGTTGAGGTCCATGTTAAAGATGATGTTGGTGCCCATCATCACAACATAGGGCTTCTCCGAGCGCTGGAACAGCGTCTTGTTGGAGATGATGTCGCGCAGCAGGAAGCGCATGCCGCCCTTGGTGGTGCCATACGCGTTGCCGGGCACCATGAACAGGCCGCCCTTCTTGCGGTCCAGGCCCCAGTCCTTGCCCGAGCCCACGTGGTCGATCAGCGAGCGGTAGTTGCCCGGCATGACGACGCCGACGGTCTTAATGCCGGCATTCATCATGTTGGAGAGCGGGAAGTCGATCAGGCGGTAGCGGCCCAAAAACGGAACGGACGCGATGGGGCGGTCCTTGAGCAGCACGCTGCCGTAGGTCGAAGAGTAGTTAGCGGTGATATAACCGATGGCCTTGCGATTGATCATCGGATCATTCCCCCTTCCCGATAACGACGTCATTTCCAACGACGGCCGTATCCTTGGTGGTATCGACAGAGCCGAGCTTCACGCCCTCTTCGACCGTGGAGTTCTCGCCCAAAATAGCGCGGCAGATGTGCGCGCCGCTCTTAACGTGCGCACCCGGGAGCAGCACGGAGTCCTCGACCACGGCGCGCTCCTCGATGATGACATCGGTCGAAAGGATCGAATGGCGAGCGGTGCCGTAGATCTTGCAGCCGTTGGAGACCAGGCAGTCGTCGAGGCGGCCGTCCGGGCCAATGTAGTGCGGCGGACGCGTGGTGATGTTGGACATGATGGGGAAGTTCTTGTCAAACAGATCGAACTCGGGGTTGTTGCCCAACAGGTCCATCGAGGTCTCGTGGAAGCTGGCGATGGTGCCGACGTCCTTCCAAAAGCCGTGGAACTCATAGCTGTACAGGCGCTTGTTCTCGCCGAGCAGCTTGGGGATGATGTCCTTGCCAAAGTCGTGGCTCGAGCGCTGGTCCAGAGCGTCATCCTCGAGTGCCTCGATCAGCACGTCGGCCGAGAAGATGTAGATGCCCATGGACGCGAGGTTCGAATCGGGCTTCTCGGGCTTCTCGGTAAACTTGGTAATGCGGCCGTCCTCGGGGTCGGTCGTCAGGATGCCAAAGCGGCTGGCCTCCTCCCACGGCACGGGCATAACGCTCACCGTGAGGTCGGCGTTGTTCTCAATGTGCGTTTTGAGCATCTTGCGGTAGTCCATGCGATACAGGTGATCGCCCGAAAGAATCAGGACGTACTTGGGGTCGTTGGCCTTGATGTAGTCGAGGTTCTGTGTAATGGCGTCGGCCGTGCCCGCATACCAGGCGCCGCCGGTCTGCGTCTCGTACGGCGGCAGGATCGACACGCCGCCGTCGCGGCTGTCCAGATCCCACGCCTCGCCGGAGCCCACATAGGCATGCAGCAGGTAGGGGCGATACTGCGTCAGAACACCCACCGTGTCGATGCCCGAGTTGGAGCAGTTGGACAGCGAAAAGTCGATAATGCGGAACTTGCCACCAAAGCTAACCGCCGGCTTGGCGATCTTTTGGGTGAGTGCCCCCAATCGGCTGCCCTGTCCTCCTGCGAGGAGCATCGCGATGCATTCTTTCTTACTCATCGATTTCTCCTTCTGTCATCGATGTTCCTAAACCCATTAGCGACGGGCGCGCCGCTCGGTCGCGCCCGTCGAGTGATGCCGTGCGGCAAAGGGAGCTCGCGCGCCTTTACGCGTGCCAGATCTCGTCGCGGTACTCGCGAATGGTACGGTCGCTCGAGAACCAGCCCGAGGAGGCAGTGTTGAGCAGCGCCTTGCGGTTCCAGGTCTCCTGGTCGCCGTAGCTGCCGGTGAGCTTCTCCCACGCATCCACGTAGCTGCGGAAGTCTGCCATGACCAGGTCGGGGTCGTTGTTGTTCATGAGCTCGTTGTAGATGCTCTCGAAGTTGCCCGAAAGACCCGCAAAGGTGTTGTCCTTGAGCTCGTCCATCACGCGGCCCAGACGCTCACGATCACCGTTTAGGGTATCCCACGCAAAGTAGCTGTTGGATGCCCAGAGCTGCTCGACCTCGGGGGCGGTCAGGCCAAAGATGGCCTCGTTCTCGCGGCCGGCCAGATCGGCGATCTCGATGTTGGCGCCGTCAAGGGTACCCAGCGTAATGGCGCCGTTCATCATGAGCTTCATGTTGGACGTGCCCGAGGCCTCCTTGCCGGCCGTGGAGATCTGCTCCGAGATCTCGGCGGCGGGGTAGATGAGCTGGGCGTTGCTCACGCGGAAGTTGGGGATAAAGCAGACCTTCATGACCTCATTGACGCGGGCATCGTTGTTGATGACGTCGGCCACGGAGTTAATGAGGCGGATGGTCTCCTTGGCAAAGGTGTAGCTCGAGGCGGCCTTGCCGCTAAAGATGAAGGTCGTCGGCGTCACGTGGAAGTTGGGATCGGCGATGCGACGGTTGCAGATGTCCATCACCTTCATGATATTCATGAGCTGGCGCTTGTAGGCATGGAAGCGCTTAACCTGAACATCGAAGACGGTGTTGGGGTCAATGACCAGACCGGTCTCGGCCTTAACGTAGGCGGCCAGGCGCTCCTTGTTAGCGCGCTTGGAGGCACCCACGGCCTTCAGGAACTCGGTGTCGTTCTGGAACTCTTTGAGCTTCTCCAGCTCAAAGGCGTCCTTGAGCCAGCCGTCGCCAATGGCCTCGGTCACGAGCTTGGCGTAGGTGGGGTTGGCCTCGGCAAAGAAGCGACGGTGCGAGATGCCGTTGGTCTTGTTGTTGAACTTCTCGGGCGTCAGGGCATAGAAGTCCTTGAGCACGATGTTCTTGATGATGTCGGAGTGGATCTTTGCCACGCCGTTGACGCTGTGGCTGCAGATCACAGACAGGTTGGCCATGCGAATCTCGCCGTCCCACAGGATGGCGGTCTGGCGCAGACGCTCCTGCCAGCCCTCCTTCGTGGTGTCGAACGACTCGTGCCAACGACGGCTGATCTCGTCGATGATCTGGTACACACGGGGGAGGAGCTTGGAGAACGTGCCGATGGGCCACTTCTCCAGAGCCTCGGGCAGGATGGTGTGGTTGGTGTAGCTCACGACCTGCGTCACGATGTTCCAGGCGTCGTCCCACTCGAGCTTCTTCTCGTCGATGAGGATGCGCATGAGCTCGGGGCCGCACATGGCGGGGTGCGTGTCGTTGGTGTGGATGGCCACAAACTGCGGCAGCAGTTCCCAGTTCGCGCCGTGCTCCTTCTCAAAGGTGTCGAGCAGGCTGTAGATACCGGCCGAAACAAACAGGTACTCCTGCTTCAGGCGCAGCAGACGGCCGTGCTCGCCGGCGTCGTTGGGGTAGAGGATGGCGCTGATGGCCTCGGCCTCGGCGCGCTCGGCATCGGCCAGGGCATAGTCGCCGCGGTTGAAGGCCTCCAGATCAAAGTGCTCCTCGACCGGCTCGGCGGCCCAGACGCGCAGCTTGTTGACGGTTTCGCCGGCATAGCCCACCACGGGGATGTCGTAGGGGACGGCCAGGATGTCCTGCGTGTCCACCGTGCGGTAGAACGTGCGGCCGTTCTCCTCAAAGCCCTCGACGCGGCCGCCAAACTTAATGGTCACGGCCTTGTCCTGACGACGGACCTCCCAGGGATAGCCGTGGGTAAGCCACTCGTCGGTGGCCTCGACCTGGCTGCCGTTGACGATCTCCTGCTTAAACAGGCCGTAGCGGTAGCGCATGCCGTTGCCGTAGCCGGCAATGCCCTCGGCTGCCATGGAATCCAAGAAGCATGCGGCCAGACGGCCCAGGCCGCCGTTGCCCAGAGCCGGATCGGGCTCCTGGTTCTCGATGACGGACAGGTCGAAGCCCATGTCGTCGAGCGCCTCGGCGACCATGTCGCGCACGCCAAAGTTGAGCAGGTAGTTGTCGAGCAGGCGGCCGATCAAAAACTCGATCGAGAAGTAGTACACGCGCTTCTTGCCCTCGGCGGTGACGCGGGCGTCACTCTTGGTGGCAACGGTGCGCGCCTTCTCGGCCACGAGCTTGGCTAGGGCGTTAAAGCGGTCGAGGTCACTGGCGGCCTCGACGCTCTTGCCGCTAATGCTCATGACGGCATCGCGATAGAGCTCGGTAAACTCCTGCTTGTTGTCGAAGATCTTATTCATACGTTCCTTCCCCCGGGGATGTTTCTCCCGGAACGGTTATGACTTGTATCCTACGCCTCGTCGGGGCGGGTAATTACAGCTGTAACGGTTTTGTTACGCATCCTTGGCAGACGGCTTAACAGAAGCAGACTTGGCCTTGGTAGCGGCCTTTTTGGCAGCCGGTTTCTTGGCTGCGGCCTTAGCAGCGGGCTTTGCGGCAGCCTTGGCCTTGGTCGTCGTAGCCTTGGCCTTAGCCGGAGCCTTCTTAGCAGCCGCAGGCTTGGGCTTCACCGAAGACATACGCTTTTTGGGCGCAGCCTTGGGCTCCTCGACCACGGGCGGCTTATAGCTGCTGGGACCGCGGCGCTTAAGCACCACGCCTGCCAGACCGGGCACCTTAATCTCAATGGAGTCCATCTGCCCGTTCCAGGGATAGGGCTCGCTCGAGCAGGTGTAGGGCTCTTCGCCGGCATAACCGCTGCCGCCAAACTCGGGACGGTCAGAGTCAAAGATGACCTCCCAGTCGCCCTCGCGCGGCACGCCCACGCGGAAACTCTCGTAGCTCGCCGGGTCAAAGTTGATCAGGATCACCAGATCGTCGTCGACGTCCTCGCCCTGACGCACAAAGCTCACGATGGACTGCTTGGAGTTGTCCGCATCGATCCAGGTAAAGCCGTCGTCGGTGTAGCCGCGCTCGTACAGGGCGGGCTCGGCGGTGTACAGGTGGTTGAGTGCCTTGATAAACGCCTGATGATGACGGTGGGTCTCGTACTCCTCGGTCAGGAACCACTGGATGGACTCGTAGTAGCGCCACTCAATAAACTGGCCGATCTCGTTGCCCATAAAGTTGAGCTTGGCACCGGGATGCGTCATCTGGTAGAAGGCCAGCGTGCGCAGGCCGGCAAATTGGCGCCACCAGTCGCCCGGCATGCGACCGATCAGCGAGCACTTGCCGTGTACGACCTCGTCGTGGCTCAGCGGGCAGATGAAGTTCTCGGTAAAGGCGTACATGATGGAAAACGTGAGCAGGCCGTGGTTGCCGGGGCGCCACGGAAAATCGGTCTGCATGTAGTGCAGGGTGTCGTTCATCCAACCCATGTCCCACTTGTAGTGGAAGCCCAGGCCGCCGTCCTGCGGCGGATAGGTCACGAGCGGCCACGCGGTGGACTCCTCGGCCATCATCATCACGTCAGGGAAGTGGGCCTCCACGGCGCAGTTGACCTGGCGGATAAAAGCGCTGGCGTCCAGGTCCTCCTCGGTACCGTACTTATTGAACTTCTTTTGGCCGGGATCGTCGATGCCAAAGTTGAGGTACAGCATGCTGGACACGCCGTCCATGCGAATGCCGTCGACGTGGAAGTTCTCGAGCCAATACAGCACGTTGGAGACCAGGAAGGAGCGGACCTCGCCGCGGGCGAAATCGAACTTATGCGTGCCCCAATTGGGGTGAATCTCGTGCTCAAACAGCATGTGGCCGTTAAAGGTGGCAAGGCCGTGGGAGTCGGCGCAAAAACCGCCGGGAACCCAGTCCATGATCACGCCAATACCCGCCTCGTGGCATGCATCGATAAAGTGCATGAGCTGCTGCGGGTTGCCGTAGCGCGACGTGGCGGCATAGTAGCCGGTCGTCTGGTAGCCCCAGGAGCCATCGAAGGGATGCTCCATGAGCGGCATGACCTCGATATGCGTGTAGCCCATGTCGCGCACGTAGTCCACGAGCTCCACCGACAGGTCGTCGTAGGTGTAAAACTCGCCGCGCTGCGCGGGGAAGGGGTCCATGGGGCCTGGGTAGTTGCCGTACTCGTCCGGCTCGCCCTGCGGCGCATCGCCGTGGCGCTTCCACGAGCCAATATGCACCTCGTAGATGTTGAGCGGCTGCGACATGTGATTGTGCCCGGCGCGGCGCTTGAGCCACGCGGCGTCGTTCCACTTGTAGCCATCGAGGGTCCACAGCACGCTCGCAGTACCCGGAGGGCACTCGGCCTTAAAGGCATACGGATCGGCCTTGTAGAGCTTCTCACCCTCGTTGGTCTCGATAAGGTATTTATAGAGCTGGCCCTGCTCGGCGCCAGGAATAAAGCCTTCCCAAATAGCGCTCGTATGCACGGGCACCAGAGGGTTGGCTTCCTCATCCCAGTCGTTAAATTCGCCAATGACATGCACGCTCTTTACATCGGGCGCCCAAACGCAAAAGCGCCAGCCGCGCGTACGGTTCTGCGTGTCGGGGTGCGCGCCCATCTTTTCCCAGCTGCGCTCCCACGTGCCGATGCCAAATAGATAGACATCGTCCTTGGTGAGCTCCGGTGCGTGCGGGGCGGCTTTACGGGTTGCGGGCTTTTTAGCCGTTGGCTTTAGCTTTGTATCGCTCACGTTTGATCCCATCATGACGCGGCAGCGTGTTGCCTTGGTGACTAGATGCGAAAGGTCCAAGGCTGCACGAATCGAAGGGACGGCGATAGTTCTATGATTCGTTCCACCTCGCGTGCTCGGTGGAACTTTCGGCAGAAACTACGATAACACCTGTACGTTACTTTTATGAAGGAAAGTGGTTTTAGGGCGGCGTTTAATCGGTAAGCGCCATGTTTAGACCACTGGCAGAATTGCCGTGGTAAAACTCTTGACAGTTTTACCAATAAGGGTTTTTTGATTGTTGGTTTGACGTTTGGTAAAACGTTTTTAGCAGGTTGTTTACCATTTGATATCGAAAGGTACATTTATGTCCCAGACCGCCGCTCCCAATGTCGCTTTTATTTTCGATTGCGACGGCACGCTGGTTAATAGCACCCCCGTTTGGGCCTATGCCCAGCCCGAGTTATTGCACCGCCACGGAGTTGACGTGACGGTCGACGATTTTGCCCAGTTTGAGCATTTGTCGCTCGAGGACGAGTGCCAGGCCTACCACGACACCTGGGGCATTGGCGCAAATGGCGAGGAGCTGTATCGCGAGCTGAGCGACATTCTGATCGATGGCTACTCTAAGGTGCCGCCACGCGAGGGTCTGCTTGCATTTTTGGAGCAGGCGAAGGAGGCCGGTATTGCCATGTGCGTGGCTACGTCCACACCGGCCGAGCTGGTTAAGTCTGCGCTTGCGGGTGCCGGGCTCGATGCTTACATGGAGTTTGTTACCACGACGGGCGAGGCAGGACGCTCCAAACAGTTCCCCGATGTCTACGAGTTGGCGCTGCGCCGCTTGGAGGAGCGCCACGGATGCAAATTTGAGCGCGTGTGGGTGTTTGAGGACGCCGTCTTTGGCCTTAAGAGCTCTGGCACCGCCGGCTTTAAGCGCGTGGGCATCTATGACCCGCACGGCCGTATGAAGCGCGACGACGTACGCGCCAACTGCGATATCTTTATCGACAGCTACGAGGAGCTTGACTTGGCCCGCGTGCTTTCGTTTGAGGGATAGGCGAGGACTGTGGCTTGCAAGGTATTAGTTGTTTGCGGCTCGCCTGTTGTTGCGAGCACGGATCTGTTGCGTAGACTAGCGGAGGAGTGCGACCACGTTGTCGCCGTGGACCGCGGACTCGACGCGCTGCTGAGTGCCGGCCTGGGCTGCGACGTATATGTAGGGGATGCCGACACGGTGAGCGATGCAGGTCGCGCTCTTGTTGATGCCGCTGAGGACTTTGAAGTTGAGCGCCACGACCCGTACAAGGACTATACCGACCTAGCACTGGCGCTCGATTCCGTCCGCCGTCGCTGGCCGGGTGCCGAAGTGGTTGCAACCTGCGCCACCGGCGGCCGTCCGGACATGGCGCTTTCCGTACTGGGGTTGCTTGCAGGCTACGATGACGGCCCAGTTTGGATTGCCGAGGACAAGGTGGTCGCCCGCATCCTTCGCGCAGGCGAATCGTGGACCATCGAAGGCGCCGAGGGCAAGACATTCTCCATCATCGCCATTGCCCCCAACACCGAGGTAAGCGAACACGGCCTAGAGTGGGAGCTAGATCAAGCTTCTTTAGGTCTACTAGCCGACACGGGCATCAGCAACGTCGTCAGGTCAAAAGCCACGATCCAAGTCCATACCGGCACCGCCATCGCTTACCTATATCAATAGGCACTGGTTGATTTCCGATCTCAGCCGAACACATTGAGCAAATAGGCCATTCCCGCAGTT
>CAJMMA010000047.1 GCA_905214435.1 uncultured bacterium
CTAGTGCTCCTCGCCGGCGCGGGCCAGGTCGTAGGGCGTGGTCTGGTAGACGTAGTAGTTGAGCCAGTTGGTGTAGAACAGCTGAGCCTGGCTGCGCCAGACGTTGCGCGGCTCGGCGGTGGGGTCGTCACCCGGAAAGTAGTGCGCCGGCACCTGAGGGTTGAGGCCGCGCTTCACGTCGCGCTCGTACTCCAGGCGCAGCGTGTCGGTATCGTACTCGGGGTGACCAAATACAAAGAAGCGACGGCTGTCGGTCGACTTGACGATGTACAGGCCCACCTCGTCGGACACGGCCACGACCTCAAGCTGCGGCTCGGCCTCCACGTCCTCGCGGCGCACATCGGTGTTGCGCGAATGCACGGCATAGAAGCGGTCGTCAAAGCCGCGGACCAGCGGGCTTTGCGGCTTCACCAGATAATGCTCGAACACGCCACTTGCCTTTGCCGGCAGGTCGTACTTCTGAATACCGTAATGATGGTACAGCCCGGCCTGTGCGCCCCAACAAATGTGCAGCGTAGAGTGTACGTGCGTGGTAGACCAATCCATGATCTGGCAGAGCTCGGGCCAGTAGTCGACCTCCTCGAACGGCATCTGCTCCACCGGCGCGCCCGTGATGATCAGGCCGTCGTAGTGGATGTCGCGGATGTCGTCGAACGTGCGGTAGAACGTCTCCAGGTGGCCGGCGCTTACGTGCGTGGCCTCGTGCGTCTTGGTGCGCAGCAGGTCCACCTCCACCTGCAGCGGCGTGTTGGAGAGCTTGCGCATGATTTGCGTCTCGGTGGCGATTTTGGTGGGCATGAGGTTGAGGATGAGCACGCGCAGCGGACGGATGTCCTGGTGCAGCGCGCGGTACTCGGTCATGACAAAGATGTTCTCGCTCTCGAGCTGCGCGGCGGCAGGGAGGGCGTCGGGAATGCGAATGGGCATGGATGCTCCTTACGAGTCAGTTGCAGCTATGGTACAACGACCGGCCCCATCCGCGCGAGCACATCGCTCAGCGATGCCGCCAGCGGCCCAAATCACTCCAAAAGTAGAGATTAGGGCATGTCCCAAAAATCTACGGCGCTTTAGCCTAGCAAAGTGGCAGCAGGACGCTACAATGGTTCGACGCGAAAAACTCGGCCGAAAGGATACATATATGTACCAGACGCGTAAGATCGGTGTGGTCGGCCAGGGCCACGTAGGAGCACATGTCGCCAACAGCCTGCTTATGCAGGGCATTGCCGATGAGCTGTACCTGTGCGATATCAACGAGGCCAAGGTGACGTCCGAGGTCCAGGACCTGCGCGACTCCCTTTCGTTTGTCCCGTATAACACCAAAATCGTCAACTGCTACGACCACTACGAGGAGCTAGCTTGCTGCGACGTCATCGTCAACGCCGCCGGCAAGGTCGCGCTGGCCGCTGGCAACCGCGACGGTGAGTTGTTCTTTACCACCGACGCCGCCCGCACCTTTGCCAAGCGCATCGTCGACGCCGGCTTCGACGGCATCTTTGTGAGCATCTCCAACCCCTGCGACGTCGTGTGCACCGAGCTGTGGCACCTGACCGGCTACGATCCCAAGAAGATCATCGGCTCGGGCTGCGGTCTGGATTCCGCCCGCCTGCGCACCGAGATCTCCAAGAAGGTCGGCGTGAGCCCCAAGTCCATCGACGCCTACATGATCGGCGAGCACGGCTTTAGCCAGCTGGCCGCCTTTAAGGCCGCGACCATCGCCGGCAAGAGCCTCAACGAGCTTCAGGCCGAGAACCCCGACAAGTACACTTTTGACCACATGGAGGTCGAGGAGCTCGCGCGCAAGGGCGGCTATGTGACCTACCAGGGCAAGCAGTGCACCGAGTACGCCGTCGCCAACTCCGCCGCGCGCGTCTGCGCCGCCGTGCTGCACAACGAGCACGCCGTGCTTTCCGCCTCCACGCTCATGACCGGCCAGTATGGTGAGGAGGGCATCTTCACATCCCTGCCGTGCGTGATCGGCGCCGAGGGCGTCGAGGAGGTCTACACGCTCGACCTTTCCGAGCACGAGCTCGAGGGCTTCCACAAGAGTTGTCAGCACATCCGCGACAACATCTCCCAGCTCGACTGGTGGGACGCCGAGGCCTACGACGCAAAGTAGGCCGCTGGCTGCCGCAACCTTGCGAATCTAAGCGCGACGCCAAGCGGGCCGCGCCGGAAATCCCCGGCGCGGTCCGCTTTTTTGGCTCACGCAGTGCCCTTGCGAATCGAAGGTGAATACTTTTCCGCGAAGTGAACGAGCAAAAACGAGCCCTCGAAGCATCGATACTTTTAAGGCGCCGTTTCCTGCGGTTTCGCCGAGTTTTTCCTGCAGTTTTGGTACCAAAAAGTGTGGATGCTTCGGGGGTCCAAAATAGGTCGTTCACTTCGCGGAAAAGTATTCACCTTCGTTTTCGCGCAGACACGAATCCGGCCGCCGCAACGCAAAAAGGGTCTCGCGCATGGCGCAGGCCCCGTCGTAAAAGATAATTCTCGGTACCTAGTACTGCTCGATGCCCATGTAGCGGCGGAACTCGGGGCTGTGGTCGAACACCTTGCCGCGGGCGGCACGCAGCTCGCAGCTCATCGCGTAGAAGAAGATCGGCTCCAGGAACGAACGCACGCTGGCGGGCACCTCGCCAACGCCGTAGTCAAGCGCGTCGAGCACCATAATCGTATCGGTGTGCGTGTTGAGGAACGCAAGAGCGCGCTCCTCCATGGGGCGGCACTCGCCGGCGCCAAGCTGCACAAAGTAGAACACGCCGGGCTCGGTGGCCTCGAAGGGACCGTGGAAGTACTCGCCAGAGTGGATGTAGCAGCAGTGCTGCCACTGCATCTCCATGAGCGAGCAGATGGCCATGGCGTAGGTCTGGCTAAAGTTGGGGCCGGACCCCAGGATATAGAAGAACTTGTGCTGCTGGCAGAGCTCGGCAAAGCGGGCGCCCAGCTCGGCGTTGACCTTCTCGCGGGCGGCGGGCAGCAGCGCGTCCATCTGCCTGAGGCCCTCGTACATGTCGGCGAGTGCCTCGTAGCCTTCCTGCTGGTCGAGCAGCTCGGCGGCGATCAGGGCGCCGATGCCCTGCGGCACCTCGGCCTGCGACACGCCCTCGCCCCAGGGGTAAACCCAGGTGGTCCACTTGCCGTTGTCGATCTTGGAGCCTTCGCAGTCGGTGAGGGCGACGACCTCGGCGCCGGCGGCCAGCGCCATCTCGCAGCCGTCGACGACCTCCTGCGTGTTGCCGCTGTGGCTGCAGGCAATAACGAGCGACTTCGGCCCTAGGCTCTTGGGGGCCATCAGGCAAAACTCGCGCGCCGTGTAGACCGTCGAGGTAAACGTGGTGGCCTCGCGCTTGAGCAGCTCGTTGGCCGGCATCAGGTCGATCATCGAACCGCCACAAGCGATCCAAAAGACATTCTCAATCTTGCCCTTGCGCTCGATGATTTCCTGAACCAGATCATGTGCGTTCATGCTGATGCTCCTCCTTGTGTGGCGGCTTTTGGCGACGGCTGCTCGTACCTGCAGTCGTTCTATGTTGTTCTATTTATAGCACGCAAGCAGTCACCGGTGAAGTCATTACAGCAAATTTGTTCTATGTTGTTCTATCTGTGGACGCTAGATGTCGAACACGTAGCGCGAGCCCACTATCTTCTGGCGCCCGAGCAGCAAGGGCCGCTCGTCCGCATCGGTAAAGTACGCCTCCATATAAAAGAGCGGCTCGCCGACCGGCACCTCCAACAGCGGGGCCACCTGAGCATCGGCAAGCGCAATCTCCACGGTGCAGGGGTCGGACTTGAGCGGCGCGCGGCCCGAGTGCTCGGCAACGAGCGCAAAGATTGAGTTATCGGTGAGGTCCTTATCGGCCAGCGTCTGCAAGTAGGGATGGTCGGCGAGCACAAAGGCGTTGTTCTCAAGCATGACGGGGATGCCGTCGGCCGTGCGCACGCGCTCGACCACGATAAGCTCGCAGCCGGGCTCCACGCCAAAGAACGCCGCATCCTCGTGCGTCGCCGCGACCACCGTGCGCGATACCAGGCGCGCTCCGGGCACCATGTCGTTGGCAGCACAACCCTCAGTAAAGCTCTGGACGTCGCCTTTCTGGACAATCTTGCGCTTGAGCTTGGGAGCGCACACAAAGGTGCCCCTCCCCTGCTGTCGGTTGAGATATCCCGCGCGCGACAGCTCCTCGATGGCGCGGCGCACGGTGATGCGTCCCACGCCGTAAGACTTCGCGAGCTCCATCTCGGAAGGGATGCGCGAGCCGGCCGCATACACGCCGCGCGCGATCTCGCCCTTCAGGTCGTCCATGACCTGCTGGTACAGCGGTACGGCGGATACGCCAGCGCGGTCGGTTTTATCGTCGGTTGCCATCGTTACGCTCCATCCCGCGCATGCTCGGATTCAAACTCTTCAATCGCCGCCATAAACTGCTCGCCAAAGGCGTCGGCCTTTTTCTCGCCAATGCCGTTGACCTGAATCAGCTCGTCGCGCGTCTGCGGGCGCAGGCGGCACAGGCCGCGCAGGGCCTTGTCGGAAAAGACCATGTACGGCGCCATCTCGAGCTCGGTCGAGATCTCCTTGCGCAGGGTACGCAGGCGCTCGAACAGCTCGGCGTCGTCGCCCACGCGCGGTCGCTGATCCAGCTCGGCCTCCTCGCGCAGCAAATCCACCGCACGGCGGGCACGGGCCGAGGCCTTGCGCTTGGACGCGCGACGCTTAACGGTAAAGGCGAACGTCTCGTCCTCGACCTCGCCGGCACGCGGGCCCAGACCCACGACCGGATACTGGCCCTGCGAGGTGGCCAGGTAGCCCCGCCCGCACAGCTGGCCGATGATGTCCTTGATGCGCCCGACCGATTCGCTCGACAGCTCACCGTAGCCGCGATCCTCGTCCAGATGCATCTGGCGAATGCGCTCGGTGTTGCCGCCGTGAAGCACGTCGGCGATCAGCGACTTGCCAAAGCGCATGGGGCGCGTGGCCACATATTGCACGGCGGCGCGGGCCATGTCGGTGACGTCCTCGACCTCGAACTGTGTGAGGCAGTTGCTGCAGTTGCCGCAACCCTCGGCGTCATCCGTGGCGGTGGCGCCCGCACCAGCCGCGGCAGCATGCTCGGCCGCGGCCTCGTCGCCAAAGTAGCGCAGCATGTATTCGCGCAGGCAGCCGGTGGTATTGCAGTAGCCCTCCATCTGGCTGAGCAGACGATATCGATTCTGGAGCGCCCACGCGCGCTGCTCGTCGTCGAGCGCCTCATCGGCAGCATCGCCGCGGTCGATCAGAAAGCGGCGCATGCGAAAATCGTTGCCGTTCCACAGCAAGTAGCAGCTGGCCGGGTCGCCATCGCGGCCGGCGCGGCCCGCCTCCTGGTAGTAGGCTTCGATGCTCTCGGGCACGTTGTTGTGGATCACGTAGCGCACGTTGGGCTTGTCGATGCCCATGCCAAAGGCGTTGGTGGCAACCATCACCTGGATATCGTCGTCGATAAAGGCGCGCTGGCTTTGGCGACGGGCGTCGTTGCCCATGCCGGCATGGTAGCGGCCAACGCGAATGCCGCTGGGGCCCAGCGCCTCGGCAAGCTCGCCCGCCAGCGCATCGACCGTCTTGCGGGTCGAGCAATACACGATACCGCTCTCGCTCGAATGCGCGATCACATAGTCGCGCACCCAGGCAGTCTTGGCCTTGTCGCCCATCTCCTCGCAACCAAAGTAGAGATTCTTGCGATCGAAGCCCGTCACCACCGTCGCAGGGTTTTGCAGGCCGAGCATCTGCTGAATATCCGCACGCACGCGTTCGGTCGCCGTGGCGGTAAACGCCGCCACGATGGGGCGCTGCGGCAGGGAATCGATGAACTCACGAATCTGCAGATAGGCGGGGCGGAAATCCTGACCCCATTGGCTTACGCAGTGGGCCTCGTCAATGGCCACGAGCGGCACGCCAATGCCGGCGGAACCCGCAGCCTCCTGCGCAAAGGCCAAAAAACGCGGCTCGAGCAAGCGCTCGGGCGCCACGTACATAAGCTGGTAGCGGCCCTCGCGCGCCCGCTTGAGCACGGTGTTTTGCTGGGCCGGAGTAAGGCTGGAGTTGAGATAGCTGGGTCGCGCACCCGCCGCGAGCAACGCACGGGTCTGGTCCTCCATAAGCGACAGCAGCGGACTCACCACAAAGGTGATGCCGGGCAGCATGAGCGCGGGCACCTGGTAGCAAATGGACTTGCCGGCACCCGTGGGCATAACACCCAGCGCATCGCGACCGGCAAGGATCGCATCGACCATGCGGTCCTGTCCCGGGCGAAACGAGGTGTAGCCAAAATAGGCGCCGAGCGTGTCGAGCGCCATCTGCTGCATGCTATCGGTCATGGTTTCCTAACGTCCAAGTCATCTGCCGCCGATTATACGCCGCCACGCGGACCGCTGCCGTACGGCTGTCAGCCACGCTCATTCTGCGGGTAGTCATTGGGGACGTTCTTGAATGACTAGTCGTTTAAGAACGTCCCCAACGGCTAAGCTCTTGACAGGCGTGGAAACGTCTCAGGTTGAGCATAAGTCAGCGAAAACGCCCCTAAGCGAGCAAGGTGACGTGAAAGAGGAGGGAAGCGTACTTTGGTACGCGACCGACGATTGAACGTCAGATTGCCGCTTAGGGGCGTTTGCAGCGTCGAGCCGTTACGCGGTTTGGTAAAACCGCGTAACTTACATGACCATAACGTAGCGCGATCCCACGTAGTACTGCTTACCCATCAAAACCGGCTCGTCATCGGGACCGGTAAAGCCGGCACGCAGGTTGAGCAGCGGATCGTGCGGAGCAATGCCCAGCTCGGCCGCCTGCTCGGCGTTAGCTCGAACGGCCTCGACCGTACGGTAGCCAACCGAGACAATCGGCGTTCCGCCAACACGCTCGACCTCGGCAAAAATCGACTTGTTCTCAAGATCGGCCGTCAACAGCTCACGGTAGGCGTCAAACGGCACAAAGATGTTCTCCTCAAAGATGGGCTCGCCGTCGGCCGTACGCACGCGCTTGATATGCAGCAGCAGCGCATCCTTCTGCAGGCCAAAGAACTCCATCTCGTTTTGGCGCGCCGGAACGATCTGGCGATCGATCACGTGCGCACCGGCCTTCATGCCGTTGCCGGCACACAGCGCGGTAAACGTCTGCAGCGTCGAGGCGTGAAACTGGCGGTTGATGTGCGGCGTGGAGACAAAGGTGCCGCGGCCCTGCTGCTTAACCAGGTAACCATCGGAGCACAGCTCCTCGACAGCGCGGCGCACCGTAATACGGCTCACCTCGTACTGCTCGGCTAGTTCAAGCTCGGACGGAATACGCTCCTTGGGTGCATAAACACCTTTCTCGATCGCATCCTTGATTTCGTCATAAATCTGCTGGTAAAGCGGTGCATTTTTGGGCGCAGGCATATCTAATCACTCTTATCGAAATATCAAAATAACTAATACGTATATAACGTCTTTTTATATGTTACCTCAGTTGGATAAAACGATACACCACATACAGCAAAACCTTACTTGCCGTCGTCCTGTTGCAGACTGTCCTGCTCGCTGAGGCGCGCCTGCCTGCTGGCCATGCGTGCGGGCTTGTCGGGATCGGGAACGGCCGTGGGCATGGGCTCGTCGACATGACCGCCCCACCAGCCGCCCACAAAGTTGAGCGTGTGGAACACGTTGATCACGGCGCCGGAATCAACGTCACACACCAGTTTGATAATGTCTTGGCTCTCGTAGGTCGAGACAACGGTGTGCAGCAAGTACATCTTTTCACGGCTGTATCCGCCGACGACCTCGGCGCAGCTAATGCCGTGCTGAAAATGGTTTACGTAGGCAGTCATGACCTCGTCTGCCTTACGCGTCGTGATCTGCAGCGTCACGCGATCGTAGCGACGATAGAAACTGTCGATGGTCTTGGTCGAAATAAACTGGAACACGATGGAATATGCCGCCTTGTCCCAGCCAAACATAAAGCCAAAGATCGCCAGGATAAAGCAGTTGAAACCAAAAATGACGCCCCAGATGGTCTTGCCTGTGTGGTTGGAAACCCACAGCGCGATAAAGTCGGTGCCGCCGGTAGATGCGCCGGACTTAAGCGCGATGGCAGCGCCCAGACCCGAGACCACTCCGCCAAAAATGATGAGCATGATCTTGTCGCCCAAAAACGGGGCGAAATGAAAGATGTTGAGGAACAGCGACGAGAGCATGACCTGCATCATCGAGAAGATGACGAAGCGCTTGCTAATGCCGCTCCAGCACAGGAGCGCCACGGGGATGTTGAGCGCGAGCATGCCGAGCGAGATGTCGATGTGAACGCCGCCGAGCGAGGTAACACGATCGAGCAGGACCGCGACGCCGGTGAGGCCGCTCGGAAGCAGGTCGGCGGGTTGAATGAACGCCTGGATCAGGAATGTCTGGAGAACGGCGGAAATTGTGACCGCCACGGCGGTGATGGCGCGGCGGACGATGGTGAGGCGGCCGAGCACGAGCACGCGGTCCGTGAGCTGATCGATGGCGTTCGCCACGTAGGCTCCTTTCGAAGGCAGATGTAGTTGTGGGGCGTGGCCGCGATTGTAGCATGGAGCATGCGGGGGCGCTTCAATTCACCCTCTCTCGACAACCAAAGCGGGACCAGCAACCCCACGACCAAAGGCCCAAATTACAAGTGAGTAGACTTTACGCGATCTGCAGAGCACACCCAAAACCGCCACCCCTGTGACCTGCGGTTTTACTAGAGCAGATGCGCTTTGTGCTCGTCCTGCACCAAAAAGTCTACTCACTTAGTCCGAATCGAAGCCAAACGGATCCAAATAGATGACAAATTAAGCCAATCCGCAGCAAATGACGCGTGAACCAGTGCTTCTCGCGGTGGATTGACACTACAGAGCGGCCAAAATGTCGCTCAGGTTGTCGATGACGACGTCGGCGGCGGACTGGTCCAGGTTGACGCCCTCATGCGGACGCAGTGCCAGGACGCGGGCGCCGGAGCGCTTGCCGGCCTCGATACCCAACGGCGAGTCCTCGATAACCAGGCACTCGGCAGGCTCCACCCCCAGTGCCTCCATGGCACGCAGGTAGATCTCGGGGTCGGGCTTAAACGCGCTGCACTCGTGGCCGCTGATGGTGTAGTCCAGCACGCCGGCGATGCCGGCAATCTCCACCAGCTCGTCGATCAACTCGCGATAGGACGAGCTCGCGATGGCGCACTTCACGCCGCGCTCGCGCAGCTCACGCATCACCGGCTCCGTCTGCTCGTTGAGCAGCTCGGCATACGGAACGGGGTGGTCCGGGCTGTAGACTTGCTTGTACTCCACGCGCAGGCGCTCGCGCAGCTCAATATCGTCGGGCACCAGCGACTTCCAAATGGCAGGCTCGTTAGACCCCGAAAGATCGGGGATCTCGTCAAAGTGGAACCCCTTCTCTTCCATAAACGCCACGCGACGGCGGTTGTAGAACCACTCGGTATCGACCAGCACGCCGTCCATGTCAAACAGCACTGCCTTGATCATACGCATCTCCTCCCACCTGCCAAAAAGGGACAGGTTTATTTTGGTAGGTTTTATCTGGGGTTTTATGGAGCGACAGACGCACCCTCCCCAGAGCAAAAAAGGGGACGGGGCGCAAACCCCATCCCCTCTCAATCAACCCGTAAGGTCTACTTACTTGTGATTAGTAGGAAAGCTTCCACATGTAGCGACGCATGGTCAGCGGGTGCTGACGGGCCTCGGCGATCTGGTTGCCGTACTCGCGCATAACGGCGAGGTGCAGCAGCGGGTTGAAGTAGGTGACGACGCTCGCGGGCACGGCGTCAGCCAGGCCGTAGTCCTTGGAGTCGATCAGAGCGACCTTGGCGCCCATGCGCTCAAGGAAGGTGAGGGCGCGGGCGTCCATCGGACGGGTGGCGCCATCGGACATGAAGAAGACGTAGGGCTTACCCTCGGTGGAAACCTCGAACGGGCCGTGGAAGTACTCGCCGGTGTTGTAGGCGGCTGCGTCGATCCACTGCATCTCGGTGAACAGGAAGGCGGCGTGAGAATAAGCCATCTTCTCGGAGGCACCGGAAGCCATGAAGTAGATCATCTTGTCGTCCTTGAAGTCCTCGGCGAACTTCTTGGCGAGCTTCTTGCAGTGCTGAGCGGCGTTCTCGCAGAGATCGAAGACGTTGGTGAGGCCGGTGATCATGTCCTCGTAGTGGTCATAGCCCTCAGTCTGCTGAAGGATCTCGAGAGCAAGAGCGATGGCATAGCCGGGCTTCTCGCACTTGGCAGCGTAGTTGGCGTGGAAGCCGTGAACGATGACGTGGTCGGCATCGACGGTCAGAGCGGAGCCAGCCTTGTTGGTGAGGGAGACGACCGGGCAGTTGTGCTTCTTGGCGGTCTTGTTGGCCTCGACGGTCTCGGGCGTGGAGCCACCGAGGGAGCAGGTGATCACGAAGGTGTGCTCGTTGACCCAGGAAGGCGTGTCGTAGTTGAACTCGTTAGCGGTGAAGATCTGAACGTTCAGCTTGTCCGTGTTGTTGGCCAGGAAGTACTTGGCGGGGTAAAGGTCGGACATGGAGGCACCGCAGCCGACGAAGGCGACGCTGTGGATCTCGTGGTTGGACAGGACGTCAGCGACGATCTGCTTAGGGAGGTTAAGGTCGATCTCGTACATCTGACACATTCCTTTCGATTTGTTGCGGCGTCACATTGCCGGACGCTCGCAGGGTTACCGTAGTTAGGACCGAGTCGCCGGCCCGTTGAGGATGTGACAAAGGGACTATCCCTTTGTCACATGTTAGGGATGGAAGCCTGCCTGGGGTATGGGATGCCAGGCAGGCCCCCGGGGGAAGCGCTGGGTCGCGACTAGGCCAGGATGCCGGCCGCGGAGAGGGCGATGCCGCCCACGATGGCGATCACGAGAAGCCAACCGGTGTTGACGTTCTTCTTGATGAGCCAGTACATAAGGCCGGTGAGGCCAAGGGAGATCATCTGGGGCATCATGCCGTCCAGGATGTCCTGGATAACGACGGTACCCTCAGCGAACTGCAGCGGGGTGGTGGCGCCGATCAGCGTAGCGATCATGCCGCCCACGGACATAAGACCTACGATGCCGCAGACATACATGAGCTTTTCCATGAGGTCGCCGCCCTGAAGCTTGCTCAGGTACTCGTGGCCGCCCTGATAGCCCATCTTGGCTGCGAACCAAGTGATCAGCACAGAGGGGACGATGGAGATGAGCATGGCCAGGATCGGGCCCATGATGGAGCCCTGCTGAGCCAGCTGAACGCCCAGGCCAAAGGCGATAACGCGGATGGTGCCCTGGAAGAGGGAGTCACCGATGCCGGAAAGCGGACCCATGAGGGAGGTCTTGACCGCGTTGATCGAATCGGGATCGAAGTTCTCGGGATCCTTGGCGTACTCCTCCTCCATGGAGGCGGCGAGACCTAGGACAAAAGCGCTCGTCTGCGGGGTGCAGTTGTAGAACGCCATGTGACGGTGGTAAGCCTCTTTCTTAGCAGCGAGCTGCTTGGGGTCGGACTCGTCCGGATAGAGGCGATCGAGCGTGGGAACCATGCCGTAGAGGAAGCCCATGTTCATCTGACGCTCGTAGTTCCAAGAGGCCTGGATGGCCCAGGAGCGCCAGAAGAACTGGCTGACCTTCTTGTTCAGGGACACGTCCTTGGTTGCGGTTGCCATAGTGTGTTCCTCCTTAGTCTTCGTCGTCTTCGAGCGGATCGTAGTCGGAATCGACACCGGCGGCTGCATGGGAACCGTTGAACTTGAAGCCCATGAAGACGACAGCCAGGCACACACCGATCAAAGCGACCGCGATGACGGACAGGTTGAGGTAAGCGGCGAGCAGGAAACCGATGAACAGGAACGGAGTCATACCCTTCTTGATCATCATGGTGAGCAGCAGGGCCAAGCCGTAGGCGGTCATGATCTTGGTCGAAACGTTAAGACCAGTGGACAGCCACTCGGGAACCATGTTGACGATGGCCTGAACCAGGTCGGTGCCAACAAAGACGGCCAGGAAGATCGGCAGGAAGTACATGACGGCGTACAGACCGGAGCCGGCGCAGATGTGCATGCGGTAGGCGGTCTTGAACTTTCCGTTATCGATCGCGCTATCTGCCACATGGGTGAGGGCGGCGATGATGGAACGGAACACGATGCCGAGGAGCTGGCCCAGGACGGCGACCGGGATGGCGATCGTCATGGCGGTCTCGGCGGAAGCATCGGTCAGGCACGCAAAGGCAGCGGCCACGATGCCGCCTAGGACCATATCGGGCGGAACGGCAGCGCCGACCTGCACCAGGCCCATGGACACGAGCTCGACGGCGGCACCGACGGCAAGGCCGGTGGGCACATCGCCCAGCAGCAAACCGACGAGCGTAGCGCCAACGAGGGGCTGCTCGAAGTTAAGACGACCGAGCAGGCGGGAGTCCCACATGCAGAACACGCCGACGAGGCCGACGAGCACCGCACTGATGAACGTATTCATACCCTTCTCCTTTCAGTCAGGCAAACGCCTGGTTGATTACAGCTTGGCGTCGATGTCGACGCTCTGATACGTAGGGGTCTGCTGGACGTAGAGCTTAATGCCCATGTCGAGCAGCTGGTTGACGTCGGCCTTCTGGGTGGCGTCGAAGAAGACGGAGCTGTCCTTGCCGCCGACCTGCTCGGCACCGTCGTGGTTGGCGGTGGCGCCCAGGTTGATGGCGTCGAGCTTGTAGCCCTGGCAGAACTGCAGCATCTCGGCAGTGTTGCCAAAGACGAACATGACGCGCTCGCCGAGGGTGTTGAGCTTGTCCATCTTGGCAAGGGCACGCTCAACGGTGAAGACGTTCAGGCGCACGCCCTGGGGCTTGGCCAGCTTAAGAGCGCCCTTCTTGATGTCATCGTTGGCGGCAGCGTTGTCGACGACGATGATGCGCTCGGCCTGAACCTTGGTGGTCCAGGTAAAGACGACCTGGCCGTGCAGCAGACGGTAGTCAAGACGTGCGAGGACGATCTTGGCGGGACCGGAGCTGTGACGGGACGCCTTGGCCTTCTTGGCGGGAGCCGCGGCGACCTCGACCGGTGCGTTGGGGTTGGTCAGACCGGTGCGGGCCTCGTTGATGAGGGCCGCGAGCTCGGTGCCCTTGACGGGGGCGGGGCTCATAGCAAGCGTGAGCGCCAGCGGGATGTTGAAACCGCTGACAACCGTGAACTTCGTGCCGTTCTTGGAAAGCTCGACCATGTTGTTGTTGACCGAGCTACCGAGCATATCGGTTAGCACATACACGGTGTCGTCCGCGTTGAACGTGGCGATCATAGCCTCAACCTTATTGGTGATGGGCTCCTTGTCGTCACGAGCAAGCGACACGACGTGGACGTTCGACACGTCGCCGAGAACCATCTCGAGCGTGTCTTTGGCGCCTGCGGCCAGGCCGCCATGAGATGCGAGAATGATCTGATTCATCTTGCCTCCTCCTTTTCGTTATGGTCATTATAACGTCTTATACGTTGCTTATATTGATAATTAGTATATAAACCGTTCGCGGGTGAAAAACGACCGTTGGCGGGTTTAACGCAATCGAAACGATGGTCTTGGGTAGGTCGGCGCTGGCTAGGCGCCGCCCGATCAAACGCCGGGCGCTACCTGCTCAAACACACCGCCAATCCCCTATCGCACGAAGTACCAGGGGCTTTCCTGCACGGTGGGCTCCAGCGCAATGCCCGTGCGCTCGCGGAAGAGATCCATGTCCTGCGATTTCTCCGTCCACCACGCGTTGGGCTTAAAGGTCATGCTCTCAACGACATGGCCGACAAACACACTGTTGCGCAGCTTGGAAAAGTCGGTGTTCATAATCACGATGGACGCGAGCACCAAAACGATGCCCAGAACTTTGATCGCGCCGGCGGGCTCGGCGTAGACACCAATGCCCAGCAGTACGGTGACGACTGTCTCGAATGACATTACGACGGGAACTTTCGACGTCTCGAGCCCCATGGACAGACCCTGCATATATAAGATGTAAGCCACGGCTGTGGGGATGAGTCCAAAGCCAAGGAACAGCAGCAGCAGCTGTGGCGACATTGCCGCGGCGACATCCGGCCACGGAGCCGCGATAGCTGCCATAACCGCACCGCCAAAAACAAAGCCCCAAAACGTGACAGCCAGCGGGTGGACCGTCTTGGTTGCTATCCGGCTAAACACCGCGAGCGACGCCCCGCAAAGGCCTGCAATCACGCCCGACGTGACGCCCCAAACCGAAAAATGAAAACCGGAAAGGTCGCCATTGGTCACCGCAAGCACACAGCCAACGATGTTAAAGACAATGGCAACGAGCTTGTTGAGGGTCACGTCCTCGCGATAAAGGACGCGGCCGAGCGCGACGCCAAACACCGGCGACGTGTAGAGCAGCACCGATGCCGTGGACATGCCCACCTCGCGCATGCACTCGTAATAGCAGGTGTTGGCGGCAGCCAAACCGACGATACCGACAAGCGCGCAGGAAACAAGCTCTTTAGGGCTTGCCTTGAACAGGGTCAGCGGACCCTGAACCACGGTAGACCCCTCACCCGGACGGCAGCCCATAAACATCAGGACCGGCGCCAAGATAAGCGCTCCGACCAACAAGCGAAAGGCAGCCATGCTCTGGGACGAAACGCCCATGGCCGAGATGCCGTTTACAAAGATTCCGATGCTGCCCCACATAAGCGCGGCGATCAGCACCAGCACATAGCCCAGATTGCTTTTCTTCAACGCAGCCTCCTCGGTATTGTTTCCAATATGTTTCACACTACGTTATAGTCGTTATATACATTTTTCAAGGCACAAATCGGC
>CAJMMA010000048.1 GCA_905214435.1 uncultured bacterium
CGGCAAAGCATAGCCTCGTCCATCGCGTGGCTGCATTCCATCGCCTTGATAAAGGTCATGCCCATGATACCCGCGATCGAATCGGTACGCGAAAATCCCTCAGGCGTACGGCCAACGCTGCGCAGCATGACCGATTCGCACAGATCGTGCGCTGTGCGTCCCAGCACCTCGATATGCTTGAGTGCCATATCAAAGGTAAAGATGACCTCGTCGGGCAGATGCAGCGTCTTGAGCGCCGCCGACATGCGGCTCCAGGTAAGCGTCCATGAAACGCCCAGCACAAGCGACACATTAATGAACGTCTTGAGCGCAATCTTGAGCATGGCGCCCGCGGCAGACGCGCCCAGCAGCAGGGCAGGCAGTGCCAGAACCACCGCAAGCCCCGTGGCGCCGAGCGCCGGTACAAAGGTCGCACGCAGCCCGCGAGCGGGGCGCACCGCGACCAACACCAGCGCGATAGCCGCCATCAGCATCAGGTACAGCGGGCTCTGCGTCAGACACACGCACAGGACGCAGACGAACATCCCCACCAGGCGCACCGGAGCCGAAACGCAAGAAAGGGCGCGGTCGACCATCGACCCGCCCTCGTGCGCGCCCCCACCCAGGCGAACCCGCTCAAGCAGGCTCGCCAGGTGCAGGACGTTCTTTTGCATCACACGATGCCGAGCCCCCGCGGGCTCGTAACGCTGCTCGACCGCAAGCCAGCTAGGCAGCTCGGCTATTGCCATGAGCACCGCTTTCCTTGACCGTCAGCGAGATCAGACGGAATGCGATGGTGAGCACCGCCACGCCAATCACGCCCGAAAGGATATACATGGTAGCCTGGCCGGCAAAGCCAAGGCCTTGCTCCTCGGAATAGGCCTGCAGATAATCGCCCGTGGGCAGGGCATCGGCAAAGGTCGGGGTATCGAGACCGACCGAAGCCTGCAGGCTGTCATCGCCAGCCTCTTGAACGGCGGTCGCGGCGCCCTCGGCGTCCCACTCACCCCAGGCGTCACCCGTGGCCAGCAGGCCCAGCGGTGTTGCTACGACAAGCACGGCAACCAGGATGAGCGTGGGGACCAGCGAGGTCTTCTTGGCGGCAACGCCCTCGGCAGCAAGTTGGCCATCGACGGCCTCGGGCCCGACAATGATGCTCGGCGCCGTCTTCTTAATGAAACCGTAGATCGCGGCCGTCGCCACGCCCTCGATCACGCCGGCAACCAGCATATGCGGGATCAACATGGCCGGAATAGCCACGGACAGCGGGAAGGGGCAGTACAGCGGCGCGCCCGAAGCATTGGTAAAGAGCATCGGCTGAATACCAAACTCGATTGCCGCGCACAGGGCCGCCAGGCACAGGCCGACCCAGCCGCTTACGATGGCAGAAACTGAGGTGCCCCAGCTCTTGTCGTGCAGACGGCTGTTGAGCGCACGGAACACGATAGCAGCGACAAACGGCAGCACAAAGGCCATGTTAAAGCAGTTGGCGCCAAACGACAGAACGCCGCCGTCTCCAAACAGCAGCGCCTGCAGCGCCAGCGCGACCGAGACAGCGATAGCCGCAGCCTCGGGGCCCAGCAGCAACGCGATGAGCGCGCCGCCAACAGCGTGACCAGTGGTGCCACCGGGCAGCGGCACGTTGAACATCATGAGCAAGAAGGAGAACGCGGCGCAAATGCCCAAGAACGCCATATGCTCGCGATCGAGCGTGGCGCGCACCTTTTTGATGCAGTGGACCCATACGGGCACCATCGCCACCGCCATAACGGCATCGGTCTGCGGGGACAGATAATTATCGGGAATATGCATGAGCCCTCTCAATCAGAACGTTGTGTGTTACGTTTCCAACAATCCGTAACACCGACTCTGCATACTAACAAAAAGGCGCACCGCCCACAACGCAGCACGCCCTTGCAATACGTACGTTATTAGCCCAGGTCCACGCACCGCCCAATAAAGGGCCCATGCACTCCCAACTTTCCGGTCACCCGGAAGAAGGTGCGATCCGCTCGCAACAAGGTTAACGCAGGAACCCGCCCCCGAGAGGGGTTTTCTAAGGCAACATCCCGCAGCCGCGAAGTGGCGAGGACGTTGCCGTGAAAACCCCGCAGGGGGCGGGTTCCGAACAGCAAAGATTACGAGCGGACTTCGCCGTTTACGCCCTTGCACACCTTGGTGACGATCTTCTGGTGCGCCTTCTCGACCTCTTCGCTGGTGAGCGTGTGGTCGTCGGAGCGATACGTAAGCGCGAAGGCCATGGACTTCTTGCCCGCACCGATGCGGATGGGATCGCGGTAGACGTCGAACAGGCGCACGCCCTCGAGCAGCTTGCCTCCGGCACTCGTAATACGACGCTCAAGATCCTCGCAGGTCACAGTGTTGTCGACCACGATAGCGAGGTCGTGCTCAACGGCCGGGTACTGCGAGAACTCACGGTAGTTCTCCTGGTTGCGGGCGCCCTTGATCAGCTTGTCCAGATCGAGCTCAAAGGCAACGACGACCTCGTCAATGCCCATAGCCTCGCGTGCCTCGGGGTGGATCTCGCCAACCCAGCCCAGCACGGTACCGCCCGAGAGCACCTCGGCAGCACGACCCGGCTGCAGGAAGGCATAGCTCTCGCCCTCGACGGGACGGAAGCGAACCTTCTCGATGCGCAGCTGGGCGAGCAGCTCCTCGACAATACCCTTGCCAAAGAAGAAGCGCAGCTTGCGGTACTTCATGTTCCAGGACTGCTCGCTCCACTGGCCCGAGAGCACACCCGCCACGGACTTGGTCTCCTTGGGCAGGCTGGCGTTCTCGCGACCGTGGAACAGGCTGCCGACCTCGTACAGGTGCACGTTGGGCGTGCCGTGGGCCTCGTTATAGGCCACGGATTGCAACAGGCCCGGCAGCAGCGAACGACGCATCTCGGTCTGCTCGGCTACCAGCGGGTTCATGAGCACCACGGGGCAGCCGCGGCCCTCGGTGGACATGCCGACCTTCTCCAGGTCGCCCGGGGCGGCAAAGCCAAAAGTCGTGGTCTCGTTGAGGCCGCAGGCGCGCAGGATTTCGCCGACCTTGCGGGTGAGCTTCTGCTCGCGGGTCAGGCCGCCGATGTGGTTCTTGGCAGCCGGGATGGTCGCCGTCACACGGCCCATGCCCCATAGGCGCAGGACCTCCTCGATCAGGTCAATCTCGCGCGGCAGGTCGGGGCGGAAGCTCGGCGGAGTGACCATAAAGTCGTCGCCGTCGCGCTCGACGGTGCAGCCCAGGCGGGTGAGCGAGCGCTCGATAAAGTCGGGCTCGATGTCGGCGCCGCAGATGGCGTGCACGCGGGCCAAGCGCAGCTTGATGCTATCGATGGTCTTGGGCGCGGGGAACACGTCGACATAGCCGGGAGCAACCTCGCCGCCGGCGATCTCTTCGATGAGCGCGCAGGCCACGTTGGCCACATCCACGCAGCCGGTCTCGTCGACCTGACGCTCAAAGCGGATGGAGGCGTCGGAGATCAGCGACAGGTCGCGGCTGGTGTGCGAGGTGCGACCGGCATTGAAGCAGGCACTCTCGACCATCACGTCGACGGTGTCGTCCTCAATCTCGGAATCCATGCCGCCCATAACGCCGGCCAGCGCCACGGGACGCTCGCCGTCGGTGATGAGACCCATGCCGGCGTCGAGCGTGCGCTCCTCGCCGTCGAGGGTCGTGAACTTCTCGTCCTGCTGGGCGGCGCGAACCACCACGCGGCGATGGCCCTCGCGCTCGGCAAAGGTGTCCAGGTCAAAGGCGTGCAGCGGCTGACCGGTGAGCATCATCACGTAGTTGGTGATGTCGACGATGTTGTTGTGCGGACGCACGCCCAGGGCGTTGAGGCGCTTGACCATCCAGTCGGGCGACGGGCCGACCTTCACGTTGCGCACGATGCGGGCGACATAGCGGTCGCACAGCCCCTCGTCGGCAATCTCGACCGAAAGCTCGTCGTCCGTCGCGCGGCCGGTCTCGGCCTTGATGGCGGGCAGCTCAACGTGGAAATCGCGGTCGAAGATGGCGCCGGTCTCGCGAGCCATGCCGATCATGGACAGGCAGTCGGGGCGGTTGGGCGTGATCTCGCAGTCGAGCACGGTGTCGCTCGAGCCCACGTACTCGGCAAACGGCATGCCGCAGGGCGTATCCTCGGGCAGGATCATGATGCCGGAGTGGTCGCCGCCCAAGCCGAGCTCGCGCGCGGAGCAGTTCATGCCCATGGACACGACGCCGCGAAGCTTGCTCTTCTTGATCTTGATGTCGCCGGGCAGCTCGGCGCCGATCATGGCCGTGACGATGTGGTCGCCGGCCTCAAAGTTCTGCGCGCCGCAGACAATCTGCAGCGGGGCGGGGTTGCCGTCGGCGTCGAGGTTCTTGTCACCCACGTCGACCGAGCACACATACATGTGGTCGCTATCGGGGTGCGGGGTCTTGGTGAGCACCTGGGCGGTCACCACGTGGTCGAAGGACTCGCCCACGGTATCGATCGCCTCGACCTCGGTGCCGGTACGGATATATTCGTCCGAAAGGGTCTTGGGATCCTCCGGAATATCGATCATGGTCTTGAGCCAGTCGTAAGAAACACGCATCTAGCTCTCCTTTCATACTGAAAGCCTGCGAAGAGATGCAGGTGGAAACTTCAACTTTGTGAACATTCCTTACAAAGCGAGGGTTGTCCAAGTGCGGCAGATCGGCCCGAAAGAGGAGTGCCGCGTACTTTGGTACGCAAGCGACGAATGAGCGCCGAGGTGCCGTGCTTGGGCAAGCCGCAGCCTAGAACTGATTCAAGAAACGCATATCGCCTGTCATGAGCGTTCTGAGGTCGGGCAGGTCGTAGCGCAGGGCCGCGACGCGCTCGGCGCCAATGCCAAAGGCGAAGCCGGTGTACTTCTCGGGGTCGATGCCGCAGTTGATGAGGACGTTGGGGTCGACCATGCCGCAGCCCAGGATCTCGATCCAGCCGCTGTGCTTGCAGAAGTTGCAGCCCTTACCGCCGCACACGTGGCAGCTCACGTCCACCTCGCAGGAAGGCTCGGTGAAGGGGAAGAAGTGCGGGCGGTAGCGCGTCTTGCGGTCCTCGCCAAACATGCACTTAACAAAGTAGTCGAGCGTGCCCTTCAGGTCGCCGAAGGTGATGCCCTCGTCGACGACCAGGCCCTCGATCTGGTTGAACTGCGGCAGGTGGCAGGCATCGGCCGTGTCGGGACGGTAGACGGTGCCCGGGCAGATCATGTAGATGGGCGGCTTCTGCGACTCCATAGTGTGGATCTGCACGCCCGAAGTCTGGGTGCGCAGCAGCACGTCGGACTCGCCGTGGGCGTGAGCCTCGGGGTGCGCGACGCTGCCGGGGTTGTTGTCGACCACGTAGAAGGTATCGCGGGCCGAGCGGCTCGGGTGATCCATGGGAGCGTTGAGCGCGGTGAAGTTGTAGTAAGAGGTGTCGACCATGGGGCCGGACTCGACGGTGTAGCCGATGCCGCAGAAGATGTCCTCGGCCTCCTCGATGATTTGCTTGATCAGGTGCTGGTGGCCGATCTGCGGACGGATGCCCGGCAGCGTGATGTCGACGGCGTCGTGCTCGAGTGCGCGCTTGAGGGCGGCGGCCTTCATCTCGGTGTTTCGCTCGTCGAGCATGCCCTCGATCAGCTGGCGCATCTCGTTGGCGCGCTTGCCCATCACGGGACGATCCTCGGGGGCGAGCTTGCCCATCATGCGCATCAAGCCGGTGATACGACCCTTGCGACCGAGCAGCTCAACACGCGCAGCCTCGAGCTTGGCGGCGTCATCGGCGCCTGCGACGAGCTCCTTGGCCTCTTCCTCGAGTTTGACCAGATCATCAATCAGACTCATGTCTTCCCTTTCGTCTCTCGCGCATCCACTTGCCGCGGCGGCTGGAGCCACCCGGAGCTGCGGATGTGCGGCCCGGTTCGGTAACAAAAAAACCGCCCTCGGGCATGTGCATTGCCCAAGGACGGTTGAATTCCGCGGTACCACCTTGTTTGACCCGGCGGATGTCTGGCCCGCCGCGCCCACTCTGTGCCCCTTGTCGCGAGGCTCACGGCTTCCCTACTGGGGCTTCGCCGCCGCTGGCCGCGTGCCCGTTGAGGTCGCTGCTCGGGAGTGAACGCTTGGCCCTTGTCACCGCAGGAAGGCTCGCAGCCCATGACCTTCCCTCTCTTGCCGGCGACGCGGCGGGCAAAACCCTCTCCGTCAACG
Organism: uncultured bacterium; assembly: GCA_905214435.1. Classification (GTDB taxonomy): domain Bacteria; phylum Actinomycetota; class Coriobacteriia; order Coriobacteriales; family Coriobacteriaceae; genus Collinsella. The sequence goes on from CAJMMA010000048.1 coordinate 6,199, forward strand.
CATTGGGCTATAGGATAACACATTCTGCGTGTGCATCGCCGCGTTCCGTTTTGTTCGCACTGGGTACAAGGCAGGTAGCTGTGCAAACTGGCCGCGCGCCCACCCGAAGCGCTCGGCTCACGAGATCAAGGATATGGTATGGGAAAGAAACTCGATAAGAAGGCCGAGCCTGCAGCGGGCAAGACATCCAAAGGCATGAAGGTCGATAAGGCCGTCAAAAAATTCCGCAAGCTCGAAGGCAAGCTGTGGACTCGTGAGTACCTGCTCAAGATTGCCGAGTTTGACGGCGCGACCATTGCCCCCGCCAACGGCGCAGCAGCGCGTGCCGACGCCATGGGCACGCTTGCCGGCGAGCATCACAAGCTGCTGACCAGCGAGAAGTCCGTTGAGCTCGTACGCTCGTTAGCGCGCGAGACCGTCGCCGGCGGCAAAATCGACGACCCTCAGCTGCTCGACGAGATCCGTGTGCTCGGCCGCGATCAACGTAAGGCCAGTGCCATCCCCACCGAAGAAGCCGAGGCCTGGACCAGGCTCACCTGCGAGGCGGACGCCGTGTGGCGCAAGGCCAAGGCAGCCAACGACTGGGCGAGCTTTGAGACCTATGTGGATAGAATCGTCGCCCAACTTAAGCATCAGGCCGAGCTCATGGACCCCAAGCGCGATCCATACGACGTTTGGCTCGACCAGTACGAGCGCGGCCTTTCCGCCAAGAGCTTCGACGCGTTTTGCGACGAGGTCAAGGCCACGGTCGTGCCGCTCGTGCACGCCATCGGCGAGCGCGGCCAGCAGCCGGCTGCCGACTTTTTGCACGCCCACGTGCCCGAGGCTGCCCAGCGCGCCATGAGCTTCGACCTTATGAAGCTTGTCGGCCTGGACCTGGACGACACCACGCTTGCCTTTACCGAGCATCCGTTTAGCGAGGGCTTTGCCGTGGGTGATGCGCGCATCGCGACGCACATCTACGAGGACGACTGCATCTCCAACGTCTACAGCATCATCCACGAGGCGGGGCACACCATGTACGAGCTGGGCGTCAATCCCGCCTACGCGCGCACCTGCCTGGAGGGCGGCACCTCCATGGGCATCCACGAGAGCCAGAGCCGCTTTTTCGAGAACACCGTGGGTCGCAGCCGCGCCTTTATGGGCCCGCTGCTCGAGGTGCTGCGTCGTCACGCGCCCGAGGTCTACGGCGACGTCGACGAAGACACGCTCTACCGCGCCGTGAACATCGCGCAGCCGTCGTTGATCCGCACCGAGGCCGACGAGCTCACCTATCCGCTGCATATTATGGTGCGCTACCAGATTGAGCGTATGCTGTTTGCCGGCGAGGCTGCGGCCAAGGACATCCCCGCGCTTTGGAACCGCTTTATGGACGAGTACCTGGGCATTCCCGTTCCCGACGACACGCACGGCTGCCTGCAGGATACGCATTGGAGCGGCGGTTCGTTTGGCTACTTCCCCACGTATGCGCTGGGTAGCGCCTACGATGCCATGTTTGTGCCGGCCATGTGCCGCGACGGCGTCGACCTTACCGGTGCCTGCGCGAGCGGCGATCTGGCGCCCGTCCGCGCCTGGCTGGGCGAGCACATTTGGCAGTGGGGCCGCGCCAAAGACGCGCCGGAACTCATCAAGGGCGCCTGCGGCATGGCCTTTGACGCCCGCTACTACTGCAGCTACCTGCAGGACAAGTTCACCACACTGTACGAGCTGTAAGGATTGACCAGCACGCCATCGCCAACGCCAACTATGTTGACGCCAATGTCTTGGCAACGTCAGCGAAAACGACCCTAAGCGAGCAAGGTGACGTGAAATGAAAGGGCGCTGACCTTCTGGTCGCGCCCTTGAAATTGAACGTCAGATTGCCGCTTAGGGGCGTTTGCAGCGTCGAGCAGTTACGCGGTTTGGTAAAACCGCGTAACTACAGAGCCTCGAGCGCGTTGGCAATGCGCTTCATGGCGGCATCGGCGGATGCTTGGTCGGGTGCCTCGGCCAGCACGCGGATAACCGACTCGGTTCCACTCTTGCGTACGAGCACGCGGCCCTCGCCTGCCAGCGCAGCCTCGGCCTCGGCGATGGCGTTCTGCACGCCCATGTTCTCGAGCGCGGCGTCCTTGTCCGCCACGCGCACGGCCACCTGCGCCTGCGGCAGCAGCTTGCACGGAGCCGTGAGCTGCGAGAGCGTCTCGCGCTCGGCACGAATCACTTCCATCACGCGCAGCGAGGTCATAATGCCGTCGCCCGTGCGCTCGATATCGCCAAAGATCGTATGGCCCGTCTGCTCGCCGCCTAGGCTGTAACCGCCCTCGCGCATCTTGGCATACACGTGACGGTCGCCCACACCGCTGGTCACGGCACTTAGGCCGGCAAGCTCCAACGACTTGATCAGGCCAAAGTTGCTGGCAATCGTCGGAACCACGGTACCGCCCGAAAGGCGACCGTGCTTGTTCAGGTACACGCCGCACACGTACAGGATCTGGTCGCCATCGACCACGCGCCCGCGCTCGTCCACGGCCAGGCAGCGGTCGGCATCGCCGTCATAGGCAAAGCCCACGTCCAGGCCCTGCTCCACCACGTGGCGCTGCAGACGCTCCATATGCGTGGAGCCGCAGTCGACGTTGATGTTAAAACCATCGGGCGCGGCATTGATCACGCGCACGTCGGCGCCCAGCGCGTCGAACACCGGCTTGGCCACCGAGGACGCCGAGCCGTTGGCGCAGTCGATGCCGATCTTGACGCCCTGCAGCGAAAAGTTCGCGCTGGCGATGAGCGAGGCAATGTAGCGGTTGCGGCCCTGCATGTAGTCCACCGTGGCGCCGATGTGGTTGCCCGTGGCCAGCGGCACCTCGCTCTTGCCATCGACGCAGTCCTCGATGAGCTCCAGTACGTCCTCGTCCATCTTAAAACCGTCGCTATTGACGAGCTTAATGCCGTTATCGCAAAACGGGTTGTGGCTCGCGCTGATCATGATGCCGCAATCGAAGCAGCCTTCCACGGTCTGATGCGCTACGCCCGGCGTGGGGATCACGTGCAGCATATAGGCGTCCGCACCGCTCGCGACCAGGCCACTCACCAGCGCCGCCTCGAACATATAACTCGAGCGACGCGTGTCCTTACCCACGATGACGCGCGCCTTGCGCTCGCGGTTGGCGCCGTAATACCAGCCCACAAAACGGCCAATCCTATAAGCGTGCTCTACCGTCAGCCCAACGTTAGCCTCACCGCGAAAGCCGTCGGTGCCAAAGTACTTCATGCGCTCTCCTTACAAAATAGGGGCGAACAGATTGCCTGTCCGCCCCAAAATGGTACTCGATTATCTGCGCTACCAGAAAAACCCTACGCCGACGCGCTGTCGCGAGCCGCCTGGCATGTAGGAGTCTGACGCAGCGTAAGCGGCTTGTCCCCCGCCTCGGCTGACGTGGTCAGCGTATATGTGATCGTCGTCGTCTCGCCAGCATGCAGGTCAACGGTGCCCGAATAGAAGGGGATTCCATGCCACGTAGCGGCGCCAAGACCAAACTGGGTGCCCTCGACGGTCAGGCCAGTAATGTTGCCGCCCGTCGGGGCAAACAACGAGACATTCAGACGTTCGTCGTCGCGCGCGGCATCAGGCGCGCTCGCCGCGACGTAGTCGGGCAGCTTGCCGGCCTCCTCCTGCGTCATGATGTTCGTCAGGGTAACGGTGATGCGATACGAGCATGTGCCGTCACCGTTCTTGATGCCCTGGCCAATCTGCGTATCGGCATTCAGGTACCAGTCGAGCTTGGAGAAGCTCAGGTTGTTAAAGTAGACACCAGCAACGGGATCTTCACTCGGGTCATCCGGATCGGGCAGCGAGGCGTCGATGTTCATCTCCTTGATAGCGTTCTGCTCGTCATCGTTTTTCATCCACGCGATCAGGCGGCCCTCTTCGGCACCGCGCTCAACGGCGCTGACAAGCTTCGTAACATCGACATCGCCGATACCGCCAAGGATCTTGTCGAAGGCGGCGCTGGCAACAGCCGCAAAGATACCGTCCGACTCCTCGACCGGATAGTTCCAGTACACATCGTGCATGAGGACCTTTGCGGCGTTGGTGCCGTCGACAACCGTTCCGTCGGGCAGCGACACGTTACCGACCAGGCCCAGCAGATACTGCAGGAACACCGGGTCGATACCCACGACGCCGTCAACGTCCTGGCCATATTGAGATTTCCACAGGGCTGCGACACGCTGCGAGTTGCGGGGCCAATCAGGCGAATAGGTATTGCCCGAGTTGTACAGGTTACTGTGGTTGCCGAACAGCGCCTCATCCTCTTCGTCGACGCTCTCGACTGCCTCATCCTCGCTGAGTCCAATGCGGGGAACAAACTCGCCAATCGACATCTGGCCGTCGGTGACCGAAATCAGGCCCTGCGAACCGCCAAAGCCGCCGCAGGCACGAATCTCGACGTTGTTCATGGCGTACACAAGGTAGTTGCGCGTCTGGCCGTTGGCGCCGAGCATCTGGGGAAGGACGGGGGCGACCTTCTCCGCCGCGTCAACCGCGCCGTTGAGGGTGGCAAAGCCGTCCTTGGCCTTATCGACCAGCTCGGTCACCTGGGAAATATGAGTATCGCCAATGCCCTGGACCTTCTCGTTGGCGCTCTTGAACACCTTTGAGCTATCGGAAAGCGAATCGGCAACGGCCTGCAGCGCGGACACGTTAATCATGCCGTCCTGAAACAACTTGCCGGGCGTGGCCTGCGAAAGGTTGTCGGCCATGGGAACCAGCGCGTTGCTCGAGACATCGGACAGGGCGTCGATCATGGTGCGGGCCGCATTGATGTCGCCGCCATACACCGGAATAAACGAAGCCGCCGTCCACAGCGGGCTCGAGGTCTCCGCCTTCATGCTGTCGCAGAGCTCATCGATCTTCTTCGCGTCGTCAGGCAGCGTCGAAAAATCGCCCGACGTGACCTTGTCCTTAAGGCCACCGACGATCTCGACAGCCTCCTTCGCTTCGCTCTTTACGGTCTTTGCCGAGTTAAGCAGCATAAAGCCGCTTGCGCCAAGCGCAACGAGAAGCACCGCGACCACAGCGGCAACAATGGCGCCGGTGTGACGCTTTTTGCGCTCGCCCTTGCGATGGCGATGACGGACCAGACCGTCAGAGGTCGAACTCGACGAAGCGTCGCTACCGTAGTTCAAGCCAAAATCGTAATAATCTTCCTTGGAACCCGAGCCCGCAAACTCGGCACCGCTATCATCCAGGCGGGCGAACGTGCCAGTCTCGGAGGCACCGGTGTAAATCGTACCAAGGTTACCCGTAAGCCCCGCGCCACCGGCAGAGGGAGTATTGTTGGCGGCCTTGCCGGCATTAACGTTGCCGGCGGCATTTGCGGCGTTGGCAGCACCTGCGTTGTTCGCAGGTACCGAAGGAGCCCCGCTCGGCTGCGACGCGGAGGTTGCACCGCCCGCAAAGACATTCCCTCTTGCACGGCCGGTCTTTTTTGCCTTTTGAGACTGCTCGTACAGAGCGGTAAACATCGCCGTCTCGCCCGGGGACACGCGCTTACCGGAACCGCCCTGTCCAGCGCCGCCCGGCGTGCCGGCCTTACCAGCCCCGTTCGGACGCGGCGGAACTGCAGGACGGCCGCTATCGCTGCCCTTAAAGTGATTACCAGCCATAAAGAAATCCTCGCAATTGAGTCGCAATGAAAAAGTCCATAACGTTACTAGTTTATGGCATTTTGAGCATCGACAGCTAAACTCCAGACACGGACATCAATTGGCGAAAATGCGGCACAACACCTTTTCCGTCCTGGCGGCGGCGCCAGCTACACCGTCAAAAACACCATCGCGATAATCATGGCAAAGCCCGCCAGGTCGGTGGGCAAAAACACCGTTCCCAGCATAAGGGCGCTGGTGATGGTGGCCGAAACCGGCTCCATGGTTCCAAGGAGGCTCGCGCGCACCGAGCCAATCTCCTTAACGCCCTGCATGTAGAACATATAGGCGAAGAACGACCCCACCACAATAAATATCGCGAGCGCGCCGACACCCGAGGGGCCGAGCGCCGGCATATGCGCCCACGGCTGGGTAAAGATACTCATCACGATTCCCGCCGAAAGCATGGCCGAGCCCGTGACGACCGGGCTACCGTATTTGTTGAGGATTCCGGCAGGGATGATTGCTATGCAGGCACCGCCCACTGCGCACAAAAGGCCCGCGAGCAGGCCCATCGGCGAGATGCTGAGCGTACTGGGGTCGCCGCCCGTGGCGATCAAAAACGTTCCGCCCAATGCGAGCAAAATGCCAAGAGCCTCGCGCGTGCGCGGCAGTCGATGCGCGGTGACGCAGGCATACCCCATGACGACCACCAGCTGCAGGCACTGGAAGACGGTCGCGGTGCCCGCGTTGGTCAGGCGCACGGCTGACAGATAGCAAAGCTGGTTGAACAGCAGGCCAAAGATCGTAAATAGGATGAGCTGCTTGCGATCGGCAGGGGTGGTCCACAGCCTGACCAGGCGGTCGCGATCTTTTCTGAGCACGACGAACATAAAGAGCAGGCCAGCGATAACTTGGCGCACGCTCATCAGCCAAAATGTCTCGATATGGCACACGTCAAAGAGGTAGCTGGCACTGGTGCCAGAAAAACCCCAAAACGTACCGCCGGCAAACGCGGCGAGCGTGCCCAGGGCCATCTTGCGCGTCTGGGCATCGTTGAGGCGGTCGCGCCATGCGCGGCGGGTGCTGCGGCTCAGCTCGTCAGTTCCCTCGGGCACGACAAAATCGGCCGCCGCCGTCATCGGCACCGAAGCCTTTTTACGTGCACGCTGCGCTGTGCGCTCCTGTTCCATTCCACTCCCCAGAAATCAATTGGCAACAAAGCGCTCAAACTGTAGCACGAATATTGATACGGAAATGCGGGCGATTCGGAACATCTACGAGCATCCAAATTGCAGGGACGAAAGGCACCGAAGAGCTATGCCGAGCGGTTGGAATCGTCTGGGGCGCCGGGGTCGGCCTCCGCGCTTCCCTGGGCATCCTCACCGTCGACCTGCTCCTTGGCGCCGTCCTGGCTCTCCTGCTCGCGGCGGCGCTTTTCGCGAATCTGCTCCACGGCCGCGCGCAAGGCAGCCTCGTCTTCAGCGCGCGCCACCTCTTGCGTGGTCTTGACCATATGGCGAATTTCGAGCACCAGCAGCACGATCAGCGGCACCACGATAAACGGAAAGAACAGCAGCGGATTGGTGAGCAGCGACACCACAACGCCCAGGCCTGCCGAGACAAAGACCACGCGGCCCACCACGTCGGCGGCGGGCACGGGTGCGGCGTCCTCGACCGGATTGGCGTCACCCTTGGTGTGGTAGACCGGCGAGCCGTCGGACGCGGCCTCCACGGATACGATGCGGTGCGTGTTGAGCGAACCCTCCAGCACGTCATCGGACGAATGGAAGGTGATGATATCGCCCACCTGGTAGGCCTGGCTGTTGTCGGTATCGACGACGATAAACGAGTGCACGGGAATCGCCGGCTCCATCGAGCCGGTCAGCGTACGCATAAAGCCGTAGCCCATGATGGTGGGGATCTCGCCGGCGGGCGTGAACACCGTGCGCAGCAGCACCACAAAGGCGACGAGGATCACCACGGTCGCTAACACGTTGATCACGCGGAGCACGTGCTTCATCACTTGCCGTCGTCCTTTGCGGAAGTCTCGGGGTCGGCAGCGACCTCGGCCTCGGTGGCATCCGCCGCAGAAGCGCCATCCTCGTCAGGCGCGGTGGCCACACCCTCGCCAGCCTCGCCGCGCAAGCGAGCCAGCAGATAGCGCGACAGGCTGTTGCCCTCGGCGCGGCGCTCGGCACGCTCACGGTTGCGCTCGGCCCGCTCCAGCTCTTGCGCCAGCGCGTCCAGGCGCTGCTGCATCTCCGCGCGAGCAGCTTCGACCTCGCGCTCGCAAGCGGCACGGACGGCGGCGAC
>CAJMMA010000049.1 GCA_905214435.1 uncultured bacterium
GCGCGGCCAAGGCGGCACACGACGCCGGCAAGCCCTGGGTGCTCGATCCGGTGGGCCTGGGCATCGGCAGCCTGCGCACCCAACTGGTAAACGAACTCAAGCAGTACAAACCCGCCATCGTGCGCGGCAATGCCTCCGAGATTATCGCGCTCGCCGGCCTGTGGGGCCTTGAGGGCGAAGCGGCCGATCTGAGTCGCGTGCGCGGTGTCGATACCACCGACACGGTAGACGCCGCCCGCGGCGCCGCCGTGGCGCTCGCCCGCTACACCGGCGGCGCCGTTGTGGTCTCGGGCGAAGTCGACCTGATTACCGACGGCACGACCGTGGCCAAGTCCCACGGCGGCAGCCCGCTCATGTCCAAAATCACCGGCTGCGGTTGCTCGCAGGGCGGTGTGCTGGCTGTGTACGCCTGCGCTGCCGATCCGTTTACGGCAGCCATCTGTGGCACCGCCGTCTACAACGTTGCCGGCACGCGTGCCGCCGCTGTCGCCGATGCCCCGGCAAGCTTTAAGGTCGCCTTTATCGACGAGCTCTATCGCGCAACCGCCCAGGACATCGCCGATAACCAACTCGAGCTCGAGGAGGCATAAGGCATGTCCGAGCCCGCAACCAATGCCGGTATGAACACGCTCGTCGCCGTAGCCATCGCCCCGTGCGGCACCGGCGACGAGCTGTCCGCCGAGGTCGCCGAGGTCGTACGCGTCATTCGCGAGAGCGGCCTTCCCAACCGCACCACCTCGATGTTCACCGAGATCGAGGGTGACTGGGACGAAGTCATGCAGGTCGTGCGCGACGCAACCTTTGTGTTGGCGAGCAAGGGCATCCGCACCGAAGTCGTGCTCAAGGCCGATATTCGACCCGGATTTACCGACACCATGACTGGCAAGCTCGAGCGCATGGAAGCGCAGATCAAAAAGCAGGAGGAAGCACAGTGAGCATCCGCGACAACCTTGATATCTCGGCCTATCTGGTACTCGGCCCCGAAAACACCCTCGGACGCCCCGTGGGCGATGTGGTGGCCCAGGCGCTCGACGCCGGCTTTACCTGCATTCAGGTGCGTTCCAAGGTGGCAAGCGCCCGCGAGATCATCGCACTGACGGGCGATGCCGCGCAGGCCATCGCTCAGGCCGGCAAAACCGGGCAGGTCGCGCTGCTGATCGACGACCGCCTTGACTGCGTACTTGCCGCACGCGAGCAGGGTATTGCCGTCGACGGCGTGCATGTTGGCCAGAGCGACATCCCCGTCGAGGTCTGCCGCAAACTTTTGGGCCCCGATGCCATCGTGGGTCTTTCGGCCCGCTGCGAGGAGATGCTCGAGTACGTCAAGACCGCCGACATGAGCCTGGTCGATTACCTGGGCGTAGGCCCGCTCCACGAGACCGAAACCAAGCGCGACTGCGGACGTGCGGCCGACGGCTCCATCATCACCAAGAGCTTTGAGGACCTGGCCGCCCTCCATGCGGCAAGCCCCGTCCCCATTGTGGTGGGCGGCGGCGTCAAGACGGCCGATCTGCCGCAACTCAAGTCCACCGGCGTCGACGGCTTCTTTGTGGTGAGCGCCGTCTGCAGCGCCGACGACCCCTACGCCGCAGCCGAGGAGCTCGTCGATACCTGGCAGCAAGCATAGACCTATGCCGAGCAGCTGCTCCGCAGCCTCATATCTTCAAGAGCGGAAAGCGCATCCCAGTTTGGACGTCCATTCTGGGATGCGCTTTCCGCATAGAGGACCAGCGGGAAACTGCGTCCCAGTCTGAACGCTGATTACGGGATGCAGTTTCCGGCGTAGTCCCTACCCCGCCAGATACGATTCCAACGCCGGCAAGGTCGCCTCCGCATCGCGACGGCCGATCTGGTAGATGCGCTCGAGTTCATCGGGCTCGCGGCACAGCGACGGCACCTTCACCGATTCGCTCGGCCGCACCACAAAGATCTCGCCGGCAGCCTCGCGACGTGCCAGGTCATCGAGCGTGGCATTGTAGACCTCATGTCGACGCTCAAGCGCTGCGACAAACTCCGGATAGTGACGGAACACGCGACGCAGCATGGGCATCACGCTGTTGGGCTGCTTCACAAAGCCCGCCGGCTGCGTGAGCACCACGATATTGCGGTCATACCCCTGCGCAAACAGCCATGCACTGGGAATAGAATCGGCCACGCCACCATCCAGATACTTATGCCCGTCAATAGCAACGGGACGCGTCGCCACGGGAATCGCCGACGATGCCCGGATCCACTCGATATCCCGCTCGTCGCCATAGGGCAGGTCGTGGTAGACGGCCTTGCCCGTCTCGATATCGGTACACACGCACGTAAACCGCATGGGGCAGGCGCGATACGCCTCCAGGTCGATGGGATCGCGCTCGATGGGCACCTCGTGATAGGCAAAATCGGCATTGAACATATCGCCGGTTCGCAGCCAGCTGGTCACGCTCGCATAGCGTTTGTCGGTGCAATAGACCTTGTTATAGCGAATGGCGCGGCCGATCTGGCGCGATTTAAAGTTGTAGCCAAATGCCGCGCCCGCCGAGACGCCCACCATATGGTCGCAGGTCAAACCGTGCTCCATCCAAACGTCGAGCACGCCCGCCGTATACATACCGCGGTAGCCGCCTCCCTCGAGCGCCAGCCCCACCGTGCTCGTCATATTTGACTGTGCCATGCGACCATCTCCGTTCCTGCGTTTTAAAACGGAACAAGTATACCCATCAACAAATATCGTCTCAGTCGCATTTTCATCGAACATCGTCGCGTTACCGTTTGGCGAATAATGGCCGCCCGCAACATGGGCACCCCTACATAATTCCATACACTTGTTTATACTACTCAGTAGTTATCAGCCGAGAGCACGAACCGACAAATAAACCCAACGACGCAGCAAGGCGGGGGCTTGGAAACACGCAAGGCGTTGAGCAGCAACGCATGTGCACAACGAGCTCGCCCGACGCAATCCGCCCCGACCTCAGAAAGCCGCTTACAGTATGGATAACGCCAGCAATAATACCGAAACGCTCGAAAAGACCATCCGTGACCTTCTGGAGCGTCAGGACGATCTGATCAGGACCGCCTTTACCGACGAGCTCACCGGACTTGGCAACCGCGGCGGCTTTACCCGTTCCTTAGAGGAACTCTGGGAGCAGGAACTGCCCGTGACCATGGCGTTTATCGACATCGATAACCTTAAGCACTGCAACGACATCTTTGGACATGACGAGGGCAACCGCTATATCTTGCAGGTGAGCCTCTATCTCAAACTGTATATGAAGGTGGACGAGGCGGCATTTCGTCTGGGGGGCGACGAGTTCGCCATCCTATCTACGATTGCGACCGAGGACGACCTTGCCGAACGTCTGGAACACTGCCGAACGGTACTGCTCGAAAACAACGCTTCCAAGATGCCTCACTCGTTTAGCTACGGAGTGGCACACGCCGACCCCGCCCTGGGCGAAGCCCCCAATCGCTTGACGAACGATGCCGACCATCGCATGTACGACTACAAGCTACGTCATGCCGTGCACCTTGATCGACGCAATATCGCACAAGCCCACACCGACGACTTCGAAATAAGCGATCGCATTTTCGACGCCCTTTCGATGCTCAACGAAGGCCGATATTTCTTTATCGAGAACTTGGACAAACATCGAACCCTTTGGTCACAAGGCGCCTTGCGCGATCTTGGTCTTCCTTCGGAGCATATAGACAACTGCCACGATTACTGGAAAACGCGTGTCCATCCCGATGACCTTGAGGCCTATACCAACGACATCGACCAAATCTATGACGGCTCCAAACATCGCCACGTCATGCAGTACCGCGTGCGCAATGCCGCCGGCGACTACATCCTCGGCCGTGCTCGCGGGTTTCGTATCGACGGCGACGGAAATGTCCCCTCGCTCTATGTCGGCGAGCTCGTCAACCACTCGCTTGCCGAGACCGTCGACGCCGCCACGGGCCTCGGAATGCAGCGCACGCTGATCAACGCTATCGATGCCTGCCGTCGCGACCATTGCAAGACGGGGCTTATAGCAGTGCGCGTTCGCGGCACGGCAAAGCTCAACGAGCTCTACGGGGCCGAGGCCGTCGACAACATGCTCGCCGAATACGCAGGCCGCATGCTGTCGATTACTCGCGGCAGGAGTCGCGTCTTCCGCTCACGCAACGCCCAGTTCGTCGTGCTTAGCAACAATTTGGATCACGAAGCATTCGAGCAACTGATCCAACATCTCAAAGAGGCCGTTTTCGCTCCCGTTCGAATCGCGGATGACACCATTACCCCCGTCTGTCTTGTCGTTCCGGCCTTTTACGAGCACCTGACCAATCAAACGGCCGCCGTTTTAGGCGAACTCGACCGTCGCATTCGCACGGCCGGCGGGCTTGTTCCCAACGACAGCCTCCCCATACCCGAGGTGGAGCGCAAAAGCGCCATCGCCGAACGCATCGATTCGCTCACGGGTCTCTATCGACCCAGCGAGTTTATGCGCCGCGCCAACGAATTTCTCGAGACAAGGCGCAACGGCGCCTGGTGTATCGCCACCGTCGATATGGGACACATGCGACTGTTCAACGAATGGCACGGACAGGCCGAGGGCGACCGCATGCTCGCCGATGTGGGCACGGTCCTCAAGGACATCGAGAATGCCAACATGGGCGTCGCAGGGTACTGGGGCCAAGACGACTTTTGCATACTCATCCCCTTTGAACACGACACCGTCCATCAGATCTATAGCCGCGTTCGCCAGGCCGTGGCCAAGTATGATGACGGCGTGGGATTCTGGCCGTCCATGGGCGTCTACCCCATCGACTCCAACGAGAAAATCACCATCGATGCGCAGGCCAAGGCCATGTTTACCAATCGGCGCGCAAAAAACGACTTTAAGGAGCGCATTGCCATTTTCCGCCCCGAGGAGTACGAGCGCGAAATCGCGTTCCACCGCACGCTGACCGAATTCCAGTACGCGCTCTCCAACGGCCGTATTACCTACTACCTGCAGCCCCAGGTCGACATGGAAACCGGCGAGATCATTGGCGCCGAAGCGCTCACGCGCTGGATCGACAAGGATGGCTCCCTCATTTCGCCCGCCACCTTTATCCCCGCTCTCGAAGAAAGCGGTTTTGTGGTGACGCTCGACAAATACGTTTGGCAGGGCGTTGCCTTGTGGCTGCGCGAGCGCATCAATCGGGGGCTTCGCGTGGTTCCGATCTCGCTTAATGTGTCGCGCGTGGATATCCTCGCCTGCAACGTTGCCGAGCATATGGGAGCGCTCGCCGCCCAATACAACCTGCCGCCCGAGCTCATGCGCATCGAGATCACCGAGACAGCTTATACGGGAGAGTCCGAGGCCGTGGATAAACTAACGGCCGACCTGCACACCCGCGGCTTCTCGACCTATATGGACGATTTTGGCACCGGCCAGTCCACGCTCGCGATGCTCAAGAACGTCAACGTCGACGTCATCAAGCTCGATCGCACGTTTGTGCCCGATAACGGCGATGAGGGCCGCAGCGTGCAAATCATCTCATCAATGCTCGAGATGGCGCAGTCACTCCATCTTCCCGTTGTGATCGAAGGCGTCGAGACGGACAAGCAGGCAAACATGCTGCGCCACATGGGCGCCCGCTACGCTCAGGGATTCCTCTACTACCGCCCCATGCAGGCGGAGGATTTTGAGGCATTGCTCGATGGTGGCAACGACAACTAATACGCTCGCACGCAAAACGCCACCGTCGAGGGGAGCGTTTGTTCCCATGAGCTAACTAATACTCCAATCTAAACCGAATTGGGAGTAAGATACAAACCATTGTTCCATCCAAGGAGGCAATCCATCATGAACGAGTCGTATCGCCTGGGCGAGCAATCAATCATCGCTCATCTTCAGCGACTTGCGAACGGGGCCTCAACCACCGAGCTCGATGTTGCCGCGCTGCCCCCGGAGCTGCGTGCCATCGGTGAGCAACTGCAGAAAACGCTCGCCATCCTGCAACAAGAACGTGAGTTGCTTGAGCACGGCGCCTATATCGACTCGCTCACCAATCTTGGCAACCGTGGCGGACTCGACCGCCATGTCGATCAGCTCTGGCGCAAAGGCACCCCCTTCACCTGTGCCTATATTGACATCGATCGCCTCAAGCATTGCAACGATAAGTTTGGCCACGCCGAGGGCAATCGCTACATTCTGAGCATCTGCCGCGCACTCACCGAGACAATGGAGCACGATGAGTTGCTGTTCCGTATCGGTGGAGACGAATTTGTACTTATATCCCCCACGACAAACGAAGCCGAGCTCGAGCAGCGCCTGGAGCGGACGCGTGCCAATCTTATCGAGGCAACATCGGACGGCAAGGCGCCCATGATCGCCAGCTTTAGCTTTGGCTGCTCGCGCGTCGACCCACTTGCAGGCGATACGCGTCGCCAGATGACAAAGGACGCCGACCGCAAAATGTATCGCTACAAGCTCATGCACCGTGTACAACAGCCAGAAGAAGACAACGTGCCGCAACACCCGGTCACAGATCAGCCTCTCTGCAACGACCGAGTGTTCCAAGCGATCTCCATGAGCTCCGAGACACGCTATCCGTTCATCATTAACCTCGACACCGGCGAATCGCAATGGTCGGTTAATGCCGTGCGCGATTTTGACCTACCCTCCCAGCATCCCTACAACTCGCTCGATATATGGCTTGCCCGTGTTCACCCCGAGGACCGCGACAACGTACGTGCCGAGCTCGATATGGTGGTAAACGGCACGTGGCACTTCCACTGCATGCAGTATCGCATCATGAATACCGCCGGAAAATACGCGCTTTGCGACTGCACGGGTTACCGCCTGGACGGCACCGATACCGAGCCCAACATGTATGTGGGCATTGTCACCAACCGAAGCTTGGCAGATACGACCGATTCCGTGACCGGTCTGGGCGATATCCACGCCCTGGTCAACGCCATTGGCGAGATGCGTCGCGTGGCACGAAACGCGGGCTTGATCGCCATTAAAATCGACGAAATCGCACAGGTCAATGCCCGCTTTGGCTTTGATGCAGGCGACCGCGTTTTGGCAGAAAGCGCCGCCTGCCTCATGGATTGCTCGCGCGGCAAGGGTCGTCTGTTCCGCTCGACCGGACCGATGTTCGTGGCGCTCTTTGACGAGCTTGATCCCGAAGAGACCGACGCGGTTGCAGACGAAATCGAACGGTTCTTGGGATCGCCCGTGCTCCTTGGCTCATTTGAATATCAGCCGCCCCTTCGCGTGGCGACGCTTCATCTGGACGCCGTCGACCGACAGCCCGTTTCCATTTTGAACGAACTCAATGCGCTGATTAAAGAGGCGCCGCAGGTACCGGGCACCAAGCTGGACTAGCGTTATGGGGCGCATGATGGTTAATTTCCGATCTCAACCGAACACATTGGGCAAATAGGTCGTACCCGCAGTTAGCCGAACGTCCCCGCAGTCCCTCCCGGGGCCCGGGGGCACCGTTTCGATACTCTTGGTTTACTTTGCCTGATGCAAATAAGTGCTCAACAAGATAGAACCTATCCCCCGCCACGGATATGCCCTCGAGTAAATCTGTTAAGCCAAGCCTATCAAATTCTATTGACAATTGGCTGCATTGGTCCATTTTGTCGTCCAGCCACTTCCGCTGGCTATCGCCTCATAAACACAAACCTAACGAGCCGCACGAACGACAAAGAGGCCAAGCTGAACAGAAGTAGAACCAAAACTTCAAAAACGCTGGTATTCCAATCGCGTACCCAGCCCTCTACCGCCCACAAGAAAAACAGCAGCCCCATCCATAACGTCACAGAAGAAATCAGCTTTGCGTAAGGGCGTATATCAATCTCGCTCTCCCTTTTTTTGACATCATATCCAGCAATTGAGCAGAGCCATCTTCCTCTTCGGTATTGGATTGAAAGGACAATCAAGGCAATCGAAGTCATCAAGCAAACAGCATCCTCTGTTTCCATAGAGTTTCCTTTGCTTTCCATCCTAGTTACGCATTCACAATCGAATCAAACCAAGTATGAATTACTCGATAGCAACCGCCTTAGTATAAACCATAGCCGCCGCAGCAGCCCGCCTTCCAAGGCCTCAAAGCTCGCCATCGAGGGCGACCCGCCCAGACCCCTTACAATCTGCTCGCACGAGGCCCCGCACTCCAACATCCTCTGGACCGTATCCCGCTCGTACCTGGTGAGCGTGCCTGCCGTGGGCCCTCGGGGCCGGCATCGTGCCCCACGCCATCTGCCCGCTCGTGCGATAATCCTCTGCAGAAGTCACCGACAGCAGAGGGAGTTTGTGATGAAGGTTCTTTTGGTCAATGGCAGCCCCAAGGCAAACGGCAACACGGCCCGCGCACTCGCCGAGGTCGCCGAGCAGCTCAATGCCGAAGGCATTGATACCGAGGTGTTTCAGCTGGGTGCCAAGCCCATTCGCGATTGCATCGGTTGCGGCCAGTGTGGCAAACTTGGCGGTCGCTGCACCTTTGACGATGACGTGGTGAACGAGCTCATCGCTGCCGCCGAGCAGGCCGACGGTTTTGTCTTTGGCTCGCCCGTCTACTACGCGCACCCCAGCGGCCGCATCCTTTCGGCCCTCGATCGCGCCTTCTATGCAGGCGGGCATGCCTTTGAGCACAAACCCGGCGCCGCAGTCGCCGTCGCCCGTCGCGGCGGCACGTCGACCACCTTCGATGTGCTCAACAAGTACTTCACCATTAAGCAAATGCCCGTAGTTGCCTCCACCTACTGGAACAACGTATTTGGCCGCGTGCCCGGCGACGCCGATGGGGATGCCGAAGGCCTTGCCACCATGCGAAACATCGGCAAGAACATGGCCTGGCTCCTGCGCTGCATCGAGGCAGGACGTGCCGCCGGCATCAACGCACCCGAGGCAGATCACGCAACGACCAACTTCATTCGATAGAGCGGCGGGGCCATGAATATTCAAATCTTCGGGACTAAGAAGTCGTTCGATACCAAGAAAGCACAGCGCTCCTTCAAAGAGCGCCGCATTAAGGTGCAGTTTATCGACCTTAAGGAAAAGGAGATGAGCAAGGGCGAGCTCACGAGCGTGATGCAGGCGGTCGGCGGCATCGACAAGCTGCTCAACCCCAAGGCTAAGGACGAGGAGACGCTCGCGCTCATCCAGCACCTCACCCCTAGCCAGCGCTTCGATAAACTGCTCGAGAATCAGCAGGTTCTAGCCGAGCCCATCGTGCGCAACGGCAAAAAGGCCACCGTCGGTTATTGCCCCGATGTGTGGGGAGCCTGGGAGTAGCCTGTGTTATTTGCCGGCACGTGGGTATAAGAGCAGGCGTTTGGCATAAGATTTAACTGTAAGCCATGTCTAACAAAGGAGGGCACATGCCCAACAAACCCGTGAAGATCATCATGCTTACCGGATACCTCGGTGCCGGCAAGACCACGCTGCTCAACCACATCCTCGCTAACGACGGCGGCATCCGCGCCGCCGTGATCGTCAACGATATCGGCGAGATCAACGTCGACGCCAGCCTCATCGCCGACGGCGGCCTTTCCGAGACCGACGACCTCATCCCGCTCACCAACGGCTGCATCTGCTGCACGCTTTCGGACGACCTGGCCAACCAGCTGCAGGGCATCGCCGATTCAGGCAAGTTCGACTACATCATCATCGAGGCCTCGGGTATTTGCGAGCCTATCCCCATCGCCTACACCATCTCGAGCTTCTGCGACGAGGCCAAGGTGGGCGGCGAGCCCAAGCTCGCGCTCGACAACATCGTGGCCGTGGTCGACTGCGCCCGCATGTACGACGAGTTCAACGGCGGCCGCGACCTGCTGGCCGAGGATATCGACGAGGACGACATCGAAAGCCTGCTCATCCAGCAGATCGAGTTTTGCTCCACGCTGATCCTCAACAAGACCGATACCGTGAGCCCCGAGCAGATCGCCGAGCTCAAGGCCATCGTCCGCAGCCTGCAGAAGGACGCCGTGATTGTCGAGGCCCAAAACGGCGAGGTCCCCATGGAGGAGTTGCTCGACACCGACCGTTTCGACTTTATGCGCGCCTACAACTCCGCCGCTTGGATCGAGGCCATGGAGCATCCCGAGGAGCACGACGACCCCGAGGTGCTCGAGTACGACATCGAGACCTTTGTGTACTCGCGCCGCAAGCCGTTTGACCTGCAGAAGTTCACCGATTTTGTTGAGCAGGAGTGGCCCGACGAGGTCATTCGCGTCAAGGGCCCGCTGTGGCAGAACGGCAATCCGGACATGTGCTACATGTTTGAGCAGGCCGGCCACCAGATGCGCCTGATGGAGAACGGTCTGTTTGTCGATTCTGCGCCTGAGGGCGAAAAGCAGAAGATTATCGACGAGAACCCCGAGATCATGCAGATTTGGGACGACGAGACGGGCGACCGCATGACGAGCCTGTGCATCATCGGCCGTCACATGGACAAGGACGCGCTCATCGCCGCCCTCGATGCCTGCCTGACCGACTGGCACCGCGCCTAGGGTTATCGAAGCGAGCGTTTTCCGCCCACGTAACCGCCTAACCACCACGAAGGTGCCTGTGAACTGCCTCCCATTTCTTGGACATCGGGAAATGGGAGGTTTTCCATGAGTATAGACCTCAGGGTGAAGCACGACCTGGAGTCCAGGAGGCGGGCCGTCGAGCTCTTCGACGCCGGCGTCGGCTGCAAGCCGGCGGCCGAGGCCCTGTCCGTCCCCCGCGAGACCGTGAGAGAATGGCAGTGGGTATACCGGGCGTTCGGAAGCGAGGCGCTGCTGTCCATGGGCGGGAAACAATCCAGGTACACATTCGAGCAGAGGGTCGCCGCGGCGTCGGCCGTGGTCGACGGCGGGATGGCGAAGGCCGACGCCATGGCCGAGTTCGGGATCAGGTCGAAGTCCCCGCTGGAGCGCTGGTGCAGGCTCTACCGCGAGGGCGGCGCCGAGGCGCTGCGGCCCGGACCGAAGGGCAGGCCGAGGGGGTCGAGGTCGAAACCCCGGGCCCGCACCCGCGAGCAGGAGCTCGAGGAGCGCTGCCGCAGGCTCGAGGCCGAGGTCGCCTACCTAAAAAAATTGCGCGCCCTGGTCGAGCGGGACGGGCTCTGACCAGGGCGGCGGCCGAGGCGGTGGGGGCGCTGAGGGCGGAGGGGCACTCCCTGCGCCACCTGCTGGAGTGCTCGGGGCTCAGGAGGTCGACCTACTACTACGCGCTGGCGCACCCGCGGAGGCCGACCAGGCCCGAGCTGCGCGACGCCGCGGCCGAGATATTCTCGCGCACCGCCAACGGCTGCGGGCACCGGCAGATAGCCATGTGCCTGCGCGCCGAGCTGGGCGCGGTCGTGGCCGACAAGACCGTGCTCAAGATGATGCGCGAGATGGGCATCCGGTGCGGGATACGCCGCCGGGGCTCCCGCAGCCGGTACAGCTCCTACAGGGGCCCGTGGGGAGCACGTTCGAGAACGTCATCGCGAGGGACTTCGGCGCCGAGGGGCCGTGGCAGAAGCTCGGCACCGACGTCACCGAGTTCAAGGTCGCCGGCGCCAAGGCCTACTGGGCCCCGGTGCTCGACTTCTGCACGAAGGAGATCGTGGCGAGCGACATATCGACCTCGCCGGACCTCGCCCAGCAGCACAGGATGCTCGACCGGCTCCTCGAGGCCCTGCCCGACGGGGCGGCACCGACCATGCACTCGGACATGGGCTGGCAGTACCAGCACGAGTCCTACGCCTCCAGGCTGGAGGGGGCGGGCATCACCCAGAGCATGTCGCGCAAGGGGAACTGCATCGACAACGCCGCCACCGAGCAGCTCTTCGGCCACGTGAAGGACGAGTTCTACCGCGGCAGGGAGTGGGGCAGCTTCGAGGACTTCAAGCGCGACCTGGAGGGGTACATAGTCCATTGGAACACGCGGCGCAGGCAGGTAAGATTGAAGGGCCTGACGCCGGAGGAGTTCCGGGACCGGGCCCTTGCGGCGTAGTCGCTATTTATTCAGTCCAAGTTTCGGGGCGCAGTTCACTGTCCCCTTCGTGGTGGTTTTTCATTCTGAGCCAAGGAGATTCATGTTCAATATCGTGCTGTATGCGCCCGAGATTCCGGCCAATACGGGCAATATCGGCCGCACCTGCGTGGTTACCGGCGCCCGCCTGCATCTGGTGGAGCCACTGGGCTTTTCGCTCGACGACAAGACGGTGCGTCGCGCCGGCCTGGGCTACTGGCAAAACTTGGACGTGACGACCTATGCCGGCTGGGAGGATTTTCTTGCGCGCAACGGCCTCTCCCCCGCCGACGAGTGCCTGCATCTGCTGACCAAAAAGGCACGCCGCACCTATGCGCAAAGCACCTACCGCGACGGTGACTATCTGGTCTTTGGCAGCGAGAGCTCGGGGATTCCCGAAGAGCTGCTCGCAGCGGCGCCTGAGCGCTGCGAGCGCATTCCTATGCTGCGCGATTGCGACTCACTCGATAATGCCGAGGCCTGGGGAGCCCACGAAGAGTCGCTCGGACATACCGAGGACAGCCACGAGGCCATCCTTCAGCAGGATATCTGCGGCAACTTTGTCGACCCGAACGACTATCGCATCAGCGCACTCAACCTCTCCAACAGCGCCGCCATCGTCCTCTACGAGGCCCTCCGCCAGACAGGCTTCCCCGGCATGTGACAAAGGGACTGTCCCTTTGTCACATTGATGCACCAAATAACGAGCCGTCGCTTTTAATCAGAATTAACTAGAATAAAATGGAGTTAAACGGCGATGTGAAAGGAGAGCCTTGTGGAATATCTCGAGAACCCGTTTACCCCCAGTTTTGGTGAGGTTCCTGCCCATCTCGCCGGCAGACAACAGATTATTCGGGATTTGGACCGTGCCTTCTTGAGCCAGCGTAGACGCCCGGAATTGACCTCGATCTTCTCAGGCGCGCGTGGAACCGGTAAAACCGCTCTCATGTCGTCGCTCGCAACAAGGGCGGAATCCCACGGCTGGATAGCGGTAAAGACGACCGCGCTCTCGGGAATGCTTGAGGAAATCGAGCTCGGGGCGAAACGTGCTGCAGGCCATCTCATCAACCCGTCTAACAACTTCGAAGTCACCGGTCTCGGAATCGCGCCGCTCGGCAGTATCGAGGTCAATCGCGTTCACGATGCCTCGACTTGGCGTTATCGCATGAGCGACATCATCGACCAGCTCAACGAAACGGGCACCGGTCTACTCGTCACGGTTGATGAGGTCGACCCGACGCTCGACGAGATGATCCAGCTCGCAGCCACGTATCAGCACTTTGTGACCGATGGGAAACGCGTCGCTCTACTCATGGCGGGACTTCCCAACAACGTCTCGACGTTGCTGAACCACAAGACGGTCTCGTTCCTTCGTCGCGCCCAGCAATATCATCTGGGGCGTATCGCCGACTACGATGTACGCGAGGCCTTGATCCGAACGATCCAGGAAAACGACCGTCTGGCGGATGCCGAGGGAATCGATAAGGCCGTTCGCTCGATTTCGGGCTTTCCTTTCCTTTTGCAGCTTGTGGGTTACCGCGCCTGGGATCTCACGAGCAACTCGAGGGAAATATCATCTCGCGACTTTGACCAGGGAATCAAAATCGCACGCGATGAAATGGACGACCGGATCCTCGCAGCGACCTATCGGGAACTCACTGCGGAGGACAAGCGATTTCTCATCGCCATGCTCGACGACGAAGAAGAGTCCACCACCGCTGACCTTGTCGAGCGCCTTAAGCGTTCGCCGCAACAGGTCTCCCGCTACCGACGCCGCATGATAGACGCCGGCATCATTGGAGAACGCGGGCGCGGAATCGTCGCTTTTGAATTACCGTTCTTCCGCGACTATCTCGCCGCTCAATGCGTGAAATAGGCATCGGATGTGACAAAGGGACTGTCCCTTTGTCACATTCTGCTAGAGGTAGCGGCCAGTGACGCTTGCGGAGCAGGCCGCAGTGTCATCCGGCGTGCCGGTGCAGACGATTTGTCCGCCTGCGTCACCGCCGCCCGGGCCCATGTCGATCACGTAATCGGCATTACGGATAAGGTCGAGGTCGTGTTCGATCACGATAACCGTGGCGCCCTTGGCAACGAGGCCGTCAA
>CAJMMA010000050.1 GCA_905214435.1 uncultured bacterium
ATCCTGTGGGTCCTGTCGTGCGACTGAATAGTATTATTGAAGATGAATAATAATAAGGGATACAGGTAATACAAAAAGGAGGTGCTCGGTTGAATCTGACCTTTGAGGGATTCTTAAAAGGCTATTGCCGAGAGCTATCCGGACAGCAGTCGCTGAGTTTTAGAAAATTGGTTGAGCAGGCGACGACGGATGCGCCGCGCGTGGCGGAGGCTCTGTTTTTGCTCGCTTTGGCGCAAGGAAAAGCCGAATACGTTCTGGGTTTATCCGAGGGCTCGTGGATGGAACGGGATTATCGAGACGTTTTATCCTTGTACGGTCAAGCGGGTAGCATGGCGTCTCTATGCGCCAAAAGTGAGCTCCCTAATCGTTATGCCAACGTTTGGCGTGCGTATAGAGCGGTGAAGGAAAAGCCGGCGGCCGATAGAAGGGTGAACGCCCTGATGAGAAAGAAAACGCTGGAAGCATTGGAGGAATCGGGTGTAACGCGCTATGGCCTCTGCCGTGCTCTGCGCCTGAATAAAGGAAACGTATACGCATACTTGGCCGGCGATGACTCAAAGGTGAGCAGGAAAACGGCGCGCCGCATTATGGAATATGCGGAGGAGAGGGGCGCCCAAGAAGGGGCCGGGCGCCCGGTGTGTGTGGCGGGGTAAGATTGATCGCGGTTTTGATTGATGATCGATTGGGTTTGTTGGGCGGAGTTTATGTCTGCAATTGATATTGCACTTATTGTGATTGCTTTGGTGGCGGTGGGGGTCGCTGCGGCCTGTGCCCTGCAGCTCAAGGGCCTTCGTGCCGAGTTGCGGGAGCGTGGCGACAGTAGCGCGGAAACGCTGGCAGCACTCGAGCAGGCCAACAACGCGCTCGATGCCCTGAACGTCGCGCTGGCCGAAACACGCCGCACGGCCAATGCCATCGCGCAGCAGCAGACGACCGATGCGGCCGTGGAGCAGCAACGTTACCTGGCCATCGCACGCGAGTTCTCGCAAGCTGGTGACCGGATGGATGACCTGCGCCGTGAGACGGCCCAACAGCTCGGCGCCAATCGCGAGGGCATCGAGCATCGCCTGGACAAGGTGCGCGAGACGGTCGATGCTCAGCTGGGCGCCATCCGCAAAGACAACAACGTGCAGCTCGATCAGATGCGCGCGACGGTGGACGAGAAGCTCTCTCGCACGCTCAACGACCGTCTGTCTGCATCGTTTAAGCAGGTGAGCGACCAGCTCGAGGCCGTGTACAAGGGCCTGGGCGACATGCAATCTATCGCCACTGGCGTGGGCGACCTTAAGCGCGTGCTGGGTAACGTCAAGGCGCGCGGCATTTTGGGCGAGGTGCAGCTGGGCGCGATCCTGGCGGATATCCTCACACCCGATCAGTATCTGGAAAACGTTGCCACCAAGCCCGGCGCCTCGGAGCGTGTTGAGTTTGCCGTCAAGCTGCCGGTAGACGAGGGCGACCCCGTACTGCTGCCGATTGACTCCAAATTCCCGGGCGACGCGTACGAGCATCTGCTCGATGCCCAGGAGTCGGGCGACGCGGATGCCGTCGCCGCCGCGCGCAAGACGCTTGACGCTATGGTCAAGCGTGAGGCAAAGGACATCTGCGAAAAGTATCTGAGCGTGCCCGTGACCACCAACTTTGGCATCATGTTCGTTCCGTTTGAGGGGCTGTACGCTGAGGTCGTCAGCCGCCCCGGGCTTATCGAGACCCTGGGCCGCGACTATCATGTCAACGTTGCCGGCCCTAGCACCATGGCGGCCATTCTCAACAGCCTGCAGATGAGTTACCAAACGTTTAAGCTGCAAAAACGCACCGACGATGTACTGCGCGTGCTCTCCGCTGTCAAGGCCGAGCTGCCGCGCTATCAAAAGGCGCTGCGCCGCGCCCAGCAGCAGATCGAGACCGCGGGCAAAACGGTCGAGGGTATCATCACCACGCGCACCAACGTCATGGAGCGCAAGCTCAAGGACATCGACGCGCTGGAAGACGCCGGCCAAGCCGATGGGATCTTGGGACTCACGTCCGCGAGCCTTCTCGCGGACCAAGAAGACGAGGACTAATTGCAACAAGACGGTGGGGCACCGGCGCAAACGCGGGCGCCCCACCGGTTTTCGTATCGCACTTGTCTGAAGCGTGCTCCAATGTGCAACAATGGCGTTTCGCCCTATCAGACGCGAAAGGAAGCCCATGTCTCAGAGAAGCACCAGCCCGCTCAAACGCTCCACCGTTCGCCGCACGCTTCAGCGTTTTTGGGACGTCACGCGCACACAGCCGCTGATTGTCTTTCTCTCGGTGTTCTCGTCGGCGGGCTACATCTTTTTGCTCACGTTTGCCAACACCTACGTGATGGCCCTTATCGTTGACCGCGTTCAGGCCGGCCCCGTGGCGGGTGACCAGGTGTTTGAGGTCTTTGGCCCCTATATCCTGGCGCTCGTACTCGTTAACCTGGTGGGTCAGATCCTCTCCAAGCTGCAGGACTACACCGTCTACAAGCTCGAGATTGCGGGCAACTATCACCTGGCGCGTCTATGCTTCGACACGCTCTCCAACCAATCCATGACATTCCATGCCAGCCGCTTTGGCGGATCGCTTGTGAGCCAGACAAGCCGTTTTATGAGCGGCTACACGGGTCTGGTCGACGTGACGGTGTATTCGCTCATCCCCACCATCACCTCGGTCATCTGCACCGTGGCCGCACTCGCCCCGGTGGTGCCGACGTTTACCGTGATCCTGGTGTGCATCATGGTCGTCTACATTGCGTTTGTCTGGCTTATGTACAAGCGCATCATGCCGCTTTCGGCCGCGACGTCCGCCGCGCAAAACAAGCTCTCGGGCGTGCTGTCCGACGCGGTCACGAACATCCTGGCCGTCAAGACCTGCGGGCGCGAGGACTTTGAACGCGATCTGTTCGACGCCGCCGATCGTGCCGCGCGCGACGCCGAGACGGTCTCGATGCACGCCATGATGCAGCGCAACTTTACGACCTCGGGCCTTATCGTCATCACCATGGCCGTGGTGAGTGTGTTTGTGGCGGGCGGCAACGCGTGGTTTGGCATCTCGGCCGGCTCGCTCGTCATGATCTTTACCTACACCTATAACCTCACCATGCGTCTGAACTACGTGAGTTCCATGATGCAGCGCATCAACCGCGCTTTGGGCGATGCGGCCGAGATGACGCGCGTGCTGGACGAGCCGCGTCTGGTGGCAGACGACGAGAACGCTCCCGAGCTTAAAGTGACCGAAGGTGCGATTGATTTTGAGCACCTGAGCTTTGCATATCGTGACGCCGCGGCGGGCGAGAACGTGTTCGACGACCTGACGCTTCACGTGGCGGCGGGCCAGCGCGTGGGCCTGGTGGGTAAATCGGGCTCGGGCAAGTCGACGCTTACCAAGCTGTTGCTGCGCTTGGACGATGTGCAGGGCGGCCGCGTGCTCGTGGACGGCCAGAACGTCTCGCGCTGTACGCAGCAGAGCCTTCGCCGCCAGGTTGCCTACGTGCCGCAGGAGGCGCTGCTGTTTCACCGCTCCATTCGCGAAAACATTGCCTACGGTCGTCCCAACGCCACTGATGAGCAGATTCGTGAGGCGGCGCGCCTGGCCAATGCCCTGGAGTTTATCGACCGCTTGCCCCGTGGCTTTGACACCATGGTGGGCGAGCGTGGCGTTAAGCTCTCGGGCGGCCAGCGTCAGCGTGTGGCTATCGCCCGCGCCATCCTAACCGACGCGCCGATTCTGGTGCTCGATGAGGCGACCTCTGCCCTCGACAGCGAGTCCGAGGCGCTGGTGCAGGAGGCGCTCGAAAACCTGATGCGTGGACGTACCTCCATTGTGGTGGCGCACCGCCTGTCCACCGTGGCGGCGCTCGATCGCATTGTGGTGCTGGCGGATGGCGAGATCGTCGAGGACGGCACGCATGTGCAGCTCGTCGAGGCGGGCGGCGAGTACGCGAGCCTGTGGAGTCGTCAGACCGGCGCATTCTTGGAGGCGTAAGCGTCTCGGACGTGGGACAATTGTGCCTATCAGTTTATTGTGCCGTTGAGCCGAGGAGTCGTTATGCCACGCGAGACCAATGCCGCCAAGCGCGAGCGCGCCATCGAGGTGTGTGAGCGCCTCAACCGTCGCTATGGCCCGGTCGAGTGCTTTTTGGACCACGAGAATCCCTTCCGCCTGCTGATCGCGGTGCTGCTTTCGGCGCAAACGACCGATGCGCAGGTCAACAAGGTGACGCCGCGGCTGTTTGCCCAGTGGCCCACGCCCGAGGCCATGGCCGGGGCGAGCGTGGCTGACGTGGCGGACACCATCAGGTCACTCGGCTTCTACAAGAGCAAAGCCAAGCATGCCGTCGAGGCCGCGCAGATGATCGTCGCCGACTATGGCGGCGAGGTGCCGGCCGACATGAAGGAACTCGTGAAGCTGCCGGGCGTGGGACGCAAGACGGCGAACATCGTGCTCAACGTGGGGTATGGCATCGTGGAGGGCATTGCGGTGGACACGCACGTCAACCGCATTGCGCACCGCCTGATGCTGAGCCCCAAGACGCATGCCAAGGAGCCGCTCAAGACCGAGCAGGATCTGCTCAAGATTTTGCCGCGCGAGTATTGGGAGTCGGTCAACCACCAGTGGATCACCTTCGGTCGCGAGATCTGCGACGCCCGCAAACCCAAGTGTGACGAGTGTCCGCTGGCAGATTTGTGCCCCAGCGTGCGCGTAGCGGGGTAGGGCGGAACGCATCTTCGTCTGGCGTTTTTTGCGGGGCTGGGTTTGCCCTTGAGCCGGAGTCCTCTCCATGCGCTACCATGACAGACAATGTATTTGACGTACGACCCGCCGAGCTTGCCCCG
The DNA here is from genome assembly GCA_905214435.1 of uncultured bacterium. Lineage (GTDB taxonomy): Bacteria > Actinomycetota > Coriobacteriia > Coriobacteriales > Coriobacteriaceae > Collinsella. The sequence goes on from CAJMMA010000050.1 coordinate 4,842, forward strand.
GCGGGCTTTTGGCGTTGCGATGCCGGAGGAACAGCATGCTCATTCACCGTATAGCCGCGCAGCTCTACACTGCCGAGGCGCTGCAGACCGTCGAGGCCGGACTCGATGCCGGCGAGGACGTGACGCTGGCCGTGTCGCAGTCGGGCCGCACGCTCATGGCGGCAGCTCAGTTTGCGCGCCGTCCGCGTCCCACGGTCTACATCGTGAGCGGCGAGGACGCGGCCGATCGCGCCGCGCGCAGCCTGGCCGCCTATGTGGGTCTGGCGCATGTGTGCCGCTTTCCCGAGCGCAAAGACTATCCATGGCGTGAGCAGGCGCCCGACGACGCCGAGGTGGCCCAACGCTGCGAGGCTTTAGGGCGCATCGTGCGCGGCGATAACTGCATCATGGTCGCCTCGGCCCGCGCGCTACTGCGTTGCGTGCCGCCGGTCGAGAGCCGCTATTGGGAGTCCACCACCTTTGCGGTGGGCGAGGAGATTCCCTTCGACGAGGTGCCGCAGCGCCTGGTGGGCATGGGCTACACCAATGCCGGCGCCGCCGACGCGCCCGGTCTGTTCCGCGTGCACGGCGACACCGTCGAGGTGTTTCCCGCACAGGAAAAGGCGCCCGTGCGCATTGAGTTTTTTGGCGACGAGATCGACCGCATCCGCCGCATGGTGAGCTCCACGGGCCAAACCATCGGCAACGAGGACAGCATCGAGATCTTCCCCTGCCGTGAGCTGGCGCTTACCGACGATGCCGTCCACAACATGCACGTGGCGCTCTATCGCGCCAGTCAGGACGACAGCAAACTGGCGGCGCTGCTCGAGATGGTGGATGCGCGTATCGTCACGCCCGAGCTCGACCGCTTTTTGCCGGTGATGTACGGCCAGACCGTAAGCCCGTTGGCGCACGTGAGCGGCAAGGCACTCGTGGTTCTGTCCGAGCCGCGCTCGCTGTTCGACGACTGCCTGCGTGCCTACGAGGATATCGAGGCCCGTGCCGGCGAGGCGGGGATTGACCGCCTGGACGGTCTGTACGTGCGCGCTCAACAGCTCGATTTTGGTGCCCAGCAGCGCCTGAACTACGTAAGCCTCATTCGTGCCGGCGGCGCGGTGACGGCCGAGCTCAAGATTGAGCAGCCTGCCATCGCAGGCTCGGACAACCGTTTTATGACGCGCATCCAGGAGGTCGTGGGCAAGCGCTATGCCTGCGTGTTTGCCATTCCCGACCGCGGCGCGCGTGAGTCGATGGAGCTCACCTTTGGCGACGAGGGCATTACCTTTGAGGAATCGCTGACCGCGGCGCCCGAAAATGCCGGCGCTATCGGCGACCGCGTGCGCGTGGCAGCGGCGGATTCCGCCGACCGTGCCGCACGCCAGGAGGCCCACGCTTCCATTCGCGAGCGTAAGGCCGACGCACTCAACGCCCGCTCGCTCGAGGCGGGCGCGGCCCAGGCTGCCGCCGGTGCCGCCGTGCCCACCATCTCGCGCGGGCGCGTGACCTTTGTCGATGCCGCCCTGCCGCAGGGCGTGGTGGTGCCCGATGCCAACCTGGCCGTGTTCTCGATCGCCGACCTCAACGCCCGTATGGATGCCAACCGCGCGCGCAGCCGCCGCAAGGTGGACATTACGCAGATCACCTTCCCGTTTAAGCCGGGCGACTACGTGGTGCACGCCACTCACGGCATCGCACTCTTTAGCGAGATTGCGCGTCAGGAAGTGGGCGGCAAAGAGCGCGACTACTTTTTGCTGGAATATGCCGACGGCGACAAGCTCTACGTGCCGCTCGAGCAGGTCGACCGCATCACGCGCTATGTTGGCCCCGACGGCGACAAACCGCGCCTGACCAGGCTCAACACAGCCGACTGGACGCGCGCCACCAACAAGGCGCGCAAGAACGCCAAAAAGCTGGCGTTTGACCTGGTCGACCTGTATACGCGCCGCTCATCAATCGCGGGTATCGCCTGCCCGCCTGACACGCCCGAGCAGATCGAGATGGAGGAGAGCTTTCCTTACGACGAGACGCGCGACCAGCTGGAGGCCATCGCCGACATTAAGGCCGATATGGAGGCGCCCAAGCCCATGGACCGCCTGCTGTGCGGCGACGTGGGTTTTGGCAAGACCGAGGTTGCCCTGCGCGCGGCGTTTAAGTGCGTGGACTCCGGCCGCCAAGTCATGGTGCTCTGCCCCACGACCATTCTGGCCCAGCAGCACTACGAGACGTTCTTTGAGCGCTTTGCCCCGTTTGGCCTCGAGGTCGAAGTGCTCAGCCGCTTCCGCACCCCGGCGCAGCAAAAGCGCGCGCTCAAGGCGTTTGCCGAGGGCACGATCGACGTGCTCATCGGCACGCATCGTCTGCTTTCGGCCGACGTGAACCCCAAGAACCTGGGCCTGGTGATCATCGACGAGGAGCAGCGCTTTGGCGTGCAGCACAAGGAGCAGCTCAAGAACCTGCGCGAGCAGATTGACGTGCTCACGCTTTCGGCAACGCCTATTCCGCGAACCATGCAGATGGCCACGAGCGGCGTGCGCGACATGAGCCTGATCACGACGCCGCCGACTGGGCGTCGTCCCGTGATCGTGCACGTGGGGGAGTACGACCCCGATGTGGTGAGCGCGGCGATTCGCCTGGAGGTGGGCCGCGGCGGTCAGGTGTATTACGTGTCCAACCGCGTCAAGACCATCGACGACGCCGTGGCGCGCGTGCACGAGGCCGCGCCCGAGGCGCGCGTGGGCGTGGCGCACGGCAAGATGAGCCCGCGCGAGGTCGAGGACGTGATGATCGAGTTTGCGACCAAAAAGATCGACGTGCTCATCGCCACGACCATCGTGGAGAGCGGCATCGACAACGCGACCGCCAACACGCTGATCATCGAGGATTCGCAGCGTCTGGGCCTGGCGCAGCTCTACCAGCTCAAGGGCCGTGTGGGCCGTTCTTCCACGCAGGCCTACGCGTACTTTATGTTCCCGGGCGAGCTACCACTCACCGAGGAGGCGACAGCGCGCCTGACCGCACTTTCCGAGTTCCAGGACCTGGGCAGCGGCATGCGCATCGCCATGCGCGACCTGGAGATCCGTGGTGCCGGCTCGCTTATGGGCGCCGAGCAGCACGGCAACCTGTCGAGCGTGGGCTTTGACCTGTTTACGCAGATGCTGGGCCAGGCGGTAGCCGAGGCGCGCGGCGATGACGATGCCGGCGTGGAGGCGGCAAGCGTGGGCATTAACCTGCCGGCCGACTACTTCTTGTCCGAGGAGTACCTGCCGGCGGTGGATCAGCGCGTGCTCGTGTACCGCAGGCTCGCAGCGGCCGAGGACCTGGAGAGCATCGATGAGGTGCAGGAAGAGACCGAGGCCGCGCATGGCGAGCTGCCGTTGGCAGGACTCAACCTGTTCAATCGCGCACGAATCCGCATTCGCGGCGAGCGCCTGGGGCTCGAGAGCGTCACGCTCAGCGGCGGTCGCATCACGTTTTTGGGCGTCGACGTGCCCAAGAAGGTGGCCTTTGAGCTAAAGACCCGCTATGGCGCGGTGAGCTTCCCCAAGAGCCGCAAACTGTCGGTGCCCTACAAGGCGGGCGCCGGCGCGGGCAGCGGCCTGGGTCGCGGTCTCGACGCCAACGACGGTACCGGCCCCGTGGCCGCGGCACTCATGCTGTTGCAGCAGTTGGGTGCGAGCGACGACGACTAACGGGTCGACGCTGCAAACGCCCCATTTGGGCACTCTGGTTCCATCGAAAGGAAAGCATGTTCGGATACATCTATAAGAAAGACGTCGCCATTATCGCGGTTGTCCTGTGTCTTTGTCTGGGCGTGGGCAGTTTCTTCGACTATCAGATTTCGAGCGCGCTGTTCAACATCGGCAGCATGTACGGTCGCTTTGTCGAGGCGGCCGGCGAGCTGCCGTTCGAGCTGACGGCGAGCATCGCAGGCGTTATGCTCGTGCGCTCGGCACGCCCCGATTCCAGGGGGAGCAAATGGCTCGCTGCGCTGGGCGTTTTGATCAACGTGGGTCTGGTCGGCTACGAGATTATCGGATCGCTGCGCGTCGGCGGCAAGCTCATCGCGTTTCAGCTGGTGCTGACGTTTGTGCTGGTCATTGCGGTTAACGTTATTGCCTATCGCCTTACGCGCGACACCGCGCCCGACGAGCTCACGCGCTGGGCGTTGATGGTACTTGCCGTGTGGGTCGCTCAGGCCATTATCCTCAACGTGATCGTCAAGCCGCTGTGGTCGCGCCCGCGCATGCGCGTGATCGAGGTCACGCCGGGGCTCAATTTTCAGCCGTGGTGGGTAATCGGCAATCCCGACAAGTGGACCTATATCGCCGCCGGCGTGATCAAGGACGGGTTCAAGTCGTTCGCGAGCGGGCACACCGCGCATGCGGCGATCGGCCTTATGCTCGCCGGGCTTCCCGCGGCAGCCTTTAAGGAAAAACCTTCGCGTCGCCGCGTGATCTTTTGGGCGGCGGCTGTGGTCGCGGCGCTCGTCGCCTTTGGTCGCATCGTGATCGGCGCGCACTTTTTGAGTGACGTGAGCTGCGGCTTTGCCCTGGTGCTGGCGCTTGAGTGCCTTGCCGCGCGCATTGCCTATCCGGGCGGCGTACAATAGCCCCATCTGAATCATCGGGCTCGTGCCCGGCTAGAGAGGATTACCATGCTCGCGTTCAACAATGACTATTCTCACGGCGCACATCCGGCAGTGCTGCAGGCGCTCGTCGACACCAATATGGAGCCGCAGCCCGGCTACGGTACCGATGCACACACCGAGCGTGCCAAGCAGCTTATCCGTGAGGCCTGCCAGGCTCCTGATGCCGATGTATTTTTCCTGGTGGGCGGCACACAGGCCAACGCGACGGTGATCGACATGCTGCTTGCGCCCTACGAGGGCGTCGTTGCTGCCGAGACTGGCCACGTCGCCTGCCACGAGGCGGGCGCCATCGAGTTTGGCGGCCACAAGGTGCTCACCATCCCCGGCTACGAGGGCAAGATGCACGCTGAGGACCTCGAGAACTATATCCAGGTGTTCTACGAAAACGAGAGCTACGAACACACGGTGTTTCCGGGCGCCGTGTATGTGAGCATGTCGACCGAGTACGGCACGCTGTACTCCAAGGCCGAGCTCGCGGCGATTCATGCGGTGTGCCAGAAGCGCCAGATTCCGCTGTTTGTGGATGGTGCGCGCTTGGCCTATGCGCTGGCGGCCGATGGGTGCGACATTACCCTGCCCGAGCTGGCGCAGCTGTGCGACGTGTTCTACATCGGTGGCACCAAGTGCGGCGCTCTGTGCGGCGAGGCCGTGGTGTTTTGCGGCATGCACGCTCCGGCGCATCCCATTCCGCGTATTAAGCAGCATGGCGCACTGCTCGCCAAAGGCCGCCTGACGGGTGTGCAGTTTGAGGCGCTCTTTACCGACGGCCTGTATTTTGAGATCGGTCGCCAGGCGATCGAGACCGCGCAGGCGCTGCGTCGTGTGTTGCACGGGCGCGGTTACCAGTTCTTCTTGGAGACGCCCACCAACCAGCAGTTTGTGATTTTGCCCAACGAGGACATGGCCCGCATTCGCGAGCATGCCTCGATCGAGTATTGGGAAAAGTACGACGAGACCCACACGGTGGTGCGCTTTTGCACCAGCTGGGCCACGACGCAGGAGGACATCGACGCGTTGGCGGCTGTCCTGTAGCCTGATGTAATGACGAGGGGCCGCCTTGCGCTGGGTTTGGCGCAAGGCGGCCTTTGTTTTTGAGGGAGAAGGGTTGTATGACCGAGATGTCCAAGCCGACGATTCGCCTGGCGACGCCCGATGATGCGCCGGCGTTGCTTGCCATTTACGAGCCGTATGTGCGCGAGACGGCGATAACCTGCGAATACGAGGTGCCGAGCGTTGAGGAGTTCGCCGGGCGCATCGAGCGCACGCTCAAGCGCTATCCGTACCTGGTGATGGAGCTGGACGGGCGTCCGGTAGGCTATGCCTATGTGAGTCCGCTTAACAGCCGCGAGGCCTACGACTGGTCGGTCGAGACGTCGATCTACCTGGCGCGCGACGTGCGCCACGGCGGGCTGGGCCGCAAGCTGCACGATGCGCTCAAGCAATGCCTGGTCGCGATGGGCATCACCAACATGTGCGCGCTCATTGCCGTGCCGCACGATAAGGACGACGAGTACCTGACGCACAACAGCCAGGATTTCCATGCCCATATGGGGTATCGCCTGGTGGGTGCCTTCGACCGTTGCGCTCAAAAGTTCGGTCGCTGGTACGACATGTGTTGGATGGAGCTGGTCCTAGCCGAGCGCATACCCAACCAACCCAAGCCAACCTGGTTCCCCGACCTCCCCAAACCTGCCATTTAGGGACAGGTTTATTTTGGCAGGTTTTATCTGGGCAAACGTTGCAAGCCGCTGCGAAGGATGCGGATACCTTCGCGGCGGCTTTTGTTTTGGGTGTGTATGACCAAGGCGATTGACCTGCGGATGCAGCAAAGCTCCAGATAAAACCGACCAAACTAGACCTGTCCCTTTTTGGCAGGTTTTTGGCTGTCTTGTGGCATCAAATCGCCGCAAGAAGCACGGCGTTCGTATGCTATTTTGACCTGAATCGTCCCCTCGGGACGCCTTGCGAGCTAAGTGAGTAGACTTTTTGGCGCAGGGCGAGCACAAAGCGCATCTGCCTTACTAAAACCGCAGGTCACAGAGATGGCTGTTTTGGGTGTGCTCGGCAGATCGCGAAAAGTCTACTCACTTAGGTTTACGGTGCTGGATATTCTGGACAGGAACAGTTGAGCTTGGACGGCGTGCGTTGCCAGGCGATGCTGGCATTTGCGCCATGCTGGTTTGAGATTTTATAAAAACCGCAGGTAAAACGTATATTAGGTGCATTTTGCCTGGTTTGGCGCGCTAGCCGATGGGCTCGGTGTATTTGGCGCGGTCGGTGCGTTGGATGCGCTTGGAGATGTGCAGCGGGCGGCCGTCGGTGTCGTAGACGTAGTCAGTGATAAGGATCAGTGCCTGCCCGCGCTCAACGTTGAGCAAAAACGCCTCGTTTTGCGAGGCGTAGCACACCTCAAAGGTCTTATGCCCCTGTGCCGGCGCGCGATGGAATTCTTGGCGCAGCGTGGCGTAGAGCGAACCGTTGATATCGCGATCGATGAGTGCTTCAAAGCTCGGTGGTAGATAGGTGGTCTCCAGGCACAGTGGCGCATCGTCCAGGTAACGCAGGCGGACAAGTTTGACAAGCTTGCTGCCCACGGTAGCGTCAAAGAACTTGGCCACGCTGCCCATTGCTTTGGCAAAGCCCGAGTCCACCGTGCGCGTGGTGGGCTTCATGCCCTGGCCCTGGACCTGTGCCGTGTAGCTCGAAAACACCAGGTTGTTCTCGTGGAGCGCTGGCGTTTCGGCCACAAAGGCGCCGCGCCCGCGCTCGGTACGAATCAGGCCCTCGTCAACTAACACCTTAAGCGCGTGGCGCACGGTGCTGCGCGAAAGCCCCGATTCGTCCATGAGTTCCATCTCGGACGGCAGCTTGTCTCCGCGTGCGTAGATGCCGGCGGCGATGCGGTCACGCAGCGTACCCGCCAGACGCTCGTATTGGGCCAAGTTCTTTTTCGACGAAGTGCTCATGCGAACAATCTGTATCTAACCTGTATGCTTACTGAACCAAGCATGTATCCAACATGACAACAAAACCGCTGATAATGGATTGCCGAAAACTTTACCAGCAAAATATCTAAGACAAATATAGCATACAACTAGTCGACATAACCAAAACATGTATGTAACTTGTATGCCATCAAGAGCATCAAACGAGAAGAAAGGCTGATGCACGATGACTACTCAGGAACAGGTTAAGGACGTCGTCTCCCAGGTTTTGGCTGACAAGGCGGACAAGGGCGGCATCAAGCGCGTCGTGTGGATCGGCGCTGGCGGATCCAACGGCGGTAACTATCCTGCCCAGTACTTTATGGAGCACGAGGCCACGCAGGTCGTGAGCTCCAGCTACACCAGCAACGAGTTCGTGCACGCCACCCCGGCCTACGTTAACGAGAACACCCTGGCCGTCGTCGTGTCCATGCGCGGCACCAAGGAGACCATCGTCGCCGCCCAGGTCGCCAAGGATCACGGCGCCAGCACCATCGCCATCTATGTCGACGAGTCCGGCCTCACCGAAGTCTGCGACTACAAGATCCAGTATGACAGCTTGGCCGTCGATGAGTCCTGCATGGGCCGCACCAACTCCGCCGTCGTGACCATGATCGCCATGGAGCTTACGCAGCAGACCGAGGGCTATGCCGAGTACGAGACCGCTATGGCCGCTTTCGACTTGGTCGACCCCATCTATCGAAAGGCCGTCGAGTACACCCGTCCGCTTGCTGCCAAGTGGGCCGAGCAGAACGCCGACAAGCCCTGCATCAACGTGATGGCTCAGGGTCCGCTCTTTGGTGCCGCCTACGTCTTTAGCATCTGCAACGTGCAGGAGATGCTGCAGATCGACTCCTGCACCATCAACACCTGCGACTTCTTCCACGGCCCCTTCGAGATTCTGGACAAGCGTACCTCGCTGTTCCAGCTCATCAGCGTCGGCCGCAGCCGCTGCAACGACGAGCGCGGCATCCGTTTTGTCAATCAGCACGGTGGCGAGCGCGTCTATCAGCTCGACGCCAAGGAGCTCGGCCTCAACGACATCAAGGACAGCGTGAGCGAGTACTTCAACCACCTGATCTTTGCCCCGATCCTCAACAACGTGTACATGCGTGCACTCTCTGCCGTTACCCACAAGGACTACATGACGCGCCGCTACATGTGGAAGCTGGACTACTAGTTACGCCGTTCTACCGAACGGCGTAACGGCTCGACGCTGCGCGCCCGGCATTTGGCCAATCTGCCGTTCAATTTCAAAGGCGCGACCAGAAGGTCAGCGCCTTTTCATTTCACGGCACCTTGGCTCAAATGACGGGCGCTCGCTGACGTTGCCAAAACGTCGGCGTCGTCGTGTTTGTTAAGGGGTTGGTGCATTGGGGCCAGGTTCATATGCACCAAGTTGGTGCATATGAACCTGGCCTCTTTGCACTAATGGGTTGTAGCGGAAAAGCAGATTTTCCCGTCTGCCGATTTGTGCCTTGAAAAATGTATATAACGACTATAACGTAGTGTGAAACATA
>CAJMMA010000051.1 GCA_905214435.1 uncultured bacterium
ATCTTGTCGTCGACCATGTGGCCGAGCTTGAGGATGTAGGACGTACCCACGGTAATGGGCTCGCGGAACTCCTCACCGGTGCGGCCGTCGAACAGACGGGTCTTGCCGCGCTCGTCAAGCTGGGTGACGAACTCGGGGCGCATGTGATCGCCAAAGGCAGCGGTGGCCTTGTTGAGCATGTTCTTGTTGGCACGACGGATGACCTCGGCGATCTCGTCCTCCTTGGCGCCGTCGAAGACGGGCGTGGCGGTGAAGAACGGACCGGGGACGTACTTGTCGGAGTCGGCCTGTTCGGTATCCCAACCGCAGGCAGCAGCCCAGCCAAGGTGGCACTCGAGCAGCTGGCCGACGTTCATACGCGAAGGAACGCCCAGCGGGTTGAGGATAACGTCGATCGGGGTACCGTCAGCCATGTAGGGCATGTCCTCGACCGGCAGAACGTTACAGATAACACCCTTGTTGCCGTGGCGGCCGGCGATCTTATCGCCCTGCTGGATCTTACGACGCTGGGCGACGTAGACGCGCACCTGCTCGTTGACGCCGGGGGCCAGGTCGTCGCCGTTCTCGCGGCTAAAGCGGACGACGTCGATAACGCGGCCGTAAGCGCCGTGAGGCATCTTAAGGGAGGTATCGCGGACGTCGTGGGCCTTGGCACCGAAGATGGCGCGCAGCAGGCGCTCCTCGGCGGTCAGAGCGCTCTCGCCCTTAGGCGTGACCTTGCCGACCAGGATGTCGCCAGGGCCGACCTCGGCGCCGATGCGGATGATGCCGTCCTCGTCGAGGTTGGCAAGCATGTCCTCGGAGAGGTTCGGGATCTCGCGGGTGATCTCCTCGGGACCGAGTTTGGTGTCGCGGGCGTCGATCTCGTGACGGGTGATGTTGATGGTCGTCAGCAGGTCCTCGGCCACCAGGCGCTCGGACACGACGATACCGTCCTCGTAGTTAAAGCCTTCCCACGGCATGTAGGCCACGGTGAGGTTCTGACCCAGTGCGAGCTCGCCATGATCGGTCGAAGGACCGTCAGCCAGAGGCTCGCCCTGCTCAACGGTGTCACCGACGCGCACGAGCGGACGGTGGTTGATGCAGGTGGACTGGTTGGAGCGCTGGTACTTGGCCAGGTGATACTCGTCCATGCCGCCGGCATGCTTGACGATAATCTTGGCGGCGTCGGCAAAGATGACCTCGCCGGCGTTCTTGGCCAGGGTGACCTCGCCGGAGTCCAGAGCGGCGCGACGCTCCATGCCGGTACCGACATAGGGAGCGGCGGGGTGAACCAGCGGCACGGCCTGACGCTGCATGTTGGCGCCCATCAGCGTACGCTTGGCGTCGTCGTGCTCAAGGAACGGGATCAGCGTGGCTGCGACGGAGAGCATCTGACGCGGCGAGACGTCCATGTAGTCGACGTCCTCGACGGGCACGTCGGCGGGAGCGCCGAAGGAGCCGTCGAAGTCGCGGGTACGGGCGATCACGGTGTGCGGACGGACGATCTTGCCCTCGGCATCGGTCGTGATGAACTCGTTGGTCTTGGGATCGAGCGGCGTGTTGGCCGGCGCGATGACGTGCTTCTCTTCCTCGTCAGCGGTCATCCAGTCGATCTGGTCGGTGGCAACGCCGTTCTCGACGCGACGGAACGGGGCCTCGATGAAGCCATACTCGTTGACGCGGGCGTAGAGGGCGAGCGAGCCGATCAGGCCGATGTTGGGGCCTTCGGGGGTCTCGATCGGGCACATGCGGCTGTAGTGCGAGTTGTGAACGTCGCGGACGGCCGTCGGCACGTTGGTGCGGCGGCTGGAGCCGGACTTGTGGCCGGCAAGACCACCAGGGCCGAGTGCGGACAGACGGCGCTTGTGGGTCAGACCGGTCAGGGGGTTCGCCTGGTCCATGAACTGCGAGAGCTGCGAGGAACCGAAGAACTCCTTGATGGAGGCCACGATCGGGCGGATGTTGATGAGCGACTGCGGGGTGATCTCGTCGATGTCCTGGGAGCTCATGCGCTCACGGACGACGCGCTCCATACGGCTCATGCCGATACGGAACTGGTTGGCGACGAGCTCGCCGACGGTGCGGATGCGGCGGTTGCCGAAGTGGTCGATGTCGTCGACCTTGAAGCCCTGCTCGCCGGCAGCGAGGGACAGGAGGTAGCGCAGCGTCGCGACGATATCCTCGTCGGTGAGCACCGTGACCTCTTCCTCGGTGGTGAGGTTGAGCTTCTTGTTGACCTTGTAACGACCGACGCGGGCCAAATCGTAGCGCTGCGGGTTAAAGAGCAGGCCCTCGAGCAGGCTGCGGGAAGCGTCCACGGTGGGAGGCTCGCCCGGGCGCAGGCGACGGTAGATCTCGATGAGGGCGTCCTCGCGAGTGAGGGCGGTGTCGCGCTCCAGGGTGCGCTTGATCACATCGGAGTTGCCGAGCAGCTCGATGATGTCGTCGTTGGTGACGGCGATGCCAAGGGCGCGCAGGAACATCGTGGCGCTCTGCTTGCGCTTACGGTCGATGGAGACCATGAGCTGGTCGCGCTTGTCGACCTCAAACTCAAGCCAGGCACCGCGGGACGGGATGATCTGGGCCTTGTAGATCTGCTTGCCCGAATCCATCTCGGAGCTGTAGTACACGCCCGGGGAGCGGACGAGCTGCGAGACGACGATACGCTCGGTACCGTTGATGATGAAGGTGCCCTGATCGGTCATCATGGGGAAGTCGCCCATGAAGACGAGCTGCTCCTTGATCTCGCCGGTCTCCTTGTTGGTGAGACGGACGTCGGTCAGAAGCGGAGCCTGATAGGTCATATCCTTCTCGCGGCACTCCTCGACGGTGTGCGCGGGGTCGCCGAACTGATGCTCGCCGAAGGTAACCTCGAGAACATGGTTCTGACTCTGGATGGGGCTGGATTCCTTGAACGCCTCACGAAGGCCCTCATCCTTAAAACGCTCAAAGGATTCCCTTTGAACAGAGATAAGGTTGGGGAGCTCCATGGCCTCCGGGATTTTCCCGAAGCTGACGCGCTTGCGCTCAGTGGCAGTGTATGCGTAGGTCACCAGGTTTTTCCTCCTTCACGGAAATGCTCGGTGGGTTGGCGAGGCATAGCTTCGCCAGTTATCGCAACCTAATAGTTTATCAGGTACCGACCGTTGGGCAAGAAAAGCCTTGACGCGATTGAGTTTTTGGAGTAGCAAAGTTTTTCGACAGAAAACACGCAGGTAGATATATGTGTATCGAACATCTGTTCATATATTTTCTGTGAACAGAGAGCCGGCAATCGCAGCTCTTATAAAAAACGGGCGCGAACCGAAGTCCGCGCCCGTAAATGTCGGTGCCCGAAGGCTTACTTGCGCATCAATCCGCCGCGCTCGTCGATGGCGTCCCAGAAGGCATCGGCAAAGCGGGGGTCGCTTGCAGCCATGAGGGCGTTGGTGGCCATCCAGCCAGAGGGAGTGCCGGTGTCGTAGCCCGACAGCGGGTCGATGACGACCGCATACATGGCCTCGCGGTCGAGCGAACGGGCCATGGCGTCGGTGAGCTGGATCTCGCCGCCCTTGCCGGCCTGCTGATCTGCCAGCAGGTCCATGACCAGCGGGCTCAGCAGGTAGCGACCGACGATGTACAGGTTGGACGGAGCGGCCTCGGGAGCGGGCTTCTCAACCAGACCGCCGATACGCCAGACAGCGCCCGGCTCGGCATCGGCAACGTCCTCGGCGCCCTCGAGCGAACCGACGCGCTCGCCGGCGATAACGCCGTAGCGGCTGACTTCCTCGGGCGAGCAAGCAGCGACGGCGATAACCGAAGCGCCACCGTGCTCCTTGGAAACGGCGAGCATCTTGTCGCAGATATCGCGGTTAGGCACAACGTAGTCGCCCAGAAGAACCAGGAAGTTCTCCCCTGCCACGGCGTCGGCAGCAGAGCGAATAGCATGGCCGAGGCCCTTGGGCTCGTACTGATAACGGAAGTCGACCGGCATACCGCCAGCGTGGGCGACGGCATCGGCATAGGCGTTCTTGCCGCGCTCGCGCAGCAGGTTCTCGAGCGAACGGTCGGGCTGGAAGTAGTTCAGCAGCTCGGGCTTGCCGGGAGAAGTAACGATGATGGCGTCGTCGACCTCCTCGGGGTCGAGTGCCTCCTCGACGACGTACTGAATGACGGGCTTGTCGAGCACCGGCAGCATCTCTTTGGGCGTGCACTTGGTGCCAGGCAGAAAACGCGTGCCAAGACCGGCGGCGGGGATGATTGCCTTCATGTTATTCAAAGATCCTTTCGCAGGCGCAAAAGCGCCCCATGCGTGCGGCACACAGCCGCAGACCAAATTGCGATACCCAAGCATCTTACCGCTGGAACTATATGTCGCTACAAGGCAGAGACAATTCTTCAGCAGGTCAACGCAAATTATTGCTCGAATGGTGCAATTTTATTGCCCAACGGCAGGGCACCCGATACGACGCAAATCACAGAACATGGCAGTTTGAGCAACCGATGCCGAGGGACCGAAAAACAAAAAAGACGGGGCTCGCAATGCGAACCCCGTCTGCAAAGAAATCTGGCGAGAAAGCCTGATTACTTGAGGGTGACAGCAGCGCCAGCAGCCTCGAGCTTCTCCTTGGCAGCCTCGGCGTCCTCCTTCTTGGCACCCTCGAGAACAGCCTTGGGAGCGCCCTCGACGACCTCCTTGGCCTCCTTCAGGCCAAGGTTGGTGAGCTCACGGACGGCCTTGATGACCTGGATCTTGTTGTCGCCGAAGCCCTCGAGCACGACGTCAAACTCGGTCTTCTCCTCGGCCTCAGCAGCGCCAGCAGCGGGAGCGGCGACAACAGCGGCAGGAGCAGCGGCGGAAACGCCGAAGGTGTCCTCGATAGCCTTAACGAGCTCGGAAGCCTCGAGAAGGGTCATTTCCTTAAGAGCATCGATGATCTCATCGGTGGTAAGCTTAGCCATTTCTAAGTCCTTTCGGTTTCCGTGTCTGTGCACGGAGATCAGTTAAAACACGGCGCGAATGCGCCAGGGGTGCGGCGTTGCCGCCGCGGGTGAAAACAGCGACTAGGCTGCCTTCTGCTCGGAGACCTGCTGGATCGAACGAGCGAGACCAGAGGAAACGCCGTTGACGCAGACAGCAATGTCGCGAGCGAAACCGGAGATGAGACCGGCGATCTGGCCGAGAAGCTGATCCTTGGTGGGCAGCTCGGCGATAGCCTTAACATCATCAGCGGAAACGGCCTTGCCGTCGGAGATACCGCCCTTGATCTCAAGGACGCCCTTGGACTTAGCGGAGAAGTCCTTAAGGGCCTTAGCGGCCTCGACCGGCTCGGTCTCGTAGAACACATAAGCGACGGGGCCGGCGAGGATCTCGTCGATCTCGGGCTGCTCCTGGTTCTTGAGAGCGATCTTGACCAGGTTGTTCTTGTAGACCTTCATCTCGGCGCCGCACTCGCGAAGCTGATGACGCAGCTCCTGAGCCTGCTTAACCGTCAGACCGTTGTAGTTGACGACGAACAGACCGGCGTTCTCGGCGATACGGGACTCGATCTCTGCAACCTTGTCGATTTTGTACTGCTGGGGCATGAATTACACCTCCTCGAATTCTTTCCGGGCACGGTCCGCCACAAGGACGTGACGGGGGCATGTCCAAAAAGAAAGCCCCCGCGCTGCATGAGCGACGGGGGCGAGAAGACATATCTACTCGACCACCTCGGCTGGCGGGAAGTCCCATTAAGCTCGCGGGCGATGCCCGTTTGCACCGGCTGTCTCTGGCAGCGGATTCGTGCGTGAACCGAAAGTATTATGGCGGGGACCCCGGCGTCGGTCAACGGGAAACCGGGCTGCACACAATTCCACCATCCGGCCGCGCCGCCGAAGGCCAGGCGCAAGGTTTTCGCTCGGTCAGGTCCTGGGCTCGCACGAAGAGCACATTAAGTGCTCTTCGGCTCGTGCGGAATCTACGAAAACCTTGCGCCTGGCCTTCGGCGGCGCGGCCTGCGGTGACTTTGGGGCAGCCCGGTTTCCCGTTGGCCGGCGCCCCCACTCATAAGCCTTAAGTCGGTGGGCTGATATGTTGCGTCCCTGATGGCTACAAGGTTGAAAGGAAGGTGGACAGGCGGTGGAGGCCTTCGTCTAGGTCTTTGTCGGAGACGCAGTAGCTTAGGCGGATATGACCTTCGGTGCCGAAGCAGTCGCCCGGGACTAGGGCTACGTTTGCCTCTTCGATGGCTTTGATGCAGAAGTCTTCGCTGGTTAGGCCGAACTTTTTGATGCTCGGGAAAGTGTAGAAGGCTCCTGCGGGCTCTACTACGTCGAGGCCCATGGCGTTTAAGGCTGCGAGTACGCGTTCGCGGCGGGCTCGGTAGACTTTGAGCATGGGGGTTGGGTCGACGGTCAGGGCTCGGGCTGCGGCGTCCATTTCGAAGGAGACAGCACTCGATACTAAGTATTGGTGAGCCTTTGCGATCTCGGCGATGACGGGGGCTGCGGCTGCGAGCCAACCCAAGCGCCAGCCGGTCATGGCCCAGGGCTTGGAGAAGCTCTCGATGACCACCGTCTGGTCGCGCAGCTCCGGATGGCGCTGGGCAAAGCGCTCGTAGCCATCCACATAGACCAGACGGTTGTATACGTCGTCGCAGACTACGTAGATGCCCGCCTGCTCTGCCACGCGCGCCACGGCGTCGAGCGACGCCGTGTTGAGGATGCAGCCCGTAGGATTGTTGGGCGAGCAGATAACGATGGCCTTGGTCGCCGGGGTCACACAGGCGCGAAGCGCATCCTCGTCAATCTGAAATTGCGCAGGCTCCGTATCCAAAAAGACCGCTTTGGCGTGATTGGCTACGACGATGCTCTCGTACAGGCCAAAGGCCGGCGTGGGAATAATGACCTCGTCGCCGGGGTTGAGCATAGCCATGAATGTTGCCGACAGGGCCTCGGTCGCGCCGTCGGTCAGGATGACCTCGTCGGCCGAAAACATAAGGCCCGCGTCCCCCATGTAGGCAGATAACGCCTCGCGCAGGGCGGGGCGACCGTTATTGGGCGGATAGTGCGTGTCACCGCGGTCCAGTGCGGCGGTCACCTCGGCACTAATCACATCGGGCGTGGGAAAATCGGGCTCGCCAAGCGCAAGCGCGATGCATCCCGGGTGCTGAGCGGCGAGTGCGTTAATCCGACGGATGCCGGAGGGCTTGAGCGTGGCAAGCGAGGTATTCATGGGCAGACGCATGGCGTTCCTTTCGTAAGGGTTGCACTAGGATAGCGCGCCCAGCGCCACCAGACGGTGTAACCTAAACGGAAACGAGCCGGAAAGGAGATGGCATGGAGACGACCGCGCGCGGCGATGTACCAAAAACACTGCACACCATTGCGTATATCAGTATTCCCAAGAGCGCCGATCTTGATTTTTTGCTCTGGGACCTGCAGGGTGCCATCGCCGCCTATGCTCAACTTTCCGGCACCGCACTCCCCCGCCCGGTCGACTTGAAGGCAAATGACGCCGGCAGCGTTGCCGATGGCATCGTGCTGGCCATTGAAGATGTGGCTGACGATGAGACGTTGACAGCTATCGAGCAGACGCTTGAGCGCTTTGGCGGTACGGGAACGCGCGTCTATGCCGCGATTCGAGCCGCACAAGAGGGCACTGAGCAGGCGCGTGGGGCCGCCGTTCGCCTGCACAAGGCATGTGAGCGCCATGACCAATTGTGGTGTGGCGGCGTTGCCATCTGCGCCGGCAGCGGCATTGCGGCGCTTCGTCGCTCCCCGCGCATGGGACTCTTGCGGCGACCGTTTTCGGAAGCGATGGATAAGCTTGTGGGTGCCGTGCGCATGGGCTGCTCAGTTGAGCACGCCCAGCTGCTCGGCGGCGGCGATGCCGGTAGCGTCAACGCCGACGGCATGGTGCGTGTCGAGCCCGCGCTGCCCGCGCCGATCTGGCACGCCATCATCAAACGCCTCGGCGCCCATGCTCAATCAAATATCTAAATTAGAGAGCAGCCCAGTCAACTGCCTCGCGCCAGCGCTCGACAAGGCGCTCAAGACGCCAAGCCGCATTGGCAGGACTTGTCGAGGGCAGGACGATGGCGGGCAGCCCGGTGCGTTCTTGTAGATAGCGCTTGTAGAGCCGGCCAGCCGTACCACCGTTGCATATCACCTGCTCAATGGGAGCTGCATCGGTAATGCGCTCGATATGTGCCGGCACAACGTTGCGAATGCTCGCGTCGCTCGAGCCCTTAATGTCGCAGCCCTCGATTGCATCCCACAGGGCCACGCCGCCGTTCAGCAGCATGGCCCGCTTGGCGGCAATGGAGGCATCGAGCGTCGCGGGCTCACCGCTTGCCAAAGGATCACCCTCGTTGGGCGGCACAGGCACACCGAGACACGCCGCCGTGACCCGCCAAAAGCGGTTCTGCGGATTGCCATAGTAGAAGGCATTGGCACGCGAGAGCACCGAGGGAAACGACCCCAGCATCAAAACGCGCGAGCGCTCGTCAAACACGGGTTCAAACCCATGCTCAATATGTTGATAGCCCTCGTCGGACGCAGCCATGGCCTAGGCCCTCAACAGATAGCGCACCTCGTAGGGCGCAAGCTCAAGGGAGCCAGCCAGCTCGACCGTGGGCACGCCATCGGCAAGCAGGTCGACAAAGGACCCGTTGAGCTCGCCGGCGCCAAAGGTGTAAGGCTCGCCCACGGCGTTCACCGCCACGAGCACCGTCGCGCCGTCACAGGCGCGCTCGAACAGCAGCTGCTTGTTCTGGATCACCACGTTGCGATAGGCACCGTAGTTGAGAGCACGGGCCGCCGCGTCGTCGGCCGAGCGAAGGTGCGCAAGCTGCGTGATGAACGCCGTCAGCTCGTTGGGCGCAGGCTCATCGAGCGCAGGTCGCAGCGCCCAGTCGCCATCGGGGCCGCCCTTTTCGCCGGCAATTCCCCACTCGCTGCCATAGTAGACACACGGAATGCCCGGCATGCCAAAGAGCATGCCATAGGCGGGACGCAGGCACGACTTGTCGGTGAGGATGCTCGCCAGGCGCGGCACGTCGTGGTTGTCGACAAACGACAGCAGGTGTTTGCCGCGGTAGATGCACCACGGATCGCCGCCAAACTGGCGATGCAGCGAATGGGCAATCTCGAACATGTTGACCGAGTTAAAGCTGGAGTACAGGCCCTTGTAGCACTCGTAGTTGGTGCAGGAGTCAAGCATCTCGTCGTTGACGATCTGGTTGTAGTCGCCGTGGAGCGTCTCGCCGATCAGCACAAAATCGGGCTTGAGCTCGCGGGTAAAGGTATGCAGACGACGCATGAAGTCGCGGTCGAGCATATAGGCAACGTCCAGGCGCAGGCCGTCGACGCCAAACACGTCAGCCCAACGGCGCACGGACTCGAGCAGGTAATCGACCACAGCGGGATTTTGCAGGTTGAGCTTCACAAGTTCAAAATGGCCTTCCCAACCCTCGTACCAAAAGCCGTCGCCATAGCAGGAGTCGCCGTCAAAGCTAATGTGGAACCAGTCCTTGTACGGCGAGTCCCACTTACGCTCCTGCACATCACGGAAGGCCCAGAAGCCGCGGCCGACGTGGTTGAAGACCGCATCGAGCACCACACGGATGCCATGGGCGTGCAGCGTCTCGCATACGGCGGCAAAATCGGCATCCCCGCCCAGGCGGCGGTCGACATGGCGCAGGCTGCGCGTATCATAGCCGTGGCTGTCGGATTCGAGCGGCGGGTTGATGAGCACAGCGCCAACGCCGAGTTCTTGCAGGTAGTCAGCCCATTGGGCGATCTTCATGATGGGTGCATCGGGGTCGGGCGCAGCGTTGGCAGCCTGGGCGAGTTCATCCTCGGCAACGGGAGCGGCGTTTTCGCGCGGAGCTCCGCAAAAGCCCAGCGGATAGATCTGATAGAACGTCGTCTCGTATGCCCACATAGCAACCTCCCGGTAAGCTCAACACAACGATATCCATTGTATGCCCGGCTTGTATCCTCTCCCCCAAAATAAGTTGCGGTGAAATAATTCCTGCTTGGGCCTTCAGAGGCCTTAAACAGGAGCTATTCCACCGCAGCTGATGAGAGGACGTGATTAGGCGACGGGCTTTGCGCGGCGTATGGCTGGGAACAGTACGGTGATGGCAAGGATGACGCCCACGACGGTAATCGCCCCGCCCGCAAAGCCAATCCAAGCGATACCGGGACCCGAAACCACGGCGCCGCCGATTGCGGTGCCCGTGCCGATACCGAGGTTAAACAGGCCCGAGAAGATCGACATGGCGACGGCCGACGAATCCGCCGGCGTGTACTTGATGAGCTCGGCCTGGAACGCAACGTTAAAGGCCGTGGAGCAGCAGCCCCATAGCGCGCAGACGGCAAGCACTGCTACGAGCGACGATGCGACCGGACCCACGAGCAGCAGAGCCACCGGCACGCCGGAGAGCGTGATAGCCAAGAACGGGAAGCGATGCCCATCGAACAGGCGGCCAAACAGCCAGCTTCCGAGCAGACCAGAGCAGCCAAACGCCGTCAGCGTCATGGTAATAGCGCTTGCGTCGACGTGCGCGACCTGCGCCAGGAACGGCTCGATATAGCTGTAACCCGCATAATAGCCGGTCGCCATAAAGACCGTGACCGCGTAGAGCGCAATCAGGAACGGGTTCTTGAGCAGCTCGGGCAGCTGTTTGACGGTAAAGCGCTCGCCCGCCGGCATGGCCGGGAACACCGCGGCCTGGTAGACAACCGCGACAGCCGAGAGGGCCCCGACCACGGCGAATGTCATGCGCCAGCCCACGGCCAGTCCGATGGCGCGGCCGATCGGCAGGCCAAAGATCTGCGCGATGGACGAGCCCGTGGCGATCATGCTAATGGCGAGCGCCCCGTGGCGACTGTCGACCAGGCGCGAGGCCATAATCGAGGCGACCGACCAGAACACGGCATGTGCGCAAGCGACCACCAGGCGCGCACAGACCAGGATGGGATATGTCGGTGCCACAGCGGACAGGAACTGACCCAGAGAAAACACGGCGAGCACGCCGAGCAGCATACGCTTGAACTCAAAGCGCGAGGCAAACACCATGAGTGGCAGCGACAGCAGCATGACGCCCCAAGCATAGACCGAGATCATGATGCCTGCCTGGGCCTCGGTGAGCGAGAACGACGCGGCGATATCAGTCAGAAGGCCGATGGGCATGAACTCCGACGTGTTGAACACGAACGCACAGCAGGCGAGCCCGATAAGCGGGAGCCACTGCTTGAGCGAGATGCCATCTTGTCTTGCCTGAGTCATGTAGGAACCCTCTCCGATTGTCTTGAGCGATGGGCGATTATATAGCAACGGCCCCGCATCCGTCAGCAACAGATGCGGGGCCGTAATCAACTCAATACACAGAGGTTGCGCCATCAATAAATAACTAAGCCAGCCCCAGCAATATGCCCGCCGAATGCACGACAAACGCCACAATCCAGGCGACCGTCACTTGAAACGCGAACACGGCCACGGCATAGCGCGCGCCCAGTTCACTCTTGACGGCGCCGATTGCCGCTACGCAGGGCGGGTACAGCAGCGTAAAGACCAGGAACACGTAAGCGGTAAACGGCGAAAACATGCTCGACAGTGCCGCGGGCGACGTTGCACCCAAAAGCACGGTGAGGGTCGAAATGACGCTCTCCTTGGCGATAAGTCCGGTGACGAGCGCCGTGGATGCACGCCAATCGCCAAAGCCGAGCGGCGCCAGCGCCGGCGCGATAATGCTACCCAAACCGGCAAGCAGACTCTGCGACTGATCGGCGACCACATTAAAGCGGATATCGAACGTCTGGAGGAACCAGATGGCCACGGTAGCGGCAAAGATAATGGTAAAGGCCTTGGTAATAAAGTCCTTGGCCTTATCCCATGCCAGCATCACCGTCGTCTTGACGCTCGGCAGGCGGTAATTGGGAAGCTCCATGATAAACGGCACCGGGTCACCCTTAAATGCCGTGCGATTGAGCACCAAAGCCGCGATGCAACCGACCGCAATGCCAATCAAATAGAGCGAGACCATGGCGGGAACCGTCGCCTGTGGAAAAAACGCCCCGCACAGCAAGCCGTAAACCGGCAGCTTGGCCGAGCAGCTCATGAACGGCGTGAGCATGACCGTCATCTTGCGGTCGTGCTCGGATGGGAGCGTACGGGTTGACATGATAGCCGGCACGGTGCAGCCAAAACCGACGAGCATAGGCACGAAGCTGCGGCCCGACAGGCCAAAGCGACGCAGCACTTTATCCATGACAAAGGCCACGCGCGCCATGTAGCCGGAGTCTTCCAGAATGGAGAGGAACAAAAAGAGCACGACGATAATCGGCAGGAAGGTCAGCACGCTGCCCACGCCCGTAAGCACGCCGTCGACAGCCAGCGAGCGCACCACGTCGTTGGTGCCGAACGCCTTGAGGCCCGCATCGGCCGAGGCGATGACGGCAGCGATGCCGTCCTCCATAAGTCCCTGCAACGCCACGCCGATCACGCCAAACGTCAGCCAAAAGACGAGACCCATGATCACCAGGAACGCCGGAATGGCCGTGTAGCGACCCGTCAGGATGCGGTCGATCTTGACGGAACGCACGTGCTCGCGGCTCTCGTGCGGCTTGACGACGCAGCGCCCACACACGTCGCCGATAAAGCCGAAGCGCATGTCAGCCAGTGCAGATAGACGGTCGGTACCGGCCTCACCCTCCATCTGGGTAATGATGTGCTCGATGGCGTCAAGTTCGTTACGGTCCAGATGAAGCGCCTCGGTCACCAGCTCGTCGCCCTCAACCAGCTTGGTCGCCGCAAAACGCACCGGGATATGCGCCGTCGCGGCATGGTCCTCGATAAGGTTGGCGATGCCGTGGATGCAGCGATGCAGCGCGCCGCCGTCTGGGCCATCGGGCGCACAGAAGTCCAGGCGACCGGGGCGCTCGCGGAACCGCGCCACGTGCAAGGCATGATCCACCAACTCGCCAATACCCTCGTTGCGGGCAGCGCTAATGGGGACAACAGGCACGCCCAACAGGCTCTCGAGCAGGTTGACGTCCACGGCGCCGCCGTTGGCCGTCACCTCGTCCATCATGTTGAGCGCGATGACCATGGGGCAGTCGAGCTCCATAAGCTGCAGCGTCAGGTACAGGTTACGTTCAATATTAGTAGCGTCGATGATGTCGATGATGGCGTCGGGATGCTCGTCAAGGATGAATTGACGGCTCACGACCTCTTCGCCTGTGTACGGCGACAGCGAATAAATACCGGGCAGGTCGGTAACGTTCGCCTCGGGGTGGTTGCGGATGGTGCCATCTTTGCGGTCGACCGTCACGCCGGGAAAGTTACCGACGTGCTGGTTGGAGCCCGTCAGCTGGTTGAACAGCGTGGTCTTACCGCAGTTTTGGTTGCCGGCGAGGGCAAAATGCAGCGGCGCGCCCTCGGGCACGGCCGTCTTTGCCGCACGGGGCGAATACGTCCCCTCGCCGAGTGCCGGGTGCTCCGTCGTGCCGATTGCGACGTTAGTGCGCGGACCCGTGTCTGTGTCGTGAACACCCACGAGCTCGATGCGAGCAGCATCGTCCTTGCGCAGCGTCAGCTCGTAGCCACGCAGGCGAATCTCGAGCGGGTCGCCCATGGGGGCGTACTTCATCATGGTGACTTCGGTGCCCGGCGTTAGACCCATGTCCAAAATATGCTGTCGAAGTGCCTGATCGTCCGATGCCACCGATGCGACAACGGCGTCCTTTCCAATCTCGAGTGTATCGAGCTTCACG
>CAJMMA010000052.1 GCA_905214435.1 uncultured bacterium
GGCATGCCGGGCTCGGGCAAGACCCGCGTGGGCGAGCAGATCGCCCAGCTCACGGGCCGCGAGCACATCGACCTCGATCGCGCCCTTGAGGAGCGCCTGGGTATGCCCTGCGCCGACTTTATCGTCGAGCGCGGCGAGGCAGCCTTCCGCGAGCAGGAAACGGCGGCTCTAGCCGACATCTCCAAGCGCAGCGGACTTGTGCTTTCCACCGGCGGCGGCGTGGTCACGCGCGACGAGAACTACCCGCTACTGCACCAGAACAGCCAGATCGTGATGCTCAACCGTAAGCTCGACGAACTCACCCACAAGGGTCGCCCCATCACCGCCCGCGATGGTATCGACAAGCTGGCCGAGCAGCGCATGCCGCGCTACCGCGCCTGGGCCGACTACATCATCGACTCGCGCGATTGCGCCGCCAACACCGCCCAAGCCCTCCTCGACACCCTCCCACCCGCTCTCTAACCAAAACCACCACAAAGGGGACAGACACCTTTGTGGTGGTTTCTCGATTGCAAAGGAAGCAAACATGAAAGCACTCGTCATCAACGGTCCCAACCTCAACATGCTTGGCATTCGCGAGCCGGGCATCTATGGCAGCGACAACTACGACCGCTTAGTGCAGATCTGCCAGGAGGCAGGTGCCGCACAGGGCTTCGACGAGATCGAGGTCTTCCAGTCTAACCACGAGGGCAGCATCGTCGACAAGATCCAGGAGGCCTACGGCAAGGTCGACGGCATCGTCATCAACCCGGCCGCTTATACGCATACGAGCGTGGCGATCCTCGATGCCCTCAAGGCCGTCGCCATCCCGGCTGTGGAGGTCCACATCAGCGCCGTAGAGACACGCGAGGACTTCCGCCAGGTGAGCTATGCACGCCTGGCCTGCTTCGCCACCATCACCGGCGAAGGCCTCCAAGGCTACGCCCACGCGTTGGAGCTGCTGAAAGAGCGTCTCGAAAAGTAGCCTCGCGAGCAAATCCATCAACGCGATTCATACGCTAATAATGCCAGTGCCGCCAGCAGCAACCTCGCTACTGGCGGCACTTTATTACTGGCATATAATCATTGCAGTCACACAACGTCTGGAGACGCACATGCTGAGCATTCACCTGGGGGATTACCCCGGTTCCATCTACGATACCGAAACCTATTTTAGGAACTCATACTTGGACTCATGGTTCGAAGACCCTATGGCCGCACAGATTATTAAAAGCGTGGACGGATCAGAGCTCATCGGTCCCCACAACATCGTAAGCAAGCAGCTGGGCTCAATCACCCCACTCGAACTGTCCGGCGGCGTTAAGACGCTGCTGCTGGTGCGCAATCTCCCAAACATGGTGTTCAATGCATCCACTTGCGGAGATAACTGCGCTCGCTGGCTGCTCAAAATTGGCAAAGAGCAGGATGTGCTGGTGACCCTTTACCACATCATGAAGTTCCCCTGGAAGAACTTTGAAATCCGCATTGAAAACGATGACCGCATCGTCAGAAACATGCAGGAGTTTGTCGGCGCCACGAATGACTTTTTGGATGTTGATGAGTAATGAAGGGAACGCATACCGTTGTCGTAGAGCGTGCAAAGGTCAAATACACACTCACCTTTAAACGCAACATTTCCTTCATTCGCGGTAACAGCGGCACGGGCAAAACGACGCTCATCTCGATGATTCGCGACTACAACGACCGAGGACCGGAAAGCGGCGTTACACTCAGCTGCGACGCGCCATGCGAAACGCTTTCCGGCAGACGCTGGGAGCGCGAGCTGTCGATCATCGAAGATTCGATCGTCTTTCTAGATGAGGGCAACGAGTTTATCTACTCAAAGGACTTCGCCAAAGCCATCAACGGATCGACCAACTATTTTGTTCTGATATCTCGTCGCGACGCCAACGAACTCCCCTACAGCGTCGACGAGATCCTAAAGCTAGTCAACACCACAAGCAAGACAATTAATGGCCGCAAGAGCGACAGACGCTTCTACTCGGTGACTAAACCGCTATATGACCACACGGCAAGCATGCTGTATCAGGACCTTAACGTAGGGTTCGACAATCCTGACGCCGTAATTGTCGAGGATAGCAAGTCTGGCTATCAATTCTATAGCACCCTTTGCAACCGACTGGGAATCCCCTGCTATACCGCCACCGGCGTAGCGAACCTAAAACGAACGATTCACGAATGTCCCGAGCAAAACATCCTTGCCATAGGAGACGGCGCAGCGTTTGGTCCCTACATCGAAAAGGTGCTCGGACAGCGCGTTTACAAGAACGTTCGCTTGTTCCTCCCTGAATCATTTGAGTGGACGCTTTTGCGATCTGGCCTCATCCCCAACAACGACATTCCAAAAATCCTCAAGGACCCTTCGAGCTATATCGAAAGCCGCGACTACCTGAGCTGGGAGCGGTTCTTCACCGACGTATTGATCAAGTACTCTGCAGACACTCGCTACGTCTACAGAAAGGCACGGCTCAACGAGCAGTACCTAAAGCCGCAGGCGATGGATGCAGTTGCGAGCGTCTTGCCCGAGTGTCTGAAGGCATAATGGCAGTGGGGAGGACCAACTTGGTCCTCCCCACTGCCATGGAAACCCAGCACACGCAATAGCTGCCGGCAAGAGCGGCAACTGTCGCAACCACAAACCCATCCACGCGGCGGCTCGAAAGCTCAAGCCCACTCAGCGCGGCAAGGACAAGCCAAGTGACACCGGCTCCAATAAACAGCAGGGGCTTGCTCACGCTCGGCTCGAGCCCCCCTTGGCGCGCCGTATAGCCAATCCACATCAGCAGCACAACAGCAGCTCGCGCCACGGCTTCGGCCTAAACGTATACCCGGCAAGAATAAAGAACACCTGCATGTGAAAAAAGCCCAGACCACCAAGCGGTCCGGGCTTAATAAACGATGGTGCTCCATGGCGGATTCGAACCGTCGACCTTGGGATTAGAAGTCCCCTGCTCTATCCAACTGAGCTAATGGAGCATATAACCGCACGCCCAAGCAAGCGCAAGCCTGTCAGGCGCAAGTAATTATAACCTAGTTGAACTGCTCGCGGTACGCCTTGCAGACCTCATCGACCGGGCCGTCCATGCGAAGGTCGCCCTTCTCGATCCAAACGGCACGCTGGCAGATGCGCTCAACCTGCTCCATGGAGTGCGAAACGAACAGAACCGTCACGTCACCGCTCTGGATAAAGTGCTGGATGCGGGCCTCGCACTTCTGCTGGAAGAACACGTCACCGACGGACAGCGTCTCGTCAACGATCAGAATATCGGGCTCGGTAATCGTCGCGATTGCAAAGGCAATACGCGCCACCATGCCCGAGGAGAAGTTCTTGAGCGGCATGTCGACAAAGTTCTGAAGCTCAGCGAACTCGATAATGCCGTCAAAGTTGGCGTCGATGAACTCCTTGGTATAGCCGAGCAGGGAGCCGTTCAGATAGATGTTCTCGCGGGCGGTCAGCTCGGGGTCAAAGCCGGCACCAAGCTCAATCAGCGGCGCGATGTTACCGTGCACCTTAACGCTGCCCTCGCTAGGCTCAAGCACGCCAGCGATAATCTTGAGCATCGTAGACTTACCGGAACCATTGGTGCCAACCAGACCCACGACCTCGCCGCGATGAATATCGAACGAGATGTGCTTAAGCGCCCTAAACTCCTCAAAGAACAGTTCGTGCTTGGCAAGCTTGATGAAGTACTCCTTGAGGTTGGTCAGCGACTCGGACGCCATGTTAAAGATCATGGTGACGTCGTCGACCTCGACAGCCAGGGGCTGCTCGCTGTAATCAACAACAGATTCAGTCATCACAGCACTCCTTAAATGTAGAGGATAAATTTGCGCTCGGACTTATGGAACACGATGTAACCAATAACAAGCGCAAGAACCGCCCAAACAACGCACATACCAAACGTCATAAGCGAGGGCGTAGTCTGGAACAGGAAGATATCACGCATAAACTGCAGGTAGTTGTACATGGGGTTCGCATACATCAAGATGCGCACGAGATGCGGCATTTGCGCAATATAGTCAGTCGTCCAGAAGATGGGCGTAATATAAGTCCACGCCGTAATGACTACGCTCCACAGATGCATAACGTCGCGAAAAAAGACCGTAAGGGCAGAGAGCATCATGCCCAGGCCCATGCAGAAGCACATAAGCAGCAGCAGGCAAACCGGCAGCAGAATCAGGTGCCAAGAAGGCATAACGCGGAACCACAGCATGACGATGGCGACGGCGACCAGCGAGAAGGCAAAGTTCACCAGCGAGAAAAGCACTTTCTGCACCGGGAAGACCCAGCGGTGCACCTTAACCTTCTTGAGCAGAGGGGCAGCACCCACGATCGACGTTAGGGCCTGGTTCGTGGACTCGGACATGACGGCAAAGGTAACGTTACCCACGATCAAGTACAGCGGGTACATCTCGGGCGTCATTGATCCATTGCGGCCCTGGCCAAAAATCGTCGAGAACACGATGGCCATGACGATCATCATCAGCAGCGGGTTGAGAACCGACCATGCGACGCCCAGAACGCTACGGCGATACTTGATCTTAAAATCCTTGGTAACCAGCTGACGAAGGATAAACGCGTCCTTCTCAAATTCGTTCTTAGCAAACGTCGCAGGCAGACTGCGAGTTTCTTGTTGCTTTGTCTGATTCGACACGGATGCAACTCCTTTACTCGTAATCGTTGACAAACGAACAGTATAGACCCGACGGCCATGCAAACGATTCGCGCAACAAAACTGGAGAACTAACCCACATCTTAGGTTGCCAAGCCCAAACGGCTATACTTTCAAGAATTGAATGTATAAGGAGCATTGAGTGAATTCTGAATCCATCGCCGTCATCATCCCCTGCTACAACGAAGCCCTCACGATCGGCAAAGTCATCGACGACTTTCACCGCGAGCTTCCGCAAGCGACGGTCTATGTCTATGACAACAACTCGTCGGACGATACCTCACGCATCGCCACCGAGCACGGCGCCACGGTCCGCTTTGAGCCCCGTCAGGGAAAGGGCAACGTGTGCCGCCAGATGTTTCGCGATATCGACGCCGATTGCTACCTGATGGTCGACGGCGACGACACCTACCCCGCCGAGGCGGCCAAGGCCCTCTGCGAGCCTATCCTCAACGGCGCGGCCGATATGACCGTAGGCGACCGCCTTTCCAACGGCACCTACGCCGAGGAAAACAAGCGTGCTTTCCACGGCTTTGGCAACAATCTGGTCCGCGCCATGATCAAGTGGATCTATGGCTACAGCTTCGATGATGTCATGACCGGCTACCGCGCCATGAGCCGCCCGTTCGTTAAAACCTTCCCTGTGCTTTCCGAGGGCTTCCAGATCGAAACCGAGCTCTCGATCCACGCCGTCGACCACCGCTGGCGCATCAAAGATGTGCCCATCGAGTACCGCGACCGTCCGGAAGGCTCCGAGTCCAAGCTCAATACCGTGAGCGACGGCATTAAAGTCGTCGCGATGATCGGCACGCTGTTCAAGGACTACCGCCCGCTGAAGTTCTTCAGCCTCGTCGCGCTTCTGTTTGCGGTGATCGGCCTCGCCCTGGGCATGCCCATCGTTGTCGAGTATTTCCAGACCGGCCTCGTTCCGCGCTTCCCCACCGCCATGCTCGCCGCGTCGTTTATGTTCCTGTGCGGCCTGAGCCTTGCAACCGGATTCATCCTGGATTCTGTAGCAAAGGTCGAAAAAAAGCAGTGGGAGGTCAACGTATATAGCAAGTACGCCTACGACGACCAGCCCGGCCACCCTACTTCCAAGCCAAGCGAGAGGTAAACCACCATGCCGCTCATCTCCATCGTCGTACCGAGTTACAACGAGCAGGAATCACTTCCGATCTTTCTCAAAGAGCTCGATGGCGTCGTTCGCATCATGACCCAGCAAGACCCCGGCATCTTCTTTGAGGCCGTCCTCATCGACGATGGTTCGGCAGACAAAACACTTGCCGTCATGAAAGCAGAAGCCGCGGCGGCGCATCCATACGCCATCCACTGGCACTCTTTCTCGCGGAACTTTGGCAAGGAGGCGGCACTATTCGCCGGACTCCAGCACGCAAAGGGCGACTATGTCGCCACCATGGATGCCGACATGCAGGACCCGCCCTCGCTCCTGCCGCAGATGTACGAGATCTTGCAAACCGAAGACTACGACAACGTCGCAACGCGCAGGACCACCCGCGAAGGCGAGCCTCCCATCAGGTCGTTCTGTGCCCGTATGTTCTACAAGATCATCAACCGCATTTCCAAGGCCGACATCGTCGACGGAGCACGCGATTTTAGGCTCATGAAGCGGCCTATGGTCAACGCCATCATCTCCATGGGCGAATACAACCGATTCTCCAAGGGCATTTACGGCTGGGTCGGCTTCAAGACCAAATGGCTCCCCTACGTAAACGTCAACCGCGTGGCCGGCGAGACCAAATGGAGCTTTTGGTCGCTGCTCCTTTATTCCATCGACGGTATCGTCGCGTTTTCCACGGCACCGCTCTCCCTCGCCGCCCTCACGGGTATCGTCTTCTGCCTCATCGCTATTCTGGGATTCGTCGTCATCCTAGTAAAGACGCTTGTCTGGGGCGACCCCGTCGGTGGATGGCCGTCGCTCGCCTGCCTCATAACGCTGTTTGGCGGCATGCAGCTTCTGTGCCTGGGAATCATAGGTGAATACTTGGCAAAAGCCTACTTGGAAACCAAGCGACGTCCCATCTATATCATTCGAGAATCCAACGAGGAATCTGATGACACGGCCCAATAACAGCACGCTCAAGAATGTGGCGTTCTACGCCGCCTGCTTCGCATTTTCCGTCGCACTCTTTGTCGCACTTGCAGTGGCAGGGCATGTCTACCCCTTTGGCGACAACTCGTTTCTCACCAACGATCTCAAATACCAATACATCGACTTCTTTGCTTGGTTCCGGCGCGTCCTTTTAGGCGAGGCAAGCCTTCGCTATTCCTTCTCGCAAGGACTCGGCATGAACACATGGGGGCTCTATAGCTACTACCTCGCCAGCCCCTTCAACCTGCTCTGCGCGCTGTTTCCCGCAGACAAGCTAACGCTCTTCGTGTTTGTTATCTCCGCGCTCAAACTGGGCTGCATCCACATCAGCAGCGCTTGGTATGTGCAAAAGCGCTTTGACCTACCCAAGCCCGCAGCATTCCTGCTTTCCCTCTCGTTCACGTTTTGCAGCTGGACCATCAGCAACCTACGCAACCCGCTCTGGATCGATTGCCTCATCCTGCTGCCCATCTGCGCCTACGGATGCTACGAGCTCATCCGCAAGCAGCGCATGATCCGCCTCGTCATCGCAACGGCGCTCAATGTCATGTTCTGCTGGTATACGGCCTACATCAGCATCCTGTTCCTCTGCATCTTCGTATTGGTCGAATTTGTCGATTATGTTGCAGAAGAAGGTTTTAGCTGGAAGCTCATGCTCGATCGGGCCCTGCGATTCGCCGGGGCTATCGCGCTCGGACTGCTTCTGTCCGCCTGGACCTTTTTGCCGACCATCCTTGCCATGTCCAAGGGCGGTCCCGTTCTAGCACTCGGCCCCCTACTTAAAACCAGCCTCAAGTCGCTCATCAGGGGCTTTCTTCCCTGCATGTGGGTAAGCAACGAAAGCACACCGCAGTTCTATTGCGGCATCGTCATGATGCTGCTTGCGGTGAGCCTGCTGGTTAACCGCACGGTTTCGATCAAGACGCGCATCGCAACACTCGTCGTCACGATAATCCTGGTCGCAAGCTCCGTTTTGAGCCCGCTCGAGTACATCTGGTGCGGCATGCGCGTTCCCAACGGCTTCTACTCGCGCACGGCTTTTTTGCTGAGCTTCTTTGCGCTGTGGGCCGCAGGACACGCGCTGCATGCGCTCAAAAACCAGCCTAAATTGCGTCAAGCCTATCGCCCCGTCGTCATCATGCCCCTCCTGGCACTAACCGCCATTGAGTTGTTTGCCAACGCCCATGTTATGTGGAACCAGCTGTACACAGGCTATTCCGAAAAAGCCAACAGCGCCTATGTCGCCACCGCAACCGACACTATCACGACCATTCAAGACCAGACTTCGGCGTCGTTCTATCGCATTGACCGCACAACCACACGCGTCGACAGCGCCGCCCTCAACGAAGGCTTGGCGCTTGGGTACAACCAGTTGTCTTCGTATTCGTCTGCCAACAATCCGCAGGCCATCGCACTGCTCAACTCCCTTGGATACAGCAGCGTCGGCGAATTCTCGACCCGTTATGCCGAGCCCATTCTTGCCGTTGATGCCCTGTTGGGAGTCAAGTACGCCATCGCCGAGCACGCGCCTTCGGGATACGCGGCAATGACTGAAATAGCCGATACAGCAAGTGCGGTGTACGAGAACCCCTATGCGCTCAGCGTTGGTGTCATGACATCCAATGACATTCAAAACTGCACGTTGAAGGGCGAGAACCCCTTCGAAAAGCAAAACGACCTCTACAGCAAAATCCTGGGCCGCGAGGTAATGCTCTATACCAAAATCGAGGCCAAAAACACGGAGGATGACGAGAACTTAAGGCAGTGGAACGCCACCGTGCCGTCGGGTTCCATCGGGTATCTCTACATCAACAAAGATGCGACCGCCGGCAGTTATTGGCCCGTCACCCTTACCATCGACCAGCGAACGATCGAAAACGAAGCCTGGAGATTCGACAATAATATCCGTCAAATTGCAGGCGCATCGGATTCCGCAAGTCAGCATACGGTGTCAATCGGAGTCGCAGAGGGCTATACCAACATGCCCCAAGACAATCAGCCGGTCTTTTACGCACTCAATCTAGGAGTATTTGAGCAGATCATCGACAAGCTTAAGACAAACGAGTTTGTTCCGACAGTTTTTGAAGACGGCAAGATCGAAGGCGAGTATACCGCCGAGGATGACGGTAACTTGCTGTTGAGCGTTCCGTATGATGAAGGCTGGACGGCAACAATTAACGGAGCCGCCGCAGAGCTGACGCCCGCCGCCGATAAGGGCTTATCATGTCTGAGCGTGCAGAAAGGCGCGAATAAGATCGTGATGAGCTATAGGACCCCGGGAGCATTTGCGGGGCTTGCAGTGAGTTTGGCGACCGCCGTTGCCCTTGTTATAGCGAGGTTATACACCACACATAAGAAAAGCCGCCGTTAACAAGCGGCGGCTTTTACTCTCGCAAATTAAATAGAGACTAGAGTGTCTTGAGGTACTCCCCCAGCTCCTCCTCCCAGTCGGGCATGTGGAAGCCGACCGACTCGAGCCTGGACAGGTCGAGCGCGGAGTGGACCGGGCGCGGGGCGATGGGGCCCTCGGCGCTGGCGTAGTAGTCGGCGGTGCTGACCGGCACGACCCTCTCGCCGTTGCCGTTGGCGGCATCGAAGACGGAACGGGCGACGTCCGCCCAGGACTTGACGGCGCCGGAGCCCGTGCAGTCGTAGGTGCCGTAGGGGGCGTTCGTCCCCAGCACGTGGAAGATGGCCTCGGCCATGTCGCGCGTGAAGGTCAGGCGTCCCAGCTGATCGTCCACGACGGTGACCTGCTCGAGCTTGTCGTCCGGGTCGGTTACGCGGTCGGACAGGCCCTTCATGGTCTTAACGAAGTTGTGCCCCTCGCCGACGACCCAGCTGGAGCGCATGATGTAGTGGCGGGGGCACCCTGCCACGGCGATGTCGCCTGCGGCCTTGGTCTGGCCGTAGACGGACAGCGGGCTGAACGGCTCGTCCTCCGCGTGCACCTCCACGGTACCGTCGAAGACGTAGTCGGAGGACACGTGGACCAAGGTGATGCCGTGCTCAGAGCAGGTGCGGGCGAGCAGGGCGGGGCCGGTCGCGTTGGCCTTCCAGGCGATGGCGCGACCCTCGGGGGTCTCGGCCCTGTCCACCGCGGTGTAGGCGCCGCAGTTGATCACGGTGCCGTAGAGCGACCAGTCGTACTGCGCGTAGGCGTCCGGGTCGGACATGTCGAAGGTGTCGATGTCGCAGAAGTCGAAGTCCTTGGCGACGCCGCGCTCCTCCGCCAGCTTTCGGACCGCGCGGCCCAGCTGGCCGTTGCAGCCGGTGACGAGGGTGCGCCTGGGAGCCATCGGGACGACGTCGGCGAGCATCGGGTGGTTGAGGTCGGCCTCGGAGACGGTGGCCTCGGTCAGCGGGATCGGCCACTCGATGGCGAGCTCGGGGTCGGCGAGGTTCACGAAGGTGTAGGTCCTCTTCAGCTCGAGGGACCAGTGGGCGTCCACCAGGTAGGTGTAGGCGGTGCCGTCCTCCAGGGCCTGGAAGGAGTTGCCCACGCCGCGCGGGACGTAGATGGCCTTACTCGGGTCGAGCGTGCAGGTGAACACCTTCCCGTAGGTGGCGCTGCCCTCGCGCAGGTCGACCCAGGCGCCGAAGACCGAGCCTCGGGCCACCGAGATGAACTTGTCCCAGGGCTCGGCGTGGATGCCGCGGGTGACGCCGCGGCTGTCGTTGTAGGAGATGTTGTTCTGGACGACCCTGAGGTCCGGGATGCCCAGGGCGGTCATCTTGGCGCGCTGCCAGTTCTCCTTGAACCAGCCGCGCGAGTCGCCGTGGACGGCGAGGTCGACGACCTTCAGGCCCTCGATGCCGGTCTCGGCGACGGAGAGGTCCTTCTCGAATGCGATGTCTGCCATGTGGGAAAAGCTCCTATCGAAGAGGTTGGGTAACCGGGGGCGCCCGCGCGGGGACGCAGGATCATCCCCATGCCCTGCGGCCCCGCGCGGGCGCCCCGCGGTGCGGTTCGCCGGGGTCCGGCCTACTGCCCCTGGGCGCGGTAGCGTGCCTCGGTGGCCTCCTTGGCCGGGCGCCACCAGGACTCGTTCTCGACGTACCAGTCGATGGTCTGCTTGAGGCCCTCGGCGAAGTCGGTGTGAGCCGGCCTCCAGCCCAGCTCGCGCCGCAGCTTCGTGCTGTCGATGGCGTAGCGGCGGTCGTGACCGGGGCGGTCGGCGACCCAGTCGAAGTCCCCGGGGTCGCGGCCCATCGCCTCCAGGATCATGCGCAGGACCGTGATGTTGTCCCTCTCGCCGTCCGCGCCGATGAGGTAGGTCTCCCCCATCCGCCCCTTGGTGAGGATGCCCCAGACGGCCGAGGAGTGGTCCTCGGTGTGGATCCAGTCGCGGACGTTCTCGCCCTTCCCGTAGAGCTTGGGGCGCACGCCGTCGATGATGTTCGTGATCTGCCTGGGGATGAACTTCTCCACGTGCTGGTAGGGGCCGTAGTTGTTGGAGCAGTTGGAGATCGTGGTGCGAAGCCCGTAGGTGCGGGTCCATGCGCGCACGAGCATGTCGGAGGAAGCCTTCGTCGAGCTGTACGGCGAGCTCGGGCGGTACGGCGTCTCCTCGGTGAACTTCGCCGGGTCGTCGAGCGCGAGGTCGCCGTAGACCTCGTCGGTGGAGACGTGGTGGTAGCGGACGCCGTATTTGCGGACGGCCTCCAGCAGGCGGAAGGTTCCCTCGACGTTGGTGCGCAGGAACGGCTCGGGGTCTGCGATGGAGTTGTCGTTGTGGGACTCTGCGGCATAGTGCACGATGGCGTCGTGGCCCGGCACGATCTTATCGAGCAGCGCGGCGTCGCAGATGTCGCCCACGACGAGCTCCACGCGGTCGGAGGGCAGGCCGGAGATGTTCTCGGGGTTGCCGGCGTAGGTCAGCTTGTCCAGGACGGTGACGTGGACGTCCGGGTGGTTGTCCACGACGTAGTGCACGAAATTGCTGCCGATGAAGCCGCAGCCGCCCGTGACGATGATGTTCTTCGGTTCGAAAAACCCAGACATAAAATTCCAATCTGAAGCAAGTACAGCTTTTTTAGTATGCCGCAGGAAGTGACGCCGCGACACTATTCAACAAAACTATCGGACATTTCGGCATGCGATAAGAGCCATAACCTTCGCAGAATTACTTCCCCTACAAAACGCCTCCGGAATGAAGTCTTTGTCGTACCGGAAGACCGAATTCCCAGTTTTATCGCGTAAGTACTTGTAGAAGAAGTCCTCCCAGCTTTTAAACTTCTCACTGTCTGCAAACGCTTCCGGCTCTTGCAAAACCGCTTTGGCATCTATCCCTGAAATAACGCCGGAGCTCAGCAGAAGCCACTCGAACGACTCGGGAAGACAAACCGTAACAGTATCGCGGTGAATGTCTTGCAGCTTAAGGACGCGGTCGGCATAGCACCCAAATGCCGCTCCGTCCGCGACAACAAACACGCAATCGTCGAGATGCTGATCCAACCAACCCAAAATCGCGCTGTTCGTCATGGCCGAAGCACAGGCAAGTTCACTGTCAGCGAAATGCCGTTCAAAGAACTGGAAACCAGACTTACTGTCCTCGCATAGAAGGATAGAAAAGTCCTGTTTTGGCGCCGACCGGGAAATAGCATAACGATGATTCCCGCGATCTTGATAAACAGGGACGAAAGAATGGTATTTTCCGCTCGTCTTAATCTTGTAAATCTCATCCACGCTATACGGAAGATTGGGGAAATCAGCCCTTGAGATCAGCACAAAATAATTAGAGGAATACAGCACATGATGGGCAAACTCATCAGAATGAATCTCTTTTAAGCCCTCATCCACAAATACGATCGAGTCATGGACGGACGAAAGCTGGTTTCGCCAATCATAATCGGTCAGGGCGACACAGGGACAATCGCATTGCAAGGAAACACCCGACTGCTCGCCCGTTCGCATGTAGTCTGCGACCATGTCAAACAGTGTCGTCTTACCCGTGCCGCTATCGCCACGCACAATAGTGATGTTCCGCTTGATGGTAAATGTGTACTTGGTTCCCCTGCGGCGGGAAATCTTAATGAGATGCGAACCGTTCATAAGCAGCACCTACAGATACGGAATCGACTCGTGAATCAATTCGGCCATGTTGTGAACGATTCGGCCGCTATTCACGACTTTAATTTTAAAATCCTCGCGACCAAAGTCCATCACATGATAGAGATTCACAACGAGCTTGCGGTCTTTCGCCATGTCGAGAATCCACTTGGCACAGTTATCACCACAGGTGGAAGCGTTAAAAATATGCTTACGATCAAATCTCATAAGCAGCAGCGTTTTCACGCCACCAGAAAGCTGAAGTGGGGAAATGGACCCAAGCACAGGGCTTTCGATGACGTTTTCGGAGACAACATCCGATCGATCGACATCTTTAATTATCGAGACTGCATAGGGATCCGTAATCCAAGAAGACCGGTAAGAGTTTTTGAAATATGTCGCTGTGTTGTAAATCGCTTCTGGCATATCGCCAAAGTAGACGCTTAACACATCCACTCCCAATCATATTGTCTTTATGGTCAACGTAATCATAACGAAAAGGGCCACCAGATAAACGGTGGCCCCTAAAAGAAAACAAGCCGGCGCTAATACTCGCGCGGGCTGTTGACGATCTCGCCGGCGGCGACCTTCTTCAGGTGCTGCCCGTAGACCGACTTGCCGTAGGCCTTGGCCGCCTCCTCCAGCTCGGCGGTCGTGATCCAGCCGTTCTCCCAGGCGATCTCCTCGG
>CAJMMA010000053.1 GCA_905214435.1 uncultured bacterium
CATGCCGCCGAAGTTGAAAGGCAGATTGCCGCTCTGGCGGGTTTGCAGCGTCAACTAGTTACGCGGTTTGGTAAAACCGCGTAACCCCTAGAAACGGTTGCCGCGGAAGCCGCCACCGTTGCGGCCGCCACGATCGCCACCGCGACCGCCGCGGTCGTTACCACGGTTGCCGCCGAAGCCGCCACGGCTGCCACCGCGATCGCCATAGCCACCACGGTTGCCACCAAAGCCGCCGCGACCGCCACGGTCGCCGCCACGGTCACCAAAGCCGCCACGGCCGCCGCGATCGCCACCGCGACCGCCGCGGTCACCACCACGGCCACCGCGATCGCCAAAGCCGCCGCGACCGCCACGGTCGCCGCCACGGCCACCGCGATCGTCACGGCCGCCGCGAGGACCGCGGTCCTCGTCCAGGCCCATGGCGACGAGCGGAGCGATGACCTTATCGAGAGCAGCCATCAGCTCGGTGGCCTCCTCGTAAGAAAGCTCGGGCAGGAGCTTCTCCTTCTTGTTGGCAAGCTCGACCAGGCCCTCAGCGGCATCCTCGGCAGCAAAGACGACGATCTTGCGCATATCGCCCTCGGCGTCGTCGATGCGGCCGACCAGATCGGCAGCCTCGGCCTCGGCCATCAGGCCATCGAGCTCACGAAGGCGCATGCCCAGCAGGTCGGACATTTCCTTCTGCTCCATCTTGGGCTTGAGGTCAAGAAGCTTGATGGCGCGCTCGATGTTCGCCATGCGCTCGGCCTTGGCCTCCTCCTCCTTGGAAATAGCAAAGCGACGGCTGCGCAGCAGGCGGGCGGCCTTCTGCATCTTGTCCATCAGCTCTTCGTCATCGTAATCAGCGGCGGCCTCGACAACCTCGGCCTCCTCGGCGGAAACCTCGTCAGCAGCCTCAACCTCAGCAGCTTCGGTCTCCACGGTCTCGACTGCCTCGACCTCGGCAGCCATGGTCTCGTTCTCGGTCTCGTTCATGATCTCTTCGTTCTCAGACATGAGACTCCTTCTTGGCCCTCTCGGGCATCATCGCCCCATTCGCGGGGCCCGTCGCGCACTCTTTGCGCTTTATACATTCATGCCTCTCGGCAAAACGTCCATTAGTTTATGGTGTCGCCATCCAATCTAGCTGCAGAATCTATGTGCACACATTAATGCGACATGTGCGACTCGCGGCGAGCGTACACCAGCGACACCGCGAACCCGACAACGGCAATCACGGCCGCCACGCGCACGGCGGCTGCAAATCCTATCGCCTGGGCAACGTCCGACGCAACGCCTGCGGCGCCAGCAGCCACCGCAGAACTCGAAAGCAGGCCGATAAACAGCGACGGACCAAACGACGCGGCAATCATGTTCCACGTGTTAAGCAATGCCGTTCCGTGAGGATGCTCAGCGGCGGGAAGCGTCTCCAAACCGGCGGTCTGCGAGGGGCTCAGTACCAAACCGACGCCGGCATACACCACAACGGTCAGCAGCACGACAACGCCGATGTTCATGCTTGCCGCGGTCATCGAGATTGCCGTCTGCCCCACAGCGATCAGGGCAAAGCCGACCGGCAGCAGCGGCCACGCACCACGGGCATCCATCACGCGTCCGCCCACAATCGAGGTCACGGCGTTGCAGGCGATCGCCGGCAAAATGAGCAAACCCGCGACAAGTGCGGTCATGCCGTATGCGCCCTCAAAATAGAGCGGCAACAAAACGCTCATCGAGAACGTCGTCATCATCGACACCACCACAAGCAGGCATGCAGGCCAAAAACGAACGCTCGCCATGGGACGCACGTTAAGCACCGGATGCTTGAGCTTGAGCTGACGAACCGCAAACAGGCCGAGCACCACAACAGCGGCGAAAAGCGTCGCGATACCGGCCATCACATTGGTCGAGAACTCGCCTACGGAATACACAAACGCCGTAATGCCGGCGGCGAGCAAAACAACCGACAGAATATCAAGCGTGGTGTTCGAGCGCTCTCCGACATTCCGAACGAGCTTTGCTGCCGCCGCGGCGACCACGACACCGCCCACCAGCGGCACTACGAACACCGCCCTCCAGCCAAACAACGTGCACATAAGACCACTAATCACGGGCCCAAACGCCGGCCCTAGCGTAATGCAGGCACCGCCCAGGCTCAGATACAGACCGAGCTTCTCGCGCGGAGCACAAGATAGCACCACATTCATCATGAGCGGAAACAAGATGCCCGATCCCGCAGCCTGCAAAATACGACTTGGCAGCAAAACGGTAAACGACGGGGCGACCAGGCACAGGACTTCTCCGGCGACCATGCATCCGCATGCGAAAAACAGCAGCTTGCGCGTCGAGAAACGACCGGACAGAAAGGCCATGATGGCCGTAAAGATCGACGTCACGATCATGTATCCCGAAACGAGCCACTGCGCCGTGGTAGCGCTCACCGAAAAGACCGCCATGATGTCGTGCAACGCCACGTTAATAATGTTCTCGTTAAACGCGGCGACAAAGGCTGCAATATACATTACGACGAGAAACGCCGCAGTGGCCGATGGCGCTACTTGAACTTGTTGCTGAGATTTGCTCCCCATGCATTTCCTTCCTCTTGGAACGACAGTCGCATCGCCCCAGAGGAACAGTCCAGGGCGAAAATGAGCCCTAGACTTACGCCAGACGCCGCACACGACGAATCTGACAACATGGTCCAACGTCGAAAGATTGTAACGCGGACGCGCAGCTTTCCTTCCGCGCTATTATTAAAAGTCCACGAAAGCATAAGACATGAGGAGCCCGCCATGATTAAGCCCATCATGAAATCCGAGTTCTTTTTGCGCCTGCCTTCCGAAGACGCGGGCCCCGATGACGCCGTGACTGGGCAGGACCTCCTAGATACGCTCCATGAGCATGAGCACGAGTGCGTGGGCCTCGCCGCCAATATGATCGGCGTGCGCAAACGCATCATCTGCGTAAAGGACGGCAACAGGGCGCTGTTGATGTACAACCCTCAAATTCTTGAGCAGGTCAATGCCTATCAGACGAGCGAAGGATGCCTCTCGCTTGCCGGCGAGCGCCCCTGTACCCGTTATCGCCGCATTAAGGTGGAGTATCTGGACGAGAACTTCGTCCACCGCATCAAAAACTTCTCGGGCTACACCGCCGAAATCATCCAACACGAAATCGACCACTGCAACGGGATCGTTATATAGTTCTGCCGATTCAAGAAAGCTCCCTGCAGCAAAACAACTGCAGGGAGCTTTTCATAGTGCGGAACTTCTATCCCACTAGCTCTGACGGTAATGGTCGAAGAAGTCGGCGAGGTCTTCGAGGGACTCTTTGAGCACTTCCATGCGCGGCAGGTACACGATACGGAAGTGGTCGGGCTCAGCCCAGTTAAAGCCGCCGCCGCGCGTGATCAGGATCTTCTTCTCGTGCAGCAGGTCAAGGGCGAACTGCTCGTCATCGGTAATGTTGAACTTCTTCACATCCATCTTGGGGAAGATGTAGAACGCCGCACGCGGCTTAACCACCGAGATGCCGTCAATCTTGTTGAGCGCCTCATACACAAAGTTGCGCTGCTCGTAGACACGGCCGCCGGGGCGGATGTAGTCGTTGACGGACTGATGGCCACCGAGCGCCGTCTGAACGATCGACTGAGCCGGCACGTTGGAGCACAGGCGCATGTTGGAGAGCATGTTAATGCCCATGATGAAGTCGCTCATGCAGCGCTGGTTGCCCGAAAGCACCATCCAGCCAATACGATAGCCCGCGATCATGTGCGACTTGGAAAGGCCGCTAAAGGTGACGCAGGGCAGATCAGGAGCGAGCGAGGCAATCGAGACGTGCTCGTAGCCGTCCATGCACAGGCGGTCGTAGATCTCATCGGCAAAGATCATCAGCTGATGCCTGCGTGCAACCTCGACGATGCCCTCGAGCACCTCGCGCGGGTAGACCGAGCCCGTGGGGTTGTTGGGGTTGATGATAACGAGGGCTTTGGTCGCGCTCGTGATCTTGGACTCCATATCCTCCAGGTCGGGATACCAATCCGCCTGCTCATCGCACAGATAGTGCACAGGATGACCGCCGGCAAGGGTTGCGCACGCCGTCCAGAGCGGATAGTCGGGGCTGGGGATCAGAATCTCGTCGCCATTGTCGAGCAGCGCGTTCATCGAAAGCTGGATGAGCTCGGACACGCCGTTGCCCGTGTAGATGTGCTCCATCTGAACATTGGGCAGGCCCTTGATCTGCGAGTACTGCATGATCGCCTTGCGCGCGGAGAACAGGCCGCGCGAGTTGGAATAGCCTTCGCAGTCGGGCAGCTGCTGGCGCATGTCCTTAATGACCTCATCGGGCGTGCGGAAACCAAAGGGCGCAGGGTTGCCGATGTTGAGCTTGAGGATGCGCTCGCCCTCGTCCTCCATACGGGCAGCCTCGTCGACGACGGGACCGCGCACGTCATACAGGACGTTATCGAGCTTGGTGGATTTAGAAAAAGTACGCATGGGGACGCTCCTTGCAATTTGGGCTGAGGGATTGAGTTCGGGCTTGGAAACGTTGCGGGGCGATGATGTCTCGCCTTGATCGGCGTCACCGGCGAGCAGCCAGGAAACATCGACCTCCAAAATACGAGCGAGTAGCTCTGCCACATCGCGCCGCGGGATCGTCTTGCCGCTCACATATTGGCTCATCTGACTCTTGCCGAGTTTTTTGCCGAGCATCTCCGATGCGCGGATCACGTCCGACTGGCGAACGTCGCGATCGGACATAGTCTGTCGCAGGCGATCGCCAAATGTCTCTAGGGTCACAGGAACCTCCTTGCTGGCAAAGTTCAATTTATAGAACTTGAATTGAACCGGAGTTCAATTTAGCAAGCAGTATAGCGCCATGCTATTTCAAAAAGTTCAATTTCAAAAATAAAGTGAGCCAAACCCCGAGATTTATCCCAAGGCGACAACGACGTACGCCTATTTAGAGGTATTCAAGGAATCGAGCAGCAGCAAGCGAAACGTCGGCCGTTCGATATATGGCGTTAATCTGCCGATGGGGACGTCCCTCGAGCGGACGAATGGCGACATTGAACTGGCAGCGCCGCAAGATGAGCGCCGGAAGGATGCTCACGCCCAAGCCGTCCTCGATCATGGCCATAATCGCATAGTCATCCCAGGTCGACAGTTTTGAGCGCACCGTCAGCCCCGCCCGACGGAACAGCGGCGTAATCTCGTCATCGGTGCCGCGTTCCAGCAGAATAAACTGCTCGTTGGCCAAATCGGCAAGCGAGACGGCCCCCTCACTAGCAAGCAGAGAGTCTGTCGGCACCACCGCCATCAACTCGTCGCGCACCAAAGATCGCGATGTCATGCCATTTTCTCGGGGCTCATGCGGGATAAAGCCCAGATCGCAGCGGCCCTGCGCCACCCATTGTTCAATCTCTGAATAGTCGCCCATCAGCAACTCGTAATCGACGTCTGGATAATCGGCACGAAAACGCGCAATCACCGGCGGCAGCACGTGGGTCGCCACGCTCGAAAACGTACCGATGCAGATTTTGCCGCGCATGAGCCCACGCATCTCATCCACCCGCCGCTGC
This sequence comes from uncultured bacterium, assembly GCA_905214435.1. GTDB lineage: Bacteria > Actinomycetota > Coriobacteriia > Coriobacteriales > Coriobacteriaceae > Collinsella. Next base: position 5,558 of record CAJMMA010000053.1, read on the forward strand.
AAGCGAATGAATTCCTCGCAGAGCGCCTCGACAGCCGGCATGACCTGCCGCCCGTCGGCAGAAAGCGTCACGCCCTCGCGGCTGCGGTCGAGCACCTTAAAGCCCCAGTCGGCCTCGAGGTCGGCCACCATGCGGCTCACGCCCGACTGCGAATAGCTCAACCGCTCTGCAGCACGCGTAAAGCTGCCGGCACGCACCGTCTCGAGCAGCACTTGCATCTTTTGGATATTGGTCTCCACGGCACGCCCCCACCCTTGCATGAGTTTTTGTCATGTTTTCCATGCATTATATTCGCTTTTCTTCTAAAGCCAGTTCACCCATAGTGAACATGTTCGGATATAGAGGGGATGTCAGCGCATGAACAACGGACTGTTTACGTACTTAGCAGCATTGCTATTGTTTGGCTCCAATGGCATCATCGCCGCTGCCATCGCGCTGCCGAGCTCCGATATCGTGCTTCTGCGCACGTTTTTGGGCGCTCTCACCCTTGCCGCCATCCTCTTCATAACCAAGCGCCATAACCTGCAGGCTCCGTCTCGCCCCCGCGAGGCCGCAGCGCTCATCGTCTCGGGCGCCGCGCTGGGCGCCAGCTGGATTTTCCTGTTCCGCGCCTATCAGGCGATCGGTGTTGGCATCTCCTCGCTGTTGTATTACTGCGGCCCCATCATCGTTATGGCCCTCTCCCCGCTCATTTTTGGCGAAAAGCTGACCGGCGGCAAAATCGCCGGGTTTATCGCCGTTGCCTGCGGCGCCTTTCTCATTGCGGCACAAGGTCTAGGCGGCAATATGCCCATTGCGGGTATCGCTTGCGGCATCGCCTCGGCCTTCTGCTACGCGTTGATGGTCATCGCTAGCAAGGGTGCGCCACACGTCGAAGGCCTCGAAAACTCCGCGCTCCAGGTGAGCGCCGCCTTTATGACCGCGCTGGTCCTTACGCTCCTCACGCAGGGCGCCCCCTCGTTCCTCTCCCCCAGCATTGCCGCCGGCATCGATTGGCGCGCCGTCGCCATGCTCGGCGTCGTCAACACCGGCATCGGCTGCCTGCTCTACTTTAGTGCTGTCGCCAAGCTGCCCGTGCAGACCGTCGCGGTTGTCGGCTACCTCGAGCCGCTTTCGGCAGTCGTGTTCTCCGCCGTCCTTTTGGGCGAGACCATGACGCCAATCCGCCTCATGGGCGCCGCGCTAATCATCGGCGGCGCGGTCTTTTGCGAACTCGCCGGCAAACGCGCAAGCACCAAGGCCGGTATCGCCCAGGCAGCACGCGCTTAAGGGACATTTTCTCGGGGCGCATGCGGGATAAAGCCCAGGTCGCAGCGGCCCTGCACCTCACAGGAGATGCAGGGCCATTTTGCATTGCAGTAAAGCTATGGGCTACGAACGACGCGGCTCGGGAACCACGAGCCTATCGGGGCTCGCGCCCTCGGCATCCATCAGGCTCACGTAGCGAATCGATGGGTCATCGTAGGTCGCGTAGTAATAATTGCCCGTACGCGCGCTAAAGCATCCGGTGTAGATGGTCTTCTCGAACTTGCCGTCGCCCATCTTGGACGCCCCCTCGATCATCGCCACGCCCTCGAGCGAACGGAACATGCGGAGAACGTTTTCGGCCTCGCTGCCCTTTTGCGGGTAATTGGCATTGAGGTAGGCAGCCTTTACAAAACGGCTCGGCGAATAGCAGTCGCCCGGAATACCGCGCATGCCGGCACCAGCGCCATAAGGCTTGAGCTCGGCGGCGCGCCATGTCGCCGTCTGCGGAAAATCGCTGGTGGCGGTGATATAGGTGCGCAGGTTTTCCATATGCCACGGGAAAGTCGGCTGGTTGGCAAGGGTATCGACCGGGTCGTCGTATACATGCAGGCCGTCGGCCATCATCTCGACCACGATACTGCGCTGGCTGTCGCCGATAATCCAATGGAGCAGCGACACGCCCAGGCCCTCGCCGGCAGATTTGGCGACAATCACCGTATCGCGCAGTGCAGCCTCGGCCTCGTCGACCGTCGAGAACGTCGCCGCCACCCACAGGGGAAACTCGTAGGCCGCGATATTGGTCTTGCCATCAACCGGCCCCTCGGCATACTCGGCATAGCCGGGAAAGTTGAGCCCCGCCACAGCCAGGCCCGCATCGTTGCCGCAATCGAAAAACATGGGATAGTTCTTGTAATCGATACACATACCGATTACCGCATGCGCCGCCGTCGCATCGTCGATAAACGAGTACGGGATGTGGAACCCGCGGGGCACCACGCGAACCTGCTCGCCGTATCCAAAGCTCCAGTCGAGGTTGCGGCCCAGATACATGTGGCCGGAATTATCGGTAAATCGAATGCTCGTGCACATAGCGCCTCCTAGCTCAATGTTCTTACTAAGGTCATTGTCACCAAACAAAGGAGCGCTAAACAAAAAAGTCCGGACATGACAACAATGTCATACCCGGACTAAAAACGACGAGGTGCGGTGCTTTGGTCCCCTTAGACCAACTTTCCAAGACAGTGATCAATCATGTGCTGGATCATTTGCGCCTCAAAGCCTGCGTAATCGCGGCGGCACTCCTTCATCTTGCCGTCGACGATCTGGTCAAAGGCAACCTTGCACTTGATATAGCGCGTGGACTTGGTGACCTCCTCGTGCGTCAGGCAGCTCTCCTCCATCTTGCTGGCACCCAGGCCAAACACCAGACGGGGGTTGTAGAGCACGTGGGGCTCGCCGGCGTCGTCCAGGTAGACGCAAACCTTCTTGGTAACGCCAATCTGGTTAGCGGCAAGGCAGCCGGCATCGTCGAGCGACTTGATGGTATCGATCAGGTCCTGAGCAACCGACTCGTCCTCGACGGTCGCAACCTCGCAACGCTGGGACAGGATAGCCTCGTCGTGGCAAAGCTCTTTAATCATACGTTCCTCCATAGGGGTCGTTGTAACCGCTTAAGTATACGGTACCTACACAATTTCATGCGAAAGATACCGCCCGTCCGTTACAAACCGCCGAACATCAACATGTGAGGAACACCAACTTCACAAAGGCGATATAGTAAGTGAGTTCGTGTCAATCGGCCTAAACTCGGGGCCGAACAAGGAAAGGGTATGCATGGACGAACTTTTTCACGTCAGTGAGCGCAAGTCCACAATCGGGACCGAACTTCGCGCTGGACTGACAACATTCCTGGCGATGGCCTACATCATCGCCGTCAACCCCGCAGTGCTCTCGGGCGCTGGCATCGATGCGGGAGCGCTCGCCTGCGCCACCTGCCTGGGCGCTGGCATCATGACCATCTGCATGGGCATCTTCGCTAACCGCCCTCTCGCCTGCGCGTCGGGTCTGGGCATCAATGCCATGATCGCGGGCATCGCCACCACCATGTGCGGCGGTGACTGGCACGTGGCCATGAGCGTTATCTTCCTCGAGGGTGTCGTCATCTTGCTGCTCGTCCTGTGCGGCCTGCGCGAGGCCATCATGGACGCCATCCCCGTGGTCCTGCGCCACGCTATCTCGGTGGGCCTGGGTCTGTTCATCGCCATGATCGGCCTGTGCGACGCCGGCATTATCACCGCTGGCGCCGGTACACTCGTCGGTCTGGGCGACATCACCTCCCCCACCTTTATCGTCGGCATCATCTCCATCGTCGTGACGGTTGCCCTGGCCTCCCGCAACGTGCCGGGCTCGCTGCTCATCGGTATCATCGTCGCCGTTATCGCCGGCATCCCGCTGGGCGTCACCCACGCCCCCGAGGGCCTCATCGCCCCGCTCGATTTCTCGACCTTTGGCGCTCCGTTTGCCAGCACCGCCGACGGCAACATGGCTATCGTGAAGGTTCTGACCGACCCGATGCTGCTCGTCGTGGCCTTCTCGCTGCTCATGAGCGACTTCTTTGACACCATGGGCACCGCCATGGCCGTCGCCAAGCAGGGCGAGTTCCTGACCGAGGACGGCAATGTCGAGGACATCCGCCCCATCTTGGTCGTTGACTCCGTGGCCGCCGCTGCCGGTGGCTTTATGGGCGTCTCCTCCATCACCACCTTCGTCGAGTCCACTTCCGGCGCCGCCGACGGTGGCCGCACGGGCCTCACCTCCGTCACCACCGGCGTGCTGTTCATTCTCGCCGCATTCTTCTCCCCCATCGTCACCATCGTTTCCAGCGCCGCCACCTGCGGTGCTCTGGTCTACGTTGGCTACCTCATGATGAGCGAGGCCTCCGAGATCGACTGGTCCGACGTGTCGCAGGGTTTCCCGGCGTTCATGATTGTCGCCGGCGTGCCCTTCACCTACTCCATCTCTGCCGGCATTGGCCTGGGCTTTATCGCCTACGTGATCGTCGCGCTCTTTAAGGGCGAGGCCTCCAAGATCAAGCCGCTCATGTGGATCGCAGCCCTTGCCTTCCTCGTCTACTTCTTCGTGGCGTAACAGCATAGTCTGCTAAAGCAAAACAACAAGGCGCGGAGTCGCATCGAGCGGCTCCGCGCTTTTCTTTTAAAGCCAGGCAACGCACGGACGCGTGATGTATTGCTTCCCAAGTTTTGGACATTTTGCCCTCCAAACGGCACTACCGCCGGCTACATCTTGCAGATATGCTGAGCGTAATCGCATAGGCCCTATGAGGATGGGAGTAACCATGGCCGCCTTGTTCACGACCCCCAAGCGCAATGGCAAAACCTCTGGAGCCCATTTTATCGAGCCCGACGTACGCCGTCGCACGCTGCTCGCACACGGCAGTTGGCGCCGCGTGACACGCCGCATCGTTGTAGGCGCCGTATGCGCGCTCACGGTAAGTTCGCTGCTCATGCCGAGCGTCTCACTCGCGGCCGAGTGGGTCAACGTCGGCGGCACTCAGTACAACACTGCAGCAGGCGACGAGGCCGGCACCTGGGCCTGGGACGGCGGCGCCGACATGAAGCTCAACGGCTATAACGGCGGCGCGATCGAGGCAGCGGGCAAGCTCAACGTGAGCTACGAGGGCAACAACACCGTCACTAACGACGATGGCCGCGGCATCAAGGTTAAGGATGGCGCGAACGAGAACGCCGAGCTTAATATTCAGGGCGACGCGTCCAGCACGCTCAACGTGACATCTTCTCGTGACGCCATCACTTCCGTCGGCAACATCAACATCGACGGCGCTGGCACTGTCAACGCCACGAGCACCGAGCACGATGCCATCGATGCCGGGGGCGATGTCACCATCAAGGGCTCGGGAAACGTTAACGCCACGGGCGATTCGGATGGCATCAGGGCCGACGGCAACATCACGATCGACAACAGCGGAACCGTCACCGCCAAGGCCACCGAGGATCAGGGTATCGATGCTAACGAGAACCTCATCATAAAGGGCGGCGGCAAGGTGGAGGCAAGCTCTATCAAAGACAATGCGATTTGGGCCGACGGCAACATCGAGATCTCGGGTGGCAGCCAGGTCAAGGCAAGCTCCGAGGAAGACGCCGCCATCGACGGTAAAAACAGCCTCACGGTCACGAACGCTTCCCTCAACGCAAGTGGCGTTGGGTATGGCATCTATGTCTACAAGGGCATCACGCTCGATGGCGCGACCGTGACGGTCCGCGCAAGCTCAGATGGCGGGGAAGTCAGCGCACTCTTCACCGATGAGGACGACATCGTCATCAAGAACGGCTCGACTGTGGATGCGCTCGCAGAAGGCAGATTCTCGGTTGCAATCTCCACCAGTAATTTCTACTCCGGCGAAGCGGGTGGCCATATCTACATCAGCGACTCCGTTGTCAAGGCCATAGCCCGCTATGCCGAGACCGGCGGCGACGGCCCCGACCACTACAGTGGAGACCAGGATGGCGAGATCGCCCCTGAGCGCAGGGGCGTGAACTTCGGCATCTTTGCCCGGACCAAGGAGGGCATCACGCCCGCGACCATCTCGATTGTCCGCAGTAAGGTCACGGCCGAGGGAGACACGGCGGCTATCTTTGCGCTTGCCATGAGCGCGGACGGCGAGGCGATCGGCACCATCGAGATCGAAGGAGCTCCCATCCAGACGCCCACAGGCGGCAAGATCATTGGCTATCGCAACAAGGAAGAACTCGACGACGGCATCTTCTACGCGGTGGGTCAAACCATCGGCACGGGCGACGCTGTGATCGACTCCCCCTATAACGAAGCAGTCGCCAAGAGCACGGCCATCGTGCCTCCCGAGGAGACCAAGCCCGAGGAAAAGCCCGGCGAGACCAAGCCCGAGGGTTCCAAGTCCGAGGGCACGAAGACGACCAAGACCGTTGCAGTTGCAGCCACGGGAGCCAAAACCACCGGCATCCTCGCCGCAACCGGCGACACCTCGAGCGCGGCCATCATAGCGACCGCCCTTGCAGGAACGGCCACCATCGCCGCAGGCGCCCTGGCGAGTCGCAAACGCTCGTAAACACTTTTTCGCACGGGACGGGTGGATCGCGGCCCTTGCCTTCCTCGTCTACTTCTTCGTAGCGCAAGGGCAAGGCTGCAAAAGCTGAACAATAAAGCGCGGAGTCGCCATGCGGCCCCGCGCTTTTCTTTTAGCGCCGGTCCCTGCGCCGGCGTGCGGCCTATTTCTCCCCCCCCATTTTGGCCATTTTGCCCTCCAAACGGCACTACCGCCGGCAACATCCAGCAGATACGCTGAATCTAGTCGTATAGGCCCTATGAGAACGGGAGCAACCATGGCAGCCTTGTTCACGACCCCCAAACGCAATGACGCTACCGCCGGAACCCATGTTGCCGAACCCGACGTCCGCCGTCGCATAGGACTCGCGCACGGCAGCTGGCGCCGCGTGACGCGCCGCATCGTCGTGGGAGCCGTATGCGCGCTCACGGTAAGCTCGCTGCTCATGCCGAGCGTCTCGCTCGCAGCGGAATGGGTCAAGGTCGGCGGCAACAAGTACAACACCGCGGCGAGCGACGAAGCCGGTACCTGGTCGTGGGACGGCGCCGACGGCTTGAAGCTCAACAACTATAACGGCGGCGAGATCCAGGCCGCAGGCAAGCTCAACGTGAATTACTCGGGAAACAACATCGTCACTGCCGACTGGATCGAAGGCATCAAGGCTTCTCACGGCAAGAATGAGAACGCCGAGCTCAATATCCAAGGCGACGCGGGCAGCACGCTCAGCGTGACATCTACTGAGGACGCTATCCTCTCCACGGGTAATATCAACATCGACGGAGCCGGATCCGTCAACGCCACGAGCGCTCGGTTTGATGCCATCGACGCCGAGGGCGATCTCGCTATCAAAGGTTCGGGCAACGTCAACGCCACGGGCGTATCGGATGGCATCAGGGCAAACGGCAATATCACGATTGACGACAGCGGGGCCGTCACCGCCAGGGCTACCAAGGACAAGGGTATCGGAACCGACAAGAACCTCACCATCAAGGGTGGCGGCACAGTCGAGGCAAGCTCAGCCGATGGTGAGGCCATTTGGAGCGGCGGCAACATCAATATCTCGGACGGCAGCCAGGTCAAGGCGAGCTCCGAGAAAGACGCCACCGTCGAGGCCAAGGGCAGCCTCGCAGCCACAAACGCCTCCCTCAACGCAAACGGTGTTGAATATGGCGTCTATGCCCACAAGGGCATCACACTCGATCATGCAAACGTGACAGTCCGCACAAGTAAAGGCAGATACGGTGGCGCCATTGCCCTCTTCACCTACCAAGACGATATCGTCGTCAAGAACGGCTCCACCGTGGACGCGTTTGCGGAAGGCGAGGTTTCGGCTGCATTCTCCACCAGAAACGATCGACCCAACGAGGAGGGTGGCCACATCTACATCAGCGACTCCGTTGTCAAGGCCATAGCCCGCTATGTCGAGAACGGCGACGGCCCCATCCCCTACAG
>CAJMMA010000054.1 GCA_905214435.1 uncultured bacterium
AAAGCACATTAAGTGCTTTCCTTTGCGTGCGGAACTCGCGACAAACTTAACCGCCGCCCCCAGCCCCGGAGACCCTCCCTGCCGTCACTTTCTTCAACCAGTTTTGCGGGCGTGCGCCGCTGCGCGGCTAGCCCGCGTGTTCCTCGGCGGGGTTGGTCTGATTGTTCTGGTTGGACTTCTTACTTTGGCTCAAAGAAAAACGGGAGATGCCTTGTGCATCCCCCGTTTTTGTTGCGGTTAGTCTAGGTCAATAAACTTGGTACTTATGACATGGCCGTCTTTTACTAGCATTCTGGCCATAGTGGGGCCTCGGCTGCCTCTGGGGTAGCTGGCGCTGCCCGGGTTGAGGACTAGGCAGCGGCCCACCTGGGCTTCTTTGGTTACGTGGGTGTGGCCGTTGATGGCTACGTCTACGGATCCCACCGGAAGGTCTTCGCGGTAATGGGCTACGGCGAATTTGAGGCCTTCGTAGGTAAAGAGCGCAAGACGGTCTACATCGGGACCGTAGTCGCGGTAGTAATCGTTGTTGCCCAAGACGGCCCGCACGGGGGCGATGGTGCATAGGTGCTCGTAGTCCATCTCTGACGTGAGGTCGCCGGCGTGGATGATCAGATCTGCGCCCTCAAGCTCATCCAAGAGCGCAGGCGATAAATAGCCGTGGGTGTCCGAGATGATGTCGATACGCTTGGCGCTTGCACTGTTCATGGGATCCCTTCCGCAAAAAAAACGATTCGGCAGATACATACAAAAAAGGCCCCACGGCCCCGCAGACGATGGGTCTACAGGGCTGCGGGGCCAGTGTGCTAGAGACTCAGAGCCTTCTTGAGCGGCACGACGCGGCGGCGCGAAACCGGCACGCGTTCGTCGACGCCCGTAATGCCCAGCTGGATGGCGCCCGAGGGCACCGTCTCAACGTCCGTGACGCACGCTAGGTTGACGATATAGCGGCGGTGAACACGGAAGAAGCCAAAGTCGCAGAGCTTGGCCTCAAACTGCGCCAGCGAGGTCGTCGACAAAAAGCGATCATCGACGGTATAGATGCAGGAGTAATCGTCCTTTGCCATGATAAAGCGGATGTCATCCACGGGAATGAGCACCTTGCGGCCGCCCTTTTCCACCGGGATACGCTCGATGGTCACTTTGCTGTCCGTAACCGGCTTGGCGCGTTGCATGACCTTCTCGATCGCGCGATCCAAGCGAGCTTCCTCGACAGGCTTCATCAGATAATCGACGGCATCGACGTCGAATGCCTCGACCGCATGGTCGCTATACGCAGTCACAAACACGATCGCCGGCGGATTTTTGAGCTTATGCAGCGCCTCGGCAAGTTGCAGGCCCGAGGCACCGGGCATCGAGATATCGAGAAACACGACATCCACGCGACTTTCCATAAGCATCTCGATGGCGGAGCGGACGCTCGACGCCTCCGTGATCGTGCCGATCTTGCCCGTTTGCTCGAGCAGGAAGCGAAGCTCCGAGCGAGCCGGCGCCTCATCATCCACAATCATCGCACGCAGCATAGGGATAAAACCTTTCGTCAACTAACTACGCCGGGCGTCCGTCGCATGACGTTGAGCCCGTAGCTTTTTATTTTACTCTTGAATGTCAAAGATGCTCTCTGACAAATCAAGATGAAGGAGCACTTTGGTGCCCTTGCCCGGCGCCGATTCGACACGCGTATAGGAGTGCGGCCCAAAAAAGCGATGGATGCGCTCCGAAATATTGTGCATGGCCACACCGGCGCCGCCACCCTGAGGAGAGCTGGCGTCGGGACGGGCAGAGCGCTCGTCAAACAGTCTGGCGGCGGTACCCTCATCCATGCCCACGCCATTATCGGCCACGGCAATCAAGATTGCATCCTCGCCGTCTTGGTGAACGGTCACGTCGATCCTCAGGGCGTCGTCATCGCCCATACCATGACGCACGGCGTTCTCGACAATCGGCTGGATCACGAACGCCGGCACCAGCGTATCTTCCACGTCCTCGGACACATCGAACGTCGCAAGCACGCGGTCCTCGCCAAAGCGGGCCTTCTCAAAGGTAAGGTAGCGCTTGGTCTGTGCGACCTCGCGCGAGACCGGAATAAGCGATCCCGAGTTGTCGAGCGTGGCGCGATAGAACGATGAGAACTCACGAAGCAGTTCGCGGGCCCGCAGCGGGTCGGTGCGCGTAAACGATGCAATGGTGTTCAGCGTGTTGAACAGGAAGTGCGGGTTAATCTGCGCCTGCAGCGCACGCACCTCGGCGCGCGCTGTGAGTTCCTTTTGCACCTCGAGCTCGTGGATGGCGAGCTGCGTGGACAAGATCTCGGCAAAGCCCGAGGCAAGCGCGTACTGGGTACGGTCGACGGCGCGCGGGGTCTTGTAGTAGAACTTGAGCGTGCCGACGGTACGATCGCCCACCTTGATGGGGGCGATAATGCCGGCGGGGACTTGGTTGTGCGAGCCGTCCGAGCCCACGACATCCACCATACGGTTGAACGATTGCACGATGCCATGTTCGATAACGTAGCGTGTGGCAAGCGTGTGGATGGGAGTATCGGGCAGCAGTTTTTCCTCAAACTCGCCCGCGCAGGCAAGCACGTTGTCCTCGTCGGTGATGGCCACCGTCATGGCGCGCGTCTCGGGCAAAATGCGCCGGCACACCAAACGCGCCGACTCCTGCGTCAGACCGCCCTTAATGTCCTCGAGCATGGCCGAGGCCACCGAGAGCGTCTCCTCGGTGTACTGGGAGCGCACCGAATCGGGATTGAGCGTCAAAAAGATAAAGATGCACAGAAAGATGCACAGCAGCGCGCAGGCAATCACCGTGGCGATCGGCTCGATACCGGTCACCAAGGCAAAAATAAAGTACACCAGCACGCAAATGGCGCATGCAACGGCAATGATGCGAAAGATTGATATTGAACTATCGCGCTGGGCGCGGCGGTCGATCATTCGGCCCCCTCCAGGATACTGATCAGTTGTGCGTCACGCCAAAGCCCGTCCATGATCTTGGGCCAAAAGCTCTGGAAACGCAGGTAGCTTGCAGCGTTTTGGCGCGCATAGGCCTTTGCCTCGCCGATACCATGGCGCCAAATGCGCAGGTAGCCCTCATGCTCGCGGGTAAACACGCTGCGGACCATAGCGGTCTTGCGCACGCGGTCGTCGAGCTCGCGCGAAATCCACGGGCCCGGGTAGGGCATGAGCGATGCCGCCGTAACGGGGATGAGCTCCTTTTGATGCGCGGCGAACGTCAACTTGGCCCGTTCGTAGTACCAACGGTATACATCCTGCATAAAGCGCGGTGAGCGCTTTTCGGACTCCGGAGGCAGATGGCGCACGGTCCACTCGTTATCAAACCACACGTCGTAGCCAAACATACGCATGTTAAAGAGGTAATCCAAGTCCTCGCCGCGGGTGATAAACGGGTCAAAGGCCACACGCGTAAAGGCGCGGGCGTGCAGGGCCATCAGGCCGCCGCACACGTAGTTGGAGCGCGAGATGCGGGTGCCCGAGAGCGCCTTTTTCATCCAACGGTTGAACTCGATGCGCTTGGTCCACCAACGATGGCAGATGCCCGCCTTGTCCGTGGGAGCCAGCGGCGAGCCGTCGCGATCGTAGAAATAGCCGCTCTTGACCAAGATCGGCAAGCCCTGACGCGTCTGCTGCCCCAACGCATAGGTCGCGCGCTTCATAAAGTCGGCGTCGATGACAGTCTCATCGTCATCCAAAAAGATAACCGCGTCATGCCCCAGCACAGCGGCACAGGCTAGCCCCATGTTGCGGATGGCACCGTAGCCTCGCAGGCTCACGCACTCGCCCGAACCCTTGGGCGCGATCTGAGCAACCCGGTCTGCGATGCGCGAGGCCTGGGTGTTGGTGACAACGGTGACCTTGAGCGTGGGATGCGCGTCGACAATCTCGTGCACGCGCAGCGACACATCGGCTGTGGCAGAAACAGGACAGACCACCAAAAGGATGATGCGCGGGATGTCGCACACCTGCTCAAGCGAGGCCAGGCAGCGGTCGAGTTCGGGATTGTCTGCGTTGAGTCGCGTCGAATGGTCATAGGTGCCAGGGGCGTTTGCGCAAGCGTCATCGCCCGCCCAATACGTTGGAATCACGACCGTGGCGTTCATGCCTTACCCTCCCTGCAACACAAAAACGGGACGCCGCCAAACACAGGCGACGCCCCGCGACCTAGCTGATTCCATCATACCCACTTGGGCAAATCATTGCTCGCAAGTCGCAATGTTTATTGCGGATAACCCCAAAAGAGTACCGTGGACAGGCACAATAGCCGCTCGCTCCTATGCGGCATGCTCTGCCGCCCGAGTCATGCGGGACAGGCGGACCAGTAGCATAAAGCCAACGACCAGCAGCACGCCAATGGAAAGGACGCCCAGCGACGGGTTGCCGGTCAGCGAGGTGACGACCGACACCAGGAAGGTGCCCATAACGCTTGCATAACGACCAAAGATGTCAAAGAAGCCGTAGTACTCGTTGGACTTTTCCTTGGGGATAATGCGGCCAAAGTAGCTACGGCTGAGCGCCTGCACACCGCCCTGGAACAGGCCGACCATAATGGCAAGCACCCAGAATTCAAAGGCGGTCTTTAGGAAGAACGCGGCGAACAGCACAATCCCCATGTAGGCGGCGACCGCCACCAGGATCATGTTGAGCGTGCCCACGCGTCCGGCGAGCTTGCCGTAGATGATGGCGGACGGAAAGGCCACGAACTGCGTAACGAGCAGCGCCAGCACCAGCTGCGTCGAATCGATGCCCAAGGCCGATCCGTAACTGGTGGCCATGGAAATGACCGTGTGCACACCGTCGATATAGAAGAAGAACGCGATCATGTAGACCAGCACGGTCTTATTGTGGGCAATCTCGCGCATGGTGTGTCCGACCTCGGAGAACACACCGCCCACGATGTGGCCGATGGTGTCCTCGGGACCGCGCTCGCGACCGTACTTTTGCTTATAGGTGCGAATGAGCGGCAGGGTAAAGATGAGCCACCAGGCACCAGTGATGATAAACGACAGACGCGTTGCCAGCATGGTGGGGATGCCAAGAGCGGGGCCACCCATGATGAGCGCCAGGCAGATGACGAACGGCACGGTGGAACCGATGTAGCCCCAGGCATAACCCGAGCTGGACACGGCGTCCATGCGCTCGTCGGTGGTAATGTCAGGCAGCATGGCGTCGTAGAACGTCATAGAAGAGTTAAGGCCGATGGTGCACAGCACGTACACGGTCAAAAATGCCATGGCAGACATTGGGATAGCCTGCGCCAGGCAAAGCACCAGGCCCGTGAGGAAGAAGCCCAAGAAGAACTTGATCTTGTTGCCGGCGTAGTCGGCAAGTGCGCCCAGAATGGGCATGAGCATGGCGATGACCAGCGAGGCGATCGTCTGCGCATTGCCCCAAGCGACCACCAGGTCGGCCGAGGAAGCGCCGGTATTGATGGCGTTAAAGTAAATGGGCACCACCGAGGTATTGAGCAGCACGAGGGCCGAATTGCCCACATCGTACATAACCCAGTTACGCTCGAGCTTGGTGTATTTCATGGACAGGGACCCTTCGTATTTGCCCGATATGCAGTTAGTTCATCGTACCCCAATTGTCCAGAAGCACCGGTAAGGATTCGGCAAAGGGGCACGCATGAGCCCTATTCCTCGCGGTCGAACTCCTCATCGGCATTGAGCACGCGACCGCTGTAATTGACATGGTTGGTCACGGCTTCCATATCGCCGGTCTCGATAAAGCGGGCAACCGTGCACTCGTAATCGAGCAGCGCGCGGTCAAAGACCTCGGGGAAGCTCTCGGTCGAGACTTCATCGGTAAAGGGGTTCTTCCATGCCAAGTGGCCCAGGTTGCCGGTACGCTCGGGCAGCTCGGTCGTCACGCGGTGCGCAAGGCCGTCGAGCAGCGAGTAGTCGTGCACCAAGCCCTCAACCAGCGAGATCGCGCGCGTCTTTGCGGAGCCGGCCGGCTCAATCGCGCGGTAAAGTCGCTGCATATTGGCAACGGCAGCACCGTACTCCCCCGCCGGAATGTCAATGCCGTACACGCGTCCGGCAACATAGCTCATCAGCACGCCGGCCACGCGATTGATGCGATCGGTGGTGACGATCTCGCCCGCCGGCGGGTAATCGTCGACCGTAGCGCCATCGCGTTTAAGCTGCAGCATCAGTACATCCAGGTCGCTCTCGATCACGGCATGGACCTGACTGCTCGAATCCTCAAGCTCTGAATCGGACTCCACGATGCCAAACTGCTGCTCATAGACAAAGGGGTGAGCGTTGCGGTCGAGCACGTAATGAGACAGCAGGCCCAGCGCAAAGGCACGACCCAAGCTGGCATCGCGCGGCAGCAGATGCGACACGCCGTCGCGCAGGCACGCGAACTGGCGAGACATGCGCGACCGATGCATGACCTGCGCCAGCAGCGTGCAGTCGGAAACACGCGGTGTCAGAATGTGAAAGAAAAACGGGTCGGGGCCTTGGTTGCCCAAGATAAAGGCAATGCGCTCTTCATCGGACGTGATGACGCCCTGCGGAAGACGGTCGATGCTTTCCTCGCCAAACAGATGATGGGTGATAAGCGCGGGCATAATGATCCTTTCGATTTCATTCGATGCCACCCATTATGCCCACCGCGCGCCCATGCCAAACCTGCGATGGTAAACGACAGCACGCAAGCCTCTTACGCAAGCCCCAGGTGCGACTTGACCTCGGCGGCACGACGACGGGACACCGGTACCGTCGAGTTCACGCGGTCGAGCCTGAGCTCCATCAACCCCGTGGAGCCAATCTCAACATTGTGCACGTCTTCCAAATTGACCAGGTAGCTGCGATGAACGCGAATAAAGCCCTCGGAGTCCAAGCGACGCTCGAGCGAAGAGATCGACTCATTGATCAGGTACGTTCCCTCGGCGCAGATGGCGTTGCAAAAATCGGCGCGCGCCTCAAAGTAGCAAACGTCTGCGGCGGGAATGAACACCTTTTTGCCCCCGCGGTCCACCGTCAGACGCAAAGGCTGGCGCGGAGCGTGGATAACACGACGGACGCCCAAGGCCGCCTCGATCTTGTCGAGTGCCTTTGACAGGCGTGCGTCCTCAACCGGCTTGACGACATAATCGACGGCATCGAGGTTATAGGCATCAGCCGCATACTCGGCAAATGCCGTCACAAACACCACGACCGGCGGCGTCTTTAGGTTCTGCAGCGTCTCGGCAAGCTCAATTCCCGAGCGACCGGGCATGGTAATGTCTAAAAACAACACGTCGGGCTTGTTCGACAGAATCGACTCCACGGCTTCGGTGACATTGCCCGCCTCGGCAATATGACCCACACGCGTATCCTTTTCCAATAGATAGCGTAGCTCAGCCCTAATTGGGGGCTCGTCATCAACCACCAAGATGTTCCAGCCTTCGGACATATGTGCTTCCCCTCTTTTTCTCTCAATCCAACCGCGTGCTACGCCGTCAACGGCGCGGGCTCATGCGGCTCGCCGTTCAGCTCGACGATGACCTGCGTTCCCACGCCCTCCTGGGACTTCACGCGCATGCCGGAATCTTCTCCGTAAAAGAAATGGATGCGCTGAAGCACGTTGAAGAGCGCCAGGCCGCAACCTCGCTTGACGGAGCCGTCGGCGGTAATGCTCTCGGGCTCCTCCAGGCGATGCTGCTCAAACAGATGTGCGCAGACCTCTTCGCTCATACCGATGCCGTCGTCCTCGACGATGATCTCCAAACCGTCATCGGTCTCAAAAGCCCTAACATGAATAGAAAGCGGCTCGGTCTCGCGCTGCGCGTGCTTGATGCAGTTTTCGAGCAACGGCTGCAAGATAAACGGCGGCACCATGCAATCGCGCACCTCAAAGTCGATATCGACCGAAACGCGCAGACGGCCGTCGCCATATCGGGCCTGCATAAGATTGATATAACGGGTGCCCTGTTCCACCTCGTGCTCGAGCGTGGTGAGCGTATCGGAATCAGAAAGCGTCTGACGATAGTAGTTGGAAAAGTCGATCAGCAGCGATCGCGCCTTGTCGGGCTCGGTTCGAACGAGCGACACAATCGTGCTAATGGTATTGAATAGAAAATGCGGGTCGACCTGCGACTGCAGGGCGCGTAGCTCAACGCGAGCTGTGAGCTCGTCCTGGCGCTCGAGCTCAAAGCTTGCAAGCTGCGTGGAAATGAGGTCGGCAAAGCCCGAGGCAAGCGCCGTCTGGCGCATATCGATGCTGCTCAGACGGGGATAATACAGCTCGAGCGTGCCCACGCAATGCCCGCGCACGGTAAGCGGTGCGACAATACCGGCGCGCAGGCGCGGAAAGTAGCCACCCGTCTCGGTCGAGGCATCGCGCGAGAACACGCTTTGTTCACCGCTGTTGATCACGTTGAGCGTAGTCCGCAGCACAACCGGAGTGCCCGCAGGGCATTTTGCCGAGTCCTCGCCCCAGCTCGCCAGCACCTGCTTGCCGTCGGTAAAGCAGATGGCCGAGGCAATGGTCTCGGAAAGGATGATTTTGGAAGCGCCCAGGGCCGCTTCGGGCGTAAGGCCTCGCGACGTATAGGCGAATATTTTCGATGCGATGGCGAGCGTGCGGTCGGTAGCGCTCGACGTGAGGTCGTCGGGAACGACAAAGACGTACGAGAAGAAGAAGCATAGCATGACCAAGCCGGCAATGACGACAACGGCCGGAACGGGATTGGGATTATCGGTTAAATCCCAGATAAGCAACAGGATAAGCGCCGGAACGACAACACCGAGCAGGATGGCCTGGACCACATGCTGGGCCGTACGAAAGACCTTGGTAGAGTTGTAGCTCTTGACCAGAATCAGCCTGTTTAAATCCACCGTCATCCCCTTTTATCTACCGCACCCATAGCAATAAAGAGGGCCGCAAGCGACCCTCTCCATTGCATTATGCAATCAAAAACTGTGTTTTACATCCAGCCATCGACAAACGGTATCTTAGGCGCTGTATTTGTTGGCCTCGCCAAAGGTGCCAGCCTCGACGATCCAGCCGTCCTTCATGATGACGTCCATGTTGTCGGTGTTGAGCACGTGGATGTCGGCGGCGACGTCACCGTTGACGACCAGCAGGTCGGCGCACTTGCCGGCCTCGATGGAACCGGTCTCGTCCTCGATGTGGCACATCTTGGCACCGTTGAGGGTGGCACAGGTGATGGTCTCGACCGGGGTGAAGCCGATCTTGTCGACAAACTCGTACATCTCCTCGATGGAGCAGGTGCCGTACGGGGTGACGAAGGAGAAGGAGTCGGAGCCGATCGTCATGACGACGCCGCGCTTCTTGGCCTCGCGCAGGCAGTCGTAGTTGCGCTGCAGCTCCTTCTCGACCAGGGTGCCCTCGTACTTGTCGTGCAGCTCGGGGACGTAGACGGGCGGATAGGTGGCGTACCAGGTGGGCAGGAAGGCGATCGTCGGGGTGAAGAAGGTGCCCTGCTCGGCCATGAGGTCCATGGTGCGCTCATCGATATCGAAGCCGTGAATCAGCTGCTCGCAGCCAAAGCGAACGGAATCGTAGGCAGCGGCGTGGTTGTTGTAGCAGTGGCTCCACACGGGGATGCCGACCATCTTTGCCTCTTCGACCACGGCCTGGATCTCCTCGGAGCAGTAGTGCTGGTCGCGACCGGAGTCCCAGCGCCAGATGCCGCCACCGGTAGCCCAGATCTTGATGGCATCGGGGTTCTCGCGCAGGCGACGACGGACGGCCTTGCGCAGATCCCAAGGACCGTCGACCTGGTCGCCCCAGGGGTGCGATTCCTTGTTGAGCTGCTGGCTGCAGTGGTGGGAGTCGCCGTGGCCGGCAACGCGGCAGAAGCCGAGGCCGGTGGCCAGAACGCGCGGGCCCTTGAAGACGCCCTTGTCGATGCAGTCGCGGATCTGGATACCAAAGCGGCCGATCTCGCAGACGGTGGTGAGACCGTGGGTGAGGCAGTCGTAGGCCTGCTTGACGGCGACGGCCTGCTTCTCGAGGAGCGGCTGCATGACCCAGTCGGTGTCATCGTCGGTCAGGTTGCCCGAGAAGTGCAGGTGGGTGTCGATCAGGCCGGGAAGGACGGTCTTGCCGGCCGCGTCGATAACCTCAACGCCCTCGGGAAGGTCCTGCATGACACCGGCATACTCGATCTTGCCATTGTCGTCGACGAGAACGAGGGAGTTCTCGACCGGCTCGGCACCGGTACCGTCGATGAGCTTGCCGCCAACGATTGCATACTTAGTGGACATGGTTCCTCCTTATGGATCCATATAGTGGGCGAGGCCGCGTTGGGTTAAGGCCTCACAAAACTACCCAAGTGGTGCCGGGTTCGGTGCGCGGAAGAGAGGGTTCCGCGCACCCGATCCGCCCCGGCTAGGCGTTATTTTTTGCGGGAATTGGTGAAGGCCATGAGGGCCAGGCCAATAGCCAGCCAGCCGATCACGATGCTCCACTCCACCATGTTGAGGGAGGCGGGAGAGAACGGGATCACGAGCAGGCCAATGATGGTGCCGCAGGCAACGATAGCGAGGCTGATGCCAAACTTGCCGCCGGGCACCTCGTAGGGACGAGGCAGGTCGGGCTCGGTGAAGCGCATGCGCAGGCAAGCGAGAGCGACCATGCCGCAGGAGAAGATGAAGGCGAGAGCCGACACGTTGGTCAGAGGGATGAGCATGTTCTTGCCCAGGAACGGACCGACGACGGTGATGACGCCCAGAACGACGCAGGCGAGCTTGGGAGCGCCGGACTTGGGATCGACCTCGGCGAACTTCTCGGGCAGCTGGCCCTTGCGGCCCATGGCGAGCATGATGCGGCTCGTGGCGCCGTAGAAGGAGTTCATCGGGCCCATGGGTCCAAGCGTGGCAATGACGAGCATGGCCAGGTACAGGAGCATGTTGATGCCCTTGAGGCAGGCAAGCGCGGGAACCGGGCTCTTAACGAACTCATGCCAGTCGAGGATGGTGCCGAACGAGTAGATGCAGACCATGTAGAAGCCGCCTGCGGCCAGCAGGGCCAGGGAGATGATCTTGCCGAACTTGTTCCAGTTGAGGCCCTCGGCTGCTTCCTCAGCCTGCTGAGGAATGGTGTCGAAGCCGGCATAGAAGAACGGGGTCAGAACCAGGACCGAAACGATGCCTGCGAACAGGCTGGTGCCCTCGGTAGCAGGCTTGCCGCCGCCAGCACCGGTGACCTGGGAGAACACGGGCATGGCGTTGTCCGGCGAGCCGGTGAACAGCGAGACGCCCATGGCGAGCAGCATGCCGCAGAGCAGGGCCTTGGTCAGGAAGGCCTGCAGCTTGGCGGCTGAGCTGGCACCGCGGAAGTTGAGGAAGATGACGTAGACTGCAAAGCCGAGCGCGATCAGCGTCGGGAACAGGTAAACGTCGGCGCCCAGGATGGTATAGAGCTTGACGGCACGCAGCCACTCAAGACCGGGCAGGCTGCCGAACATCTCGGACACGAGGGTCGAGATAGCGATTGCCTCCCACGGGCACAGGATGCCGTTGCCCAGGGCCAGGAGCCAACCGGTGATATAGCTCAGCGTACGGCCAAAGCTACGATCGACATACTCGACAATGCCGCCCGAGATGGGGATAGCAGCCGTGAGCTCACCGAAAACAGCTCCGACGGGCACGAGAAAGATTGCACCCAAGAGGAATGCGATCATAGCGGGAACGGGACCGCCGCCCACGACCATCCAGTCGCCGACCTGCAGAACCCAGCCAGTTCCGATGATGGCACCGAAACCGATGGTGAAGAAGTTCCAGAGCGAAAGCGTTTTCTTCATGCCACCGTTACCTTCGACTGCAACTTCTGCGTTCTTGTCCGCCATTGTTCCCCTCCTTTCCTTATTGACGCCTCTTTGACGTCACCCTTTGCGCGGTCTGTTTTGCCGCGCGCTTTTATTTCGTGGCTTTACAATACGGCCTTGGCACAGCAGCGCCGCTTGTGGCTCGACCGAAGGCAGAACTGCAAAACGAGCGGCGCCGTTTTTGGGACGAACGGCGGAAGACGTCATTCGTCTTGGACGCTTTCATCTTGTCTGCTTTTGAAGACCTGTTGCCGTGACGCTTGGCGCGCGGCGCGGCAACGTTCATACCATTTGTCAGGCTTTTGGCGCACATGCCCATGTGTCGTGCATCTTTTTATGTAGGATAGACAAGTTACACATGAGGCAAGGTGATTCGAATGGCATACGGATACAATGACGGCGACCAACGGCCACAAAGCGTGCGCCTTGCCGGCCGCACCACGCCAACGCCCAGAAGCACCTCCGACAACGACAGCCCGCAGCGCCCCCAAGAGCAGCTCGGGGCTTCTTCGCGGCAACAAAGCCGTACCGTGCAGCAGTCAGACCGCATGAGTACGAGCACACGCCAACGCCAGACCGACACATCGCAGCCACGCCGCTACGATCGCCGTAAGACCGACTACTACGTTAAGCGCTCCTTTTCGCGACCTCAACGCGATCGCGGCAATTCCGCCCCTCACCCCGCGTCGCATACCACAAGCCACGTGCTTCCGGCCCGCCGCCTACGCCTTGCGCTTTGCTCCATTGCCGCCTGCCTCGTCTTTGTGTTTTTGGGATCCTGTATCTCCCACGGATCAGCCGGTCTTGAGCCCACTGCCGAGGACAAGCTGCTTAAAGCTCCCGTCGCACCCGGCTACTCATTTGCTTTTTCGACCCCGCGCTCGCAGTGGAGTGCCGGCACCATGCCCCACATCTACCAAATTGACCCCGCATGGTCGGAGCTGCCCTATGCCGGTGGCACTATTCGCGAAAACGCTTGCGGTCCCACTTGCCTCACCATGGTCTATATCTTTAAGACCGG
>CAJMMA010000055.1 GCA_905214435.1 uncultured bacterium
TAGCTGCGGAAACGCGGGGCCCGTTCAGGCTGTTGCGTTGAGATTGAAAATCAACCGTTTTATCTGCACCGTGCAGGGCAAGGGCTGTTTTGTCGCCGAGGGCAACCAAGAACTCTTGCGCGAAAACCAGCTCTGCCATATCGAAGAGCTGCTTGCGAAAGCGGCGAACCAAGCCGAAGCCCTGGGCGTCACGCGCGACAAGCTGCACGAGATGCTCGACCTTGTAGCCCCCGAAACCATGCAGTAGCCATCTGCAAGAAAGGCTATACCATGCAAAACCTTTTAGAACTCAAAGGCATCTCACGCCGCGTGAGCGACCGTTTTTCGTTGCGAGACGTCACACTCGCCGTGGAGCCCGGCCAGATCGTCGGCTTTGTGGGCGCAAACGGCGCCGGCAAGACAACGACCATTCTCGCCGCGCTCGGGCTTATAAAGCTCGATGCCGGCGAGGTACATCTGCTTGGACAGCGCTGCGATGCCAACGCACCCGACGAGACGCAGCGCCACCTGCGCTCCCGCGTCGGCCTTGTCCTGGACACGTGCCCCTTCCCCTCCACGCTCAAGGTGGGCCAGATCGAGACGCTCGTAGGCCCAGCGTACCCCACATGGAGTCGCGAAACGTTCGCCGGATTCATCGACCGATTTGGCCTCGATCCCAAGACGAAGGTCAAGGACCTCTCCCGCGGTATGGGCATGAAGCTGCAGCTCGCCTGCGCGCTCAGCCACCATGCCAAGCTGCTCGTTTTGGACGAAGCCACCGCGGGCCTCGATCCCATGGCACGCGAAGAGCTGCTTGACGAGCTGCTCGCCTTTGTTTCCGACGGCCAGCGCAGCGTGCTGCTCTCGAGCCATATTACGTCCGACCTCGATCGCGCCGCCGACCGCGTCATCTGCATCGATAACGGCTCGATTGTATTTGACCTGCCGCGGGAGGACATTACCGACCGCGCCGGCATCGCCCATTGCACGCAGGCGCAGGCGTCCGAGCTCATGGCTTGCGTCGAAGGCGCCCATGCCGCTCGCCACGCCTATAGCGTGGACGTGCTCGTGCCCAACCGTCGCGAGGCGCTCGAGGCCTTCCCCGAGATTCCCTGCGACCGGGCAACCATTGATGATTACCTGCGCCTCATGCTGAAAGGGGCTTCGAAATGAAACGCGCCTTTATGTCCGAGCTCGCCATCGTTCGCTCGCTTGTCCCAAGCATCGCGGGCGTCGGCCTGTTCATCTTCGTCGTGTTGACCCTCGCCAACGCATCGGATGGCGATTCCGGCATGAGCGCCGGCGCCTGCGCGGTCAGTGCCATGTCGCCCATCATGGTTATGAGCTCGCTGGCCGGCTTCGACAATCAAAACGGATGGGAACGTTATCGGGCAACGCTGCCCCTCTCGCGCAAAGACATCATCTGTGCACGCTACCTGAGCATCATTGTCTTCTCGGCTGTCATGGCGTGCGCCGCCGCGCTTCTGCGCATCGTCTCTATCCCGCTCTTCAACAGCGCGGGTATCCCCTCGACGAGACAGATCGTCTTTGAGACCACAATAGCCTCCGCCGCATCGATGCTTATCTCCCTCATGATGGTGTTTTTGGCACAGCCGCTGTTCTTTCGATTTGGACACATGGAGGCGCTGCGCCTATCCGTTGCCCTGTTTGCCCTGCTCGGGTGCCTTGCCATGGCCACGCTGAGCTCCTCCAACCCCATCAGCAACGGGCTCATGTCGATTGCCGGGGCGAACCCCGATTCTGCCGTCCTCGGCTGCCTGTGCGCAGGAATTGCCGTACTGGCCCTCGTGCTCTTTGCACTGAGTTGCGCCATCAGTACCAAGGTCTATCGAGCACGCGACCTGTAGGCAAGCGCGGTATCATCGGGCATGCGCCGCAGATCTGGCGCGGTCTTTTATGAGGAGGCGCTCAACCCGTGTCGTGGGTTACAGCAGCATTTGCATCAGCTTTCTTTGCCGGCATCACATCCATTTTGGCCAAATGCGGCATCAGGCACACCGACTCCGACGTTGCAACCGCCATCCGTACTTGCGTGGTGCTCGTATTTGCCTGGGCAATGGCGGGCATTTCTGGATCCATCGGAGCAATCGGCGCCATTCCCGCCAAAGCCTGGCTATTCCTCACCCTCTCGGGACTCGCCACCGGCGCCTCGTGGATCTGTTACTTTAAGGCGCTCAGCATCGGAGACGTCAACAAGGTTGTACCCGTCGACAAGATGAGCACCGTGCTCGCCGTGCTGATCGCCATAGTGCTTTTTGGTGAGACAGGCAACCTGGCGGTCAAGCTCGTGGGAACCGCAGTTATCACGCTCGGCACGTTTTTGATGATCGAGAAAAAGCAGTCCGTCGGCGCAGAGCAAAAGCAAGACCGAGCCTGGCTCGCTTACGCCCTCGGCGCCGCCGTGTTCGCGGCACTCACCTCCGTCCTCGCCAAGATCGGCATCGAAGGTGTCGAGTCAAACCTGGCCACGGCAATCCGCACCTGTGTGGTACTTGTTATGGCATGGGCAATCGTGGCTGCCAAGGGAAAGCTGGAGCAGGTCGCGCGCATTGACCCGCGCGAACTCGCATTTCTTGCGGCATCGGGCATTGCGACCGGCGCGTCGTGGCTGCTGTACTACTACGCCATCGCTGCAGGCCAGGTGAGCGTCGTCGTGCAAATCGACAAACTATCGATTGTCGTATCGGTGCTGTTCGCACGACTGGCCTTCAACGAAAAGCTGTCGCATCGAAGCGCCATCGGCCTTTTCCTCATCGTGCTGGGCACCGCCGCGCTCGCGATTTGGAAGTAGCGTCGGTGCCAGGCGAGATTCAGTCCACCCGCAAATCCGTGACACAGCGCCCACACCGGGCTTGAGATGTTTGTATTGCCCGCGCGCTACCGTGCTACTTGCGCAGCGGCTTGGGCAGCGGAATGCCCGCCGCGATGACGGCGGCGATGATCATGCAAACGATACCCTTGAGCGGGAAGCACATGAGCAGCAGGCCCACGACCATGACGGGCTGACGCATGACCGCGCCCATCGTCGAGGCCGTGCAGACGGCGACGCAAAAGACCGGATCGGCGCCGGTGAGGATGGCAAGGCCATAGCCCAGGCTCACACCCGAGAAGATAACCGGGAAGAAGTGGCCGCCGCGCCAACCAAGGTTGATGAGGGCGGGCGTCAGCATAGCCTTAACAAGACCAGTCGCGATAAGCACGCCGGCGGGAATGGTCAGATAGGTCTCCATGAGCACGTCGGCTTGGGTCTCGCCGGCAAACATGGTGTAGGGCAGGACCGTGCCACAGATGGCGAGCGCCAGACCGGCTAGCATGGCCTTGACGACAGGGCGCTCCCCTATGGCATGGGACAGTGCCTCGCTTGCATGCTCAGAGACAAAGTACAGCCAGCCGCAGGCCGTACCAATGAGTGCCAGGGGAATGAGCCAGGCAAGCTCAAGGTTGCCCACCTGGGCAGCCTCGAACCTCGGCATACCCATACCGCCGCCCATGAGCTGGCCGAGCAGCAGATAGGTACCCAGGCCGCCGGCAATTGCGATGCCGTAGACCACGGTCTTTTGCGCCTTGGGGAGCTTGATGGTGATCTCGTCGGACTCAGAGTCCTCGTCGTCGTTGGCGCCCTGGCCGTCGGCGCTACCGGCGAGCGGCGCCACAAAGCCAAAGACGGGCGCGGTGAAGAGCGCCGTCAGGGCAGCCTGGGTGCCCAGAAGCGTGAGCTGCCTAAACTCGGCGCCAAAGTGACGCATGCGGTCGCCGACCCAGCTGCACAGACCCGCGATAACGCCGGTCAGGCCGGCCTCCGGTCCAATACTTCCGCCAAACAGCAGCGGCAGCAATGCCGCGAGCGAAAGCTTGCCCAGATTGTCATACGGGTAGCGTCCGTCTTGTTTGACCTTGGCCATCACCTGGTTGAGGTCGTCGGTCTTGGTGCCCGTAAGCTTTTCGTACAGACCGATCAGCAGGCCGCCCAGCAGGCAGACGAAAAACGGGTACGGCAAAAAACCGAACGGACCGCTCGCGAGCTCGGGCGAAGCGACGCCCAGCATATGAGGGATCTCGGTCCATAGATAGTCGATACCGTGCTCCATCGCAAAGAAAAACAGCCAGACCGCGGCGCCCGCAAACGCACCGGTCACGACCACGCTCACTAAAAACAGCGCACGGTTTTTGGGTTTTGCAAGGTTATCCATCGGGACCTCCCGTGGTCAAAATCGACAAAGATACGTTTTATTGTAGAGCGAGCGTTGCCTGAACGAGCCAACCGTCTGCGCCGCAAACGGCACCATTGGGAGTCATAGTGGGGCAGGCTCAAGACTTATCCGGTAATAATCGAGGCAATCTCGCGCAAATCGTCGGCAAAGTAGATGCCGTGCTGGCGCTGCGGGCTCGATAAGCCCTTATCAATCATGTGTCCGAGCAGCGCCTTGAGGTCGTTGTAGTAACCGTCCAGGTTATACAGGATGCACGGCGCACTCAGATGCCCCAGCGACACGGCCGACATGACCTCGGCAATCTCCTCGAGCGTACCCGTCCCACCGGGAAAGGCGATGAACGCGTCACCGAGCTCAATCATCTTGGCCTTGCGCTCGGCCATGTCGCTCGTCACGATGAGGTCGTCGATGCCATCGTGCTGAAACTCGGCCTCGATAAAAAAGCTCGGCTCCACGCCCGTCACGTGTCCACCGGCATCGAGTACGCTATCGGCGAGCGCACCCATCAGGCCCGATTTGGACCCGCCGTATACCAGCGCGTGCCCGTTGGAGCCAATCCACGTGCCGAGCTCTCGCACTGCAGGCAGAAACGCCGGGTCGTTGCCGACGCTCGCGCCCAGGTATACCGTGATATTCATATTCAGTCCCCCTCGTCGTGACGCGCGTCGCCCGTTCTAGCGTTGGCGTCGGCGATATTCGCGCACACGGCGCGATAGGTCGGCAAGCTCGTCACGATCGAGCTCTTCCAAATGCTCAAGATCGTCCATAAAGCGCGCCATGGTATCCTTTTGGCGCATCTTGATGAGCGTATTGCAGTAGTTCACCGCCACGCCCGTGAGCATGGCGATGTAGAAGATGCTGATGACGCTCAAAACGACAGTGATAGCGCGGGCAACCGGCGTTTCGGCCGGGATATCGCCAAAGCCGATGGTCGATACGGTCTCAAAGCTAAACCAGAGGCCGTCGCCAAACGTAAGGGTCGTGGGCTCGGACAGCCAGACGGCCGTCGAGCACAGCAGATAGAAGACGAGAAACAGGCCCGTGATGCGTGCAAAGCCAGCCTGGCGCAACACGTCGGCAAGCGTCCTCAACTTGTTCATCGCGACCCCTTTTCCAGACGCCCAATCACATTCGCTCGTTATTGTCCCACACCCGGCAGAAAGGGACTGTCCCCAACTGCCGGGAGTGACCGTTTAGCGGTGCGGCGGCTGAATGGGCAGGCTGAGCTGGTATCCTTATGCGAAACTGTCTCAACTCGATAGGATTTCATGTGAAACCTTCCGCCGTCCTTCGCTTGGCTCTATATCGCACCCTGGCCGTCGCGCTTGCCGCGCTCGCCATACTGAGCGCCGTCATGCCCACCCCAGCCTTTGCCGCCGACTCCGACCAGCAGGTCAAGACGGTCCGCGTTGGCTGGCTCGTCAACAACAAAGGCTTCCAGGAAGGCACGCCGGGCGAGCGCCTCTCGGGATGGGGCTACGAGTACCTCCAGACCCTCTCGTATTACACAAAGGGCTGGCAATACGAATACGTTAGCGGCACCTTCTCCGAGCTTATGGACATGCTCGAGGCGGGCGAAATCGACCTCATGCCCAACATCTCGTATTCGGCAGAGCGCGAGCAGAAGCTGCTCTTTTCCTCGAACCCCGAGGGCACTGAGCGCTACTACATCTACGCCAGGCCCGATCGCGACGACCTTGCCAAAGGCGACCCCCAGGCGCTCCAAGGCCTTACCATCGGCTGCAACGCCGGCGTTATGCAAACTATCGTCGGCCAGCAGTGGCTCGCCGACGAAGGCGTTACCTGCACCTATAAAGAAATCGACACCGGCAGTGCCCTCTTTGAGGCGCTTGCAGACGGCGAGGTCGACGCCGTCATCATGAACGACACCATTTCGTCGCCCGATGCGTCACCCATGTTCTACGTAGGCTCGAGCGACTACTATTTTGCCGTTCCCAAAAGCCGCCCTGACCTGATGAACGACATCAACGCCGCCATGGCGACCATCGCCCGCGATAACCCGCGCTATAACGAGGAAGTCAAATCGAGTTACTCGACCCAAAACAGTGGCTCGTCATCGCTCACCGGCACCGAGACCACCTGGCTCAAAGAAAACGGCAATACCATCACGCTCGGCTATCTTAAAAACCAACTTCCCTACTGTACGCAAAATGACGACGGCGAAATGGAAGGGTCGCTCGCCTCGCTTGCAACGACGTTGCACGACAAGTTTGGCATTACGGTCAATACAATCGCACTCTCGAACAACAAGCAAATGATCAAAGCCCTTTCCAACGGAACCATCGATGTCGCCCTGCCGTTGTTTCGCGACTACTGGCTCGCCGAGCAGACAGGGGTCATCCAGTCAAACTCGATGGGAACGGTTTCGCTGACCGCCATTCACAGTGGCAAAAACCTGAACAGCGACCTTAAGAACATCGCTTGTACAAAGAGCACAATCGTTAACCGTTTTGAGCTCGAAAGTCTCTTTCCGAACGCAACGGTAACCGAGTATTCGAATGACGGCGAGGTGCTCAAAGCCCTCAATGAGGGGAAGGCACGTTGCATCATTGTCCCCAGCACGCGCCTGGAAACTCTCCGCGACATCTACGACATCGAGGATTTCGAAACACAGGAACTCACCAACACGGCGCAACTATCGTGTTTAATTTCGCGCGGCAAGCCCGAGCTGCTGGGAATCATCAATAAGGGCATCGTCAATGCAGGTGAATCGCTCTCTGCAAACAGCTATTTCCCCACATCGTACTCGGCGCAAGAATCGGACACGTTCCAGTTTTTCTATCGTAACCGCACCGCCATTGCGACTGTTATCATCTGCATCTTGCTCACCAGCATCGCCATCCTTGTCTGGTCGCTTTACCGCGCACAGGAGGAACGGCAGAAAGCTGATGCCGCCAACGCCGCCAAAACCGCTTTCCTCACGCGCATGAGCCACGACATCCGCACGCCGCTCAACGGCATCCTAGGCCTTATCGAAATTGAGGAATTGAGAGAAGGCGACATGCAGGTCGCCCGCGAAAGCCGCGCCAAGGCGCGCGTTGCCGCCAATCACCTGCTGTCACTGATTAACGACATCCTCGAGATGGGCAGGATCGAGGAGTGCAAAGTGACGCTCGAGCACGAATCATTCAACCTTAAAGAGCTGTGCGACAATGCGCTCGTACTGTGCAAGCTCCGCGCATCGGACCGCGGCATAACCATGCTCGACACCAGCGAGCCCTACGCTGTCGACCAATATATGATCGGCAGCCCCACCCATATTCGGCAGATCCTTGTCAACCTGCTCGACAACAGCATCAAGTACAACAAGCACGGAGGCACCGTCACGTTCTCATCGACCATCAAACCGGTCGACGACGAGCACGCCGTGTTTTGCTTTAGCGTCTCGGATACCGGCATTGGTATGACGCCCGAGTTTTTGACGCACATTTACGAGCCGTTTGCCCAGGAAGGCGACGATGCGCGTAGCAAGTTCCAAGGAACCGGCATTGGCATGTCTATCGTCAAATCGCTCATCGATATGATGGGCGGCACGATTGAGATTTCGAGTGAGGTTGGCGCGGGAAGCACGTTCAACGTCCAGATACCGCTCGATATCGACAAGAACCCTCAGGCAAAAGAACGTGCGTCCAAGCAGACATACAGTCGCTCGCTTGCCGGCATGAACGTCCTTTTGGCAGAAGACAACGAGCTCAATGCCGAAATTGCCCAGGCTCTACTCGAAAGCGAAGGCATCGTCGTAACGCGCGCCGCCGACGGCAACAAAGCAGTCGACCTATACGTTAGTCGTCCCGCCGGCAGCTTCGATGCGATCCTGATGGACATCATGATGCCGGGCATGGATGGCTACGAGGCAACCCGCGCGATTCGTCTGAGCGAAAAGGCCGATGCAGCCGACATCCCCATCATCGCGCTCACTGCCAACGCCTTCAACGAGGACGCCAAGGCGGCACACGATGCCGGTATGAACGCCCATCTGCCCAAACCGCTCGACTTTAACAAGCTCAAAAACATACTCGCCCGCATCAAGAAAAACGGAACTGTTTCGCTATAGTTTGCGTTTAACCACCATGCACAGCCAGAAAGGAAGCCAACGATGTTTAGGCCCTTACGTCGAAAGAAACGCGCCATCACTGACGAGGAAGCGCGCGAGTTGCTCGCCACCTGTAAGCGCGGCGTCTTTGCCGTCAACGGCGATGATGGCTACCCCTATGCCATTCCCGTCAACTACTTCTTTGACGCCGAGCACGACAAGATTTATTTCCATGGCGCCAAGGCCGGCCACAAGGTCGATTCGCTCAGGCGTGACGATAAAGTCTGCTTTACCGTTTACGGCAACGAGTGGTACAAGGACGGCGACTGGGCTCCTTACGTCATGAGCACTGTGGTCTTTGGCCGTTGCCGCCTGGTAGATGAAGCGCCTGCGTTTATCGAGGACAAAGTCCGCCAGCTCGCGCTTAAGTACTACCCTTCTGCCGAAGAAGTCGAGGAAGAAATCGCCAAAGACATCAAGGGCGTCCAACTCTACGAGATTTCAATTGAGCATCTTTGCGGCAAGCAGATTCAGGAAAAGTAGCGAATGCGAAAAACGCGCTCGCTACCCTCTGCGCCCCATGCGCCCACGCATTTTGACGGCGTGGGCGCATGGGGCAGCACTCGAATCGAGCGCCCCCCTATACCCCAAAAACGTAGCGGTCCAGGCGCTCACACGCCTCCTTTACCCGCGAAAGGGGCAGTGCCAGATTCACGCGAATGTGGCAGGGCCCGTGGAACGGGCGGCCGTCCTGATACCCCACGCCCACACGAGCGCCCTCGTCGAGCAGCCACTGAATATCGCGGCCATGCTCGCGGCACCACTCGGTGCAGTCCAGAAACACCATGTAGGTGCCCTGCGGACGCGAATAGGACACGCCCGCAAAATGCTTGTCCACGTAATTGCAGAAGTAGTCGACGTTGCCCTCGATGACCTCATTGAGCTCATCAACCCACTCGTAGCCTTGCGGCTGGTAGGCACCGATAAGCGCGTGCATCGAAAGGACGTTCATCTCGTTGTAGTGGGTCTTGTTGGACACGGCGCACACGCGGTCGCGCAGCGTCTCGTTATAGATGATGTGGTAGCTGCCGACCAGGCCCGCCAGGTTAAACGTCTTGCTGGGCGCGTAGAGGGCAACCGTGCGCATGTGGGCGTCCTCGCTCACCGACTGCGTCGGGATATGCTTGTGACCCGACAGGATGATATCGGACCAAATCTCATCCGAGATCACCACGCAATCGTGCTGACGATAGATGTCCATGGCACGTTCGATCTCGTCGCGCCCCCATACGCGGCCGCAGGGATTGTGCGGCGAGCAGAACACCGCGGCATGGATGTGGTTTTGGGCGAGCTTTCGCTCCATGTCCTCAAAGTCCATGCGCCACACGCCCCGATCGTCGAGCTTAAGCGGGCTGTGGACAATGCGATAGCCCGCGGCTTCGATAGACTTGGTAAAGCCGATGTAGGTGGGACTGTGGACCAGTACCGCATCGCCCGGCTGGACATATGCGCGCAGCGTCGACACGACACCGCCCAGCACGCCGTTTTCGTAGCCGATATGCTCCGGCGCCAAGCCCTCAACGCCGTTGCGACGGCTTTGCCATTCGATGATGCGGTCGAAGTACTCGTCACGCGGATTGAAATAGCCAAACATGGGATGCTGGGCGCGCTGAATGATGTGTTCCTGAACCGTGGGCACCGTGGCAAAATTCATATCCGCCACCCACATGGGGATGCGGTCGAAGCCCTCGTCGGGTGCGTTCGGAGCCATGTCGGGAATTTCTCCCCAGGAGTCAACGGCAATGGCGTCCATACCGTGGCGGTCGATAAGCGAGGTAAAGTCGTATTTCATGCTGAGCTCCCGTGCAAAGCGGATTGTTTCGGTAGGCGTTATTGTCCACCAGCGTGGGCGGTTTTGGAGCGGAGTTTGGCGCTTAATTTGACGGGTGCGGACGAATGGCTGGTTAGTCTCGCGCGTCGTTGATGGCGGTTATCGTCAACCTGGTTCCGTCGACCGTAAACGATATGTCAAGCCCAGCGTAAGCCAAATGGTAAACGCGGTTTGGCTCGTGTTTGCTGCCCGCACGGCGCGGATCTTGGCGGAGCACCTCGATCAAGCCGGGGAGCTTTGTGTCCGGGACCATGTCCCGCAGCGCTTGCGGGAGCTCGACATCGAGCTCTTGCCATGGCGCGTCCTCAATCCAGCCGCCCGTCGCATCCGGGTGACAGTCCGCAAACGGAATGTAAGGCTTAATGTCGTAGATGGGCGTACCGTCGCGCAGGTCGGCCCCCAGCACATGGATGATGGGACCATCGTCGGTGAGCTCGACACGATCAAGCTTGACGCAGGTGAGCCCGATGGGATTAGGGCGAAACGGACTGCGCGTGGCAAACACGCCCACGCGTTCGGCTCCACCCAGACGCGGTGGGCGCACGGTTTTCGACCATTTTGCGTTGGTGCCGGACCTGTCCTGCGTTTTGGCATCGGCGGCTATGTCCTTAGCCGTGCCGCCGGGCGTTCCGTTTTCGAAGCACCATAGCAGCCATAGGTGAGAGAAGGAGTCCAGACCCTCAACTGCAGCGTTGGAGGCAAATTCCGGCTCAAAGACGATGCGTCCCTGCAGATGGGGCGCCAAAAAGCTGTTGCGTGGGATGCCGAACTTCTGTGGCAGGTCGGTATGTATGTGTGCAATAGGTTCCATGCCGGTCATTGTACGGCATGGAGGCGTGGGGTGTTGCGCGCAATTCTTCGCCGCGGTCCCCGTCGCGCAACCAACGGTTGCTTGGAAGGGTGCCGGCCGCCGCGTATGCTTAAAGCAACAAACAGCAGAAAGGAGCCGTCATGGCCTTTGCAGAAAAGCTCATCGCCATCCGCCGCGACAACAATCTCACCCAAGAGCAACTCGCCGCCAAGCTCTTCGTCACACGCCAAGCCGTCAGCCGTTGGGAACGCGGCGAAGTCACGCCGGGCATCGACATGATGAAGCTCATTGCCGCCATAACCGGAGAACCGCTGTCCCACCTGCTCGAAATGCCCGAGCACTATTGCCAGAGCTGCGGCATGATACTCACGCCCGACGACTGCGGCACCGATGCTCACGGCGCAACGACCGACCATTACTGCAAGTGGTGCTACGACCACGGCAAGTACACCTACGAGACCACGATGGAGGCCATGATTGAGGATTGCGTCCCGCGCCTGGCACAAAACACCGGTATGTCGCTCGACGAAGCCGTCTCGCTCATGGGCGCCGTGCTGCCGCAATTGGAGCGCTGGCGCACCGTGCAGGAAAACGAGGAGCGCTACGGTGCCGAGGCGCGGGCGCGCTATGGCGACGAGGCCGTCGATGCAGCAAACGAGGCACTGCTGGACATGGACCCCGAGACATGGAACGACATGAAGGAACTTGAACGCGCTATTCTGGGCCAGCTCTCGATCGCCATGGGCGACGGCGAACCGGATGGAAGTGAGGCGCGCAAGCTTGTCGCAATGCACCGTCGATGGATTGGCCTTAACTGGGGACACGAACCCCAAGACGAAGCATACCTGGGCCTCGCCCACGGCTATCTTGCCGATCAGCGCTTTATCGACTACTACGACAAGCCCTGCGGCGCCGGCGCCACGGCGTTTCTGGTTCAGGCGATCGAGTCGTCATCGGCTCACGCATAGACCGCAGCGGCTTTGGGTATTTCAATCGAAACCTCAACCGATTGGAGACTTATGGCTACTGATCACGAGCTCGTGTTGTACGTTATGACCGGCTGCCCGTATTGCATAAAGGTCAAGCGCTTCCTGGCCGATAACGGCGTGGCCATCCCCGAGCGCAATATCTCGACCGACCCCGATGCCGAGCAGACGCTCATCGCCGTCGGCGGCAAGCGCCAGGTCCCCTGCCTATTCATCGACGGTAAACCACTCTACGAATCGAGTGACATCATCGCATGGGTACAGGAGAACCTGCTCTAGCACTCATTGGGGACGCACTTAAATGAGTAGTTTCACTCATTGGGTGTTCCTATAGTTTTGTCAACCGTCGGGGCTACTCCCGGTAGGGCACCCG